>NZ_JBLLLQ010000017.1:0-113070 GCF_047737915.1 Lysinibacillus sp. NPDC056185
TTACGCGTACAACGTTTTTTTAAATTTGATTGTTGTTGGGATGGTTATTTTTTTTTTATTTTAAATTTTTAATTTATTAATTGTTTTGTAAAACTAACATTGTTTTTCCGGGTGAAATATTAAGAAAGCATATATGAAAAAAAACATAACTGATAGTGAACTACCTAAAAAGTGGGCAATATATATACGCTTATTTCGAAGTACATTATTAATCGCAAATTGTAGAAAAGTCACTTTTCACCCTCCTAACAAAGATAAAACATCTAGAATCTTTTGATAGAATACTTTGCGGTTATCTCCACAATAAATTTCATTATAAAATTTTCCATCTTTAATAAATATAATACGATCACAATAACTTGCAGCTATTGCATCATGTGTCACAAGCATTATCGTTGTACCTAGCTCATTATTAATTTTCGATAGTTCTTCCATTACTTCTTCTGCAGCTTTTGAATCTAAGTTTCCTGTAGGCTCATCGGCTAGTATTAATTTTGGACTATGGATTATTGCACGAGCAATAGCTACCCGTTGTGCTTGACCACCAGAAATTTCATAAATATATTTATTTAAGATATTTGAAATACCTAGTTTTTCAGCAATAGTTAATACCTCATTATTCATATCTTGAGGATGTACACCATCAAGTGTAAGCGGCAAAATAATATTTTCTTTTACTGTTAATGTAGATAATAAGTTAAATGTTTGATGAACAAAACCTAGCTCCCTTCTTCTAAATAAAGCTAGTTTTTCTTTTGATAATTGATGAGGTTCTTTTCCATTTAAAATGACTTTCCCCGAAGAGGGGGCATCAATAGTTGAAATTGTATTTAATAAAGTTGTTTTTCCACTTCCTGAAGGTCCCATAATACCCACAAACTCACCCTCGTTTACCTTTAGGTTAATATTGGATAGGGCAGTATAAGGTACTTTACTTTTATAAATTTTGTCTAAGTCACATACATTTAGTAATTCCATAAATTTTCACCTTTCTTACATTCTTTTATTTAGCAGTATAATCAATTTCAATATTGACTAGTAGCACATTCACTAACATTTATCTAACAACATTGTAAGAATAAAAAGCCGATAAATGATATCCATTTATCGGCTATAACGAGAAGGAAAAACGACTTGAACTGTCGTTCCTTTTCCTACTTCAGATTCTAATGTAATGTTATGATTTAATTTTTTACATACTTCATGTGTAAGGTATAATCCCATTCCTGTCGATTCCTTAAATTTCCGACCGTTTTCCCCAGTATAAAATGGTTGAAACACTCTTGGTAAATCAGAGGCTACTATACCTACTCCGGAATCTTTTACTTCTAAAATAACCTCACGTTCTCTGCTAAAAGCTGAGATTTTAATATTCTCTTTACTTCCTGCTGAATATTTTATTGCATTAGAAAAAAGTTGATTGAGAATAAATCTAAGCCATTTTTTATCAGTTTCAACTTCCAAATCGGTATTAACTTTTACTTCTGGATAAACATTATTACGGATAAAATAGCGTTTATTTTCATCGATAACTGATTCGATTACTGTCAACAATGATACTCTTTCTACTATGAAATCTTGTTCAAAGGTTTCTAAGCGTGCAACGTATAACGCCATTTCTAAGCCATTTTTTAACCGATCTGTTTCTTCTGCAATACTATCTATTCTTTCATCATCTGCATCCTGTGCTATTAATTCAATGACAGAGAGGGGTGTTTTCATTTGGTGAACCCATTGATTCATAAAATTTAGTTGGTCCTGTTGTTTCTTTTCCCATTTCCTTAATTGATATTGATAATTTCGGTATTGTGCTTCTAGCAAATTTTCTAGTGCTTCTGTTAGTACAGTTAAATCATCGTTCTTTTGCATTTCATTCATTGTTTCTGGTGGATTAGATAAAATCGAATAAAATGAACGATGGCTAAGGTATCGATAAATAAGATATCCAACAAATAAACAAACGCAAAGGAATACAACGTAAAACATAACCCAAATACTAGAAAAACCTTCAAGCCAATAAACTAGAAGGATAATGGATAGTTGAACAATTGTTAAAACAATAAGCGGAATATGTTCTTTTAAAAATATTTTCATTTCTTAATCAATATCCTTTTTCCAAGTAATAATTAAACGATATCCAGCACCACGAATGGTTTCGATTCCATCATTAATACCTAGGGATTGTATTTTTTTTCTGACCCGACCAATATATACACTAAGTGTATTTTCGTCTACATAAGCATGTGTGTCCCAAAGCTGTTCAAAAAGCGCTTCACGTTTAACAAGAAGGGGAGCTTTAATTAATAACATCTCTAATAACACTGTCTCCTTTTTAGTCAGATTAACGACCTTTTCTCCAAAACTGAGCTCCATTCTTTCCGGGAAAAGTGTCAATCCAGATTGCTCTACAACGCGTTCATTTAGTTTAGGTGCATATTCACCATATACTCTCCTCAATTGACTACGAATTTTTGACATCACCACTTCATAATAAAATGGTTTTGTAATGTAGTCATCTGCACCATTATCCATTGCCATTACTTGATCCATCTCTCCATTTCTTGCCGATATAAAAATGATTGGACACGTAGAAACAGTGCGGATTTGACGGCACCAATAGTAGCCATTAAAGCTGGGTAAATTTACATCTAATAAAACTAAATCAGGTTTTATTTTATTGAAATCGTCCAAAATATTATCAAATTCTTCTATAATAATGCTTTCGTATCCATATCTTTTAATATGTGTTGCGAGAAGTTCAGCCATTTTAAAATCATCTTCTACAATCATTATTGTACTACTCATTTACCACACCACTTTCAAAAAGGATTTTTCAAGTACTGATAAATAATAACATACCAACTTTTACACTTTAAGTCTCTTTTACTAATACCTCACTCCAACATCTAAAGTAAAAGGACATACTTACACAAAGTTCCTAGTAAGTATGCCTCTTTTAATAAAAATATAAAATTATTGAAATCCATAGGAAAATAATTTTTTTGTTTCTATAAAACGCTTTGTATCCTCATCAGTTCCAATGATAACAGAAATCAATCTTCTATTATCTATCTTTGCTGTTCCTGTAAAACAATAACCGGCTTCATCTGTAAATCCAGTTTTTAATCCATCGATTCCTTTAAACTGCAATTCAGAAGCATAAAGCATTTTATTTGTTGGGTGAACGCTTGTCCCATTAGTTAAAGTATAAGAAGTTTGTTTTGTTACATCTAATACTTCAGGATAAGTTTTTAACAAGTGCTGTGCAAGCATCGCCAAATCTAAAGCAGACATTTTTGATTCTACATTTTCTGCATTAGGTAGCCCAGTAGCATTAACAAAGTGAGTAGTATCTGTTAAATGTAGTTTCCTTGCTTTCTCATTCATGAGATCTGTAAATGTCTCTTCATCCTTAGTAATATGTTCAGCTAATGCAACAGCAGCATTATTGGCTGATGAAATAACCATTGCATAAAATAAATCTCTTACAGTTAGAAGATCACCAGCCTGTACCTCAATTTTAACCCCTATACTATTTACAGCATTAGGACCAATGATAACTAGATCGTCCCAGTTTAATGTACCATAATGAATTTGCTCTAGTACTAAATACATAGTCATCATTTTTGACATACTTGCTGGGGCAAGAGGTAAATTTTGATTTTTACTATAAAGAATTTCTCCTGATTGAGCATCCATTAGTATTGCTGCACTCGCTTCTATATATGGTTCTTTTATAGAGGAATACTGATAGTAATATGCGAATAATAAGATAGAGATAAATAATAATGAAAATTTCTTTAATAACTGCATTTTAAACTCCTTATGTGCTTGTGATATTACATTTACAAATGTTAAGGTATATCAACTTTTTTCAACTTTTCTGATGTTGAGTTTACCTCATCTATCAAATAGCTCATATTGAAGTATCTTTAATTTACCTAACAAAGATTTTAAGTTTCTGAAAATTACAACAAGAGAGATGGAGGGGACAAATGAATAACATTTTGTTATTAGATGGGGTCATTTAAGGTTCCTTTGATGGGCTTTCGGTACGCCGAGTGCTAGCAGACATATATGTAACTCAATAGGCAAGAAACTACCTAAAAGTCCCGTGAGAAACCTTTTATGGCAAACACCCTTTAAGGGTATACCTTCATAAATATTGAGTTCAATTTTTGGTAATGTATTGTTTCACCTTATTCGCATCTTCAAAAGGGTATTGATATTCGAGAATACTTGCTACTTCAATAGCTACTTGCTCAAACAAGTCAATTGTTTCAAACAACGAATTCCAAACTTGTTCGTAATCTCCACTTGGATATGTTTTCATCAATCTTTCCCAAATTTCGTTATCAAGGTAGCACTTTAAGTACTTACTATTTTTTCCTACACTCAAAGAAAAATTGGTTTCTATACCAACTTTCCACTCAAGCATTGTTAGTAACATTTCTCTTACACTATTTAAGTGATCATAGGCGTAAAGTATTTCTTGTCTCCATAACCCTTTTGCGACATAAGTTGAAACCCACCAAAATTCATTACAACAATCAGCAAAAAATTCAGCAGAAGGCTTTTTTATCCAGTAATATTTATCTGTTGGTTCAGAAAGCTTAGGCATATTCCCATCTTTATCTAATAAAATAACTGTTAATCTATCTTCAGAACAATAAATATCTTTTTCCTCACTCGGAATCAGCATTAAATCAATTCTATTACCATCCTCAAATAGCATTAGATAGGTGAATCTCCCACCCAATTCAGGTGGAAACATTGCCATACCCTCTGGTGTTTGCATTATTATTCTTTTTCCGAAAACATTTACCCAATCAGGATTGATTAGAAACGATTGTAAGTCAGATACAAGATAAACAATGTCATAATCTCTGAAAGTATCTTTAGGCACATTAGAATTTGTTCGAGAACCATTCATTGCAACAGCTCGTACTCTTTCATCTTTCTCAGCAACTCGTAATATCAATTCCATCATTTCTTTTTCTGAACGCATTTTTTCTCCTTCTAAATAATTAATTTCGTAATACCCATTTTTATTAGGAGGTCCTCTAATTAATAATAAGCAACGTTATAAAAAAGGTTCTTTATTGACATCCTAACTTCTCCAATTATTTTAAGATTAAAATTTAATAATGTATAAAAGTTGATTTTCCGATAGCAGCACAAGAAAAAGCGACCATCATAATGAAGAATCGCATCCGTTTCTTGAAGAGGAAGTATTATAATTTAAGTAATAAAACCTTTTTCTCATAGTTGTCTAAGCACCATTGATACTTCTTTAATATATGATTGTTAATTTGTTTTCCCTCATAGTCAAATTCTTCAAAACCAAATTTCCCATAAAAACACTTTAACTCTTCAAATGGTAGACAGTAGATTTCTTTTAAATTACTTTTTTTAGCTTCTTTTACTAAGTAATCTACTAACTCATTTGCAAGCGATAGTCCTCTGAACTCATCTAATATACATATACCGCCAATTTCAGCTTCTTCTCCATTAAGATAAACAATTCTACCTACGCCTGCATATTTATCTTTATATGTAACTATTGCAATTGTTTCTCTTTCTAAATTACTTGGCACAAAACCTATTTTCTGATACTGTTCATTTACCCATTGGAGTTCATTTTTAGTTGCTAATTTTATTCCCATTTTATTTCTCCTCCCTAATTCCATAAATCAAGTATAACAAAGAAAAATTATTAACCTAAACAAACCACTCTGTTAATTCAATAAGAATTAAACAACTTTATTATCTCTGCACACATTTGAGTACCTGGGTTTTTTTTGTTTCCAAAAATTTAATATTGCTAAAAAGAGAACGTTTGTTCTAAAATGTATACAAACAAACGTTCTTACATATGATAGGTAAAGAGGAAAATCATTGTGCCAATAAAAAATATCATAATACACAGCTATTATTTGGAGTAGGAGATATTTCAATTCAAATTGGATATAAAAGGTTTATAAGTCCAGGTGCCATTCAATTTGTGGAAGTTGAACCGTTATCAGGAGGCACATCCGCAGAAATTGAAACTAATGAAAAGATGAAAATTGATGAAGCTCCAGTTACATTTATTTTTAATCAAATCGAAAGTCTATATAAAGTGATTAGCCAACATTTAATAAAATTTTGAGAGATAGTGGGAGGAACTAAGGTGAGAGAGCAACTGATTAAAGCTATGCAACGCAATCAATTAGTGAACATTATGTATGTAGCGAAAGATGGTTCCGTAACAAAAAGGCGTGTAAAAGTCATTAAAATTGTTGGTGATTTATTTCAAGCATTTTGTTTTACAAGATGTGCAAAAAAACGTACTTTTTTGATCAGTAATGTTCTAGTCGTTATTCCTTTTGTTAGTAAGGGGCGCGAAGTTATATGAATTATGAGGGTATGCCAAATAGACCTATTATGTGTATCGATATGAAATGCTTTTACGCCAGCATCGTAGCGATGTTACATGGGCTAGATGTTTTAAAAACTCCAGTTGCAGTAGTAGCAAATTTTGACCAACCAGGTAGCGTAGTGCTTGCTGCATCCCCCTTAATGAAAGAAAAATTTAGTATCAAAACTGGTAGTCGTCGTTATGAAATACCTAAACATCCTGACATTAGATTGTTTGAGCCTAAAATGAGTTTCTTTATTCAAATGTCGATGACGATTACAAAATTGATCTCTAATTACGTCCCAGTTGATGCTATACATGTGTATAGTGTAGACGAAAGTTTTGTTGATTTAACCGGCACTGAAAAGCTTTGGGGTTCACCTGAAGAAACGGCTAAGGAAATACAAAGGGCTATTCTTGACCAATTTAATATACCTAGTGCAGTAGGGATGGGACCCAATATGTTAATAGCCAAATTAGCTTTAGACCTTGAAGCAAAGAAAACAGGCTTTGCTAAATGGACGTATGATGATATTCCAAAGAAATTATGGCCAGTTAGACCCCTTTCTGAAATGTGGGGAATCGGTAAACAGATGGAAGCAAATCTAAATGCTATGGGGATACAAACAGTCGGTGGCTTGGCTAATGCAGATCTAAAAGAATTAGAAAAGCGCTTTGGTGTAATGGGCAATCAACTCTATTACCATGCATGGGGAATCGATTTATCCACATTAGGGGAGCCGTTAATAACAAACGGAGCTTTAAGTTTTGGGAAGGGCCAAATGCTGATGAGGGATTATCACACACGGAAAGAAATCTCTGTAGTGCTCCTAGAAATGTGCGAAGACGTAATGAAACGCACACGTGATGCAGGGTTTGTTGGCCGTACAATCAGCTTAGGTCTTTCCTACAGTCATAATGCCATGACCAAAGGGTTCCATCGGTCTAAAACAATTGCAGTGCCCACAAGTGAAACTCTTGTGATGTATAAAACCTGTATTGAATTACTGGATGAACACTTTGCAGGAGAGCCAGCTCGTCAATTATCTGTACGAATAACGAACCTTGAAAGAGAGCATAGTGTCCAATTAGATTTATTTGACGAACGTAAACCACAACGTCAAATCATAGGACCTACTATGGATGCCATACGCAATCGGTTTGGAGCAACATCAATATTAAGGGCAGTTTCTTATACAAAAGCTGGTACAGCTATTAATCGAGATCGCTTAGTTGGTGGTCATTTGGCATAGGAGTGATTTATTAATGATACAAGACAGAGGTAATATTAAATGGGCATCGATGATGTTGCCGGAGCATTTAGAGCTTCTTAGAGAGTACAAACAAGAGCGCATAGAACAGTTTAGAGAATTGACTGAGTGGGAACTGGAAGAACTACAAAAAACAATCGATCAAGCTTTTAATCGGCAATTGGACATAAAATTAGAAGTGTGGAAGGACTACAAAATCACACAATGGACTGGAATAATTAAATCGATTAATACTAATGTACTCATACTTGAAACACTACTTAAAACGAAAAGTATTCCAATCCAAGGTATCCAATCAGCCCAACTGGATGCTGATTATTATGATTAAAGCCGACGAAAGACAGTTACTTCATAAGTATCTTTTGTTAGAGCTAGCAGTTAAATCATTACAGGTTGATTATTGTAAATTAGAGCAGTTTAAAATGAAAACGGTATTTCTTCCAATGATGGATTCATTGCTAAAGGATCTAAGACAAGAATATTTTAACCTCAAACGAGAACTTGCACAAAAACGTATAAGAGTAGTAGGTTGGCAACCAGTAGATGAATACTTTAGTGACGTGCAAGTTGCCACTACAGGTAATGATGTAGTACTCCGTTATGCAAATCAAGCTCTTAAATCACAAGTGGAAAAGCTGTTGATTAATCATATTAGAAACAACAAATGACAGGTAATAGGCCTGTTTTTTATTAGGCTGTTTTCCCATAGATCTAAAGTTGAGTCGACTAATTTGATTGAAATTGATTTAATAAATTTATTTACAAAATTAATCTTCGTATTGAAGGTCTATATCTCTTTTAGCTTGCATTTCTTGTTCCACATCTTTTTTTAAATATAAAACATAATCCATAACAAAATGTAAATCTACCTGCCCTTTATTGTATGCCGATTCCAGAGCTTCATAATTTTTAGCGACCAAGTAATAAAATAGGTCATCTTTGTTTATTCCTTGAATTTCAGCAATTTCTATCATACTTTTCTCTTCCCGCATTTGGAAATATTTATTCTCAGTAAGATTGAAAAAATTTGCTAAAGATTTGAAATCTGTTTTGTAATTAAAAACAACTGTCCCTTCATCTTTTTTTTCTATGTGTGAAGGATTTTCAATGTTTTCCGAAGTTTGGGATTTTGCAGAAATTGAATTGTACAAAAAAATGGAAATCAAAAACATAACGACTATTGAAGGGTATAGAATTTTCTTCATGTTTACACTCCTTAATTACTATAAATTTTTATTTCAACATAACTTATTATGTTCCAGAAATATTGATTAAAATCCGAGTAAGGAAAATGCTAACAGATATAATCAATTTTGAGAGTTTTGAAAACAAATGACAAAACCTAGCTAAATAATAAGGGCTAGTTACAGGAACTGATACAATCAAAAAGGAATTGTTACTAGAGACGGATGTAGGATTCAAGACGCAAAGATGGTGGACGTTGATGATTAATGGTGAGGATCGTAGTGTTTTGTATGAGTTTATAAAATTAGATATGGCTATCAGGTCATTACAACAAGACTATTCATAGCTCGAAAAGTTAAAAATGTCCAAAATCTACATCCATATTGTAGACGATTTATTAAAAGATATAAGACATGATTTCTACAATAAAAGGCGAGTTCTGGCTAAGAAAAATATTGCCGTTGTAAAATGGGTCAAAATTGATGAATATTTCAGCGATGTAATCATCAAAACAGCAGGTGAAGATGAAGTGCTACGTTATGCCAATCAAGCTCTAAAAGCACAGGTAGAGGAGCTCATTCATAGCCGTTTGAATAAATGTGTGAAGAATATCAAATTTGCATGCAAGGAATCTTTTGCATTTGAGTGATCAGCACCGTTCATTCTTCTTAGTAAAAATTAGTACACATAGGAACAACTAAATTAGCCAACCTAAATTTATGTCAAATTTCAGGAGGTTACCATGGCTAATTCAAGACACTCAAAACCAGATGATAGATCCAATAACGTTGAACGAATCCGTGATATCGTTAAAAACACTGAAGAAAAACTTCATGAAGCGGAAATTAGTTTGGAGTTTGCAGACCCTATGCAAAGTGAAATGATTAAAGAAAAAAATAAGCGGCGTCAAAAGTCAATTGAAGGATTAAAAGAAGAAATGAAAGATGAAATGGCGGCTCGTAAAAAAGGAGAAGTGTAGAATTGGAGACTAAGAAGAGGAACTAACCTTATCTCCATTCTTTTTAATGATAAAAAAGTGCTTGCCTATAAAAGCAGATGGCTTAGAAGTTCTGTAATGGACCTCTACATAGTCATCTGCTTTTATTATGAGGTTGTAAATGACTTATTACAGCCCGTTTTACTACCTCTTTTTTGGGAGGTATAGCTGCAGATGACGGTGGGGGACAGGAATGTTCCCAATCAGTTTAAACTTACCTGTTCGAACCTAACTGAAATGGGAGAGCATTCGAGAGAAATTGAGCATCAAAGAGTTTCATTTCAAATAAAAAGGTATTGATGTTAATGTGGAAATATGAAACAAATAGGTAATTTTATTGAAAATTCTATGAAGTGCTTTTCGTATGCAGGATAGGAAAGGAGATCAAGATAAATGAAAATTACCATGCGATATGGGGTAGACGCTCCATTTTTTTAAAATTTTACGTCAATAATCGACAATTGATTGGTCTCATTGCAAAACTTTGTAAATTAATAGTGCATATTGTTACTACCTTGTGAATATAATAGCCACATGCAATTTAAGCTTTTAATTGATTTATTAAGGAATTAGGATGAAACGAAGGAGTGTGAAATTGTCGATTTCAAATCCTCAATACGCATTTTTAGAGGTTGATTTTCATAATCCTAATTTAACTCAAGCAGAACTGAAGGTTGAGAATATTTCAGAAGGGGTACGGAAAAATAATGAACTCGTAGGAAATACAAAAATAACATTGAAAATAATACCATCTAATGTATATATAAAATTAAACTGGATAATAGGATTGCTCTTATTGATACCAATAGATATTTATTGTATTACGGCTTTGGTGGTATCTGAATTCTTATCAAAATAAAAAGTTAAAACCACCATTATAAGGGTTAACCCGATGAGTACGATAGATCGTTTACTCTGAATAACCAACAACTGTAAGCTAAAGCACCGTTGTCTTAGGTTATTCTTAAGATCGAATGCGAAAGCGAGACAGTGTGTCATGAAGGAAAAAAGTAAGTGGTAATCAGCCCGGAATTATTTCCGGTTTTTTTGTACTTTAAGAAATCGAAAGAGACGGATCTAGGTGATGTTTACACAATAAGAAAATCCCCAATACACACCTTTTTCTAAGGTGAATATTGGGAGTTAGTTTATCACTATTAACGTTTATTTTCATTTTGAATACTACTGAAATCTACTTCTTCAGCGAACTCTTCTCTGTTTTCATTTTTACGTTCTCTGTTAGCATTTTGATTTTGATTCTGCTGTTTTTTGTTGTCTTGAGTTTTATTATTTTTATGTTTATTATTACCCATGATCATCTCACCTCCACCATTAGTGTGAGAGGAAGATGATTTTTTATCCGCATAACTTACAATTAATTAATGAAATATATGTGATGAAACAAAAGGTATGGATATAGTAACATTTTCACCTCCACTTTCTGAGAACGCAGCCGGTAATGTTAATTCACTTGTTAGTGGTTACTTGTCTCTTCTTAGAAAGTTCCGTTTATTCTTAGATTCTGATGGAACTGCAGATCCATCTGCGCTCAAGCAGAAAAAGACTTTTAATCGTGTATATACTCGTAGAAGAAAATGGATGTTGATGTTCCTTATCCATCGATCGAGCGGGTTGAGTTTTATCTTGTAAAGTGGGACGGCCTTGAGATCTACCACCTGCAGGAGGATGCACTTAATAAACTGTTCTTTAAGCTATGCCCGAAGAATACAGACGTTATCGATATTCTTTTGAAGACATCAACGCTTAACGATTTTTATAGTACGAACATTTTCTCAATCTATCCTGTAGCTAAGCATATTTACAGATGCGAGACTTAAGGCCGGTGATGTTACCCTGGTAGGAGATGTCCAGTATGTAACTATAGGTAATACAGGGAAGAATTTTTACTCCTTTGCCTCAAAGTATTGTAGCCATCACAATCCACTCGATTATCCGATTTACGATAGCTACGTAGATGAGGTGCTTCGCTATTTTAGAAATCGTGATAGCTTCTCAGATTTTCAGGATGGCGATTTGAAGGACTATGTTAAATTCAAAGGTGTACGTGAGCTCTTAAAAAAGGACACAATCACTGTTGAAGAAAGAGTGCAAATAACAGAGCAGATGATGATAACTATTACAGATCGTATTTCAGCAAAGGATACTGAAAACAAAGATTTTCTCAATGGAATAATTAAGTACGGAGGAGTTCCTATCATAGGAGGCGCTCTTGTATTGGAGGTTGTAATCTTAGGTGTTAGGTACTAAGATTCCGGCTTTGAAAAATTGTAGTAGATATGTTTCCGCATACCTGTTAAAACAATAAAAAATGGTTGACCTGTTCCCTATAACCAAGAGATTA
Source organism: Lysinibacillus sp. NPDC056185 (assembly GCF_047737915.1). NCBI lineage: Bacteria > Bacillati > Bacillota > Bacilli > Caryophanales > Bacillaceae > Lysinibacillus > Lysinibacillus sp. NPDC056185. The sequence continues at coordinate 12,216 of NZ_JBLLLQ010000017.1, forward strand.
ATAATGGCAACTAAAGTCGTAGAAGTGGTTGGAGTTAGTTTAATAATAAAGAAATGATAAAAGAACGGATTCCCAGTAGTAGATTTTTTTGTTACACAAAGGATTGAAGATATTTTCGAAGAAATTATATAATGAAGCATGTGTTAAAATTTTTTATGGAGGCGGACTATGAAGACGGAAATGATTATAACCGTAGTTTTAATTATAGGAATGGTAATCTTAATAGAAAAAATATACGACAAAATTAATATAGAAAATTATTCTCCTATTTGGGAGTATTTTTCTAAAGCAATTCTCTATGGGTTTATTGCTAGCATTACATTACTCTATGGAAAGGAAACGCTAAGAGATGTTAATCCACTAGAATGGGCCATCATTGCAGTTTCAGCAATAGAAGGAACAGGGAACTATATTAATTATGTAAAAGAATCAAAAAGAAGAAAAGAAGAAAAAAGAAAGACTTGAGGTAATCAAACTTAGATACATAATGAAATAATTCTTCAACTTAATAGAGTCGCTGATCAAAAAGGGATTGATGCTCTTTTTGTAAGTGAAAGTAGAAAATACAGTAAGTTGGTATTTCGCTAAAGTAGAGCAGAGTCATTTTTTAATTTAATTTAACCCACCAGCACCCATATGTTGCCACATACACTCCGCACATGTAGAGTGTGTCTCGCAACTTATTTTAAAAGAAGGCAACTAACCATGGTTAGTTGCCCTGCTATAAAGTGTTTCGATTTACCACAAACCTCCCCTAACAATACCCCACATCCTTCTTCGGTGAGCTGAGTTTAGAGGATCAACTCCACAATTCATAAGCCAGTGTGCTGCATTATCTCTCTGATCTCTTGTTATAGGTACTCCACAGCAGTCAGATAGACGATCAACAAGACCATATGCACCTGCGGGACTTCTTAACTGATGATAGTTGCATGATCTAAGAGCTCCACATACACGACCGAAACAATGAGGGTTTCTAATTCTTTGTCGGAAAACACGCATTAAATTAGGATCAATATTGCCCATTGACAAAAACCTCCTTTCAAATAAAAGTAAATTACAGAAAAGATAGGAACAATATAGTATATGAGATGAAAAAGGAGGGGGGGTAGATAGATTAACTATTTTTTTTAAAAAACTCCAATAATGAACTAATTGTATTTTTTTAGGTAATGGCTCAATGTAACCAAAGGCCATACGTATTGATAGCTGTGATAGTGTATATAAAAGTGTCCTGGTAAACCTGCACCTGTAGGATAAGTGGTCCGACTAGTTTCTGTATTTTGCCATTCTAAAATTCTAATAATTCCTTCTGTGATTTCTTTTGTAGGAAACTCAGAGATAGAAATTAATGCATCAACCGCCCAACAAGTTTGTACTAGTGTAGAATAGAGTAAAGGAATATATTCTCTATGAAAATCACTCTGGCATGATTCACCCCAGCCTCCGTCAGATTGTCTTATATTTAACAACCAATCTGTTGCTTTCTGAATAGTTGGATGATCAGATGAAACCCCAACTGCCTTTAAGCCTGTGACAGCGGCCCATGTACCATAAATGTAAGATATCCCCCAACGTCCGTACCATGAACCATCATTAGTTTGATTCTTTATTAGCCATTTTACACTGTTCATTACACGAGGATGCTGCATAGTCAAATTTAAATGATTCCCTAGAAATTCCAATGTCCTGCCAGTGAGGTCAGCAGCAGAAGGATCTATAGCAGTGTCTTCAAAACTCTGTATGGGGAAAAGCCATTTAATGTATGAAGGACTATTTTTTTTAAATGCTCCCCAGCCTCCGTCATTGTTTTGCATGTTTAATAACCAATTAACTCCCGAATTCCAGGCCATACGAAATTCAGAATGACTACATGTGAAATTAGATAGTGCCCTTAATGCCGCTTGTGTATCATCAACATCAGGATTAATGGAGTTGCTTTCTGAAAAACCCCATCCTTTATTATAGTGTTTGTGTTGTAATTCCATTAAGAAGTTCGAAGCTAATTGGATAGCTGGATCCTTAATGATAAGACCCGATTCTTGTAAGGAATAAGAAATTAGCGCAGTGTCCCAAACAGTCGAAGGGGAGTTTTGAATATGAAAAACATCTCCTTTTTCGTATAAAAAAGATCTAATACCTCCAATAGCATTTTGAATAATAGGAGAAGATTTTTTATAACCTAGAGAAAGTAGTGCATAAATCATAAGAAATGTAGAACTTGCGTAACTATATAATGTCCCATCCTTTTCAATGCAATTCAATATATGTTGTTCAGCTTTTAGCCTCGTAGATTCTTTATAAGTAGGCAATATCTTTTTAAATAAACTAAACCATCTTTTTTTCTTTTTAAGTGAATTATATTTCTTTTGAGATAAAAATAAATGCTGTAAATCAGGCGTCCATTTATAAGTAACTACAAATTTATCGTGTCCTAATATTAAGATAGGAAGAAAGTGTGCTTGTACGTATGAGCTAAAATGAAAAAAATTAAATGTTAGAAACTTTGGTATATTCATGATGCTAAGTGGGATAGGAAATAGTCTTGGCCAAGGGTATAAGTTGGTAATAGCTAGTAAACACTTAGTAGAAATATGACTTTTTTCAAGTCCTCCATTCTCCACAATAAATTGTTCACTTAATTTCATCGACGGATCATCTTTATTCAAATGTCCAGAAAATAAAAGAGCTGTATATGCTTCAATTGTTGCAGATAAATTTCCTTTTTCATCATCATAAAGCTTCCAAGCACCGTTATTTTGCTGTTGCTGAAGTAGACGTGCAACAAGTTTCTTTATAAGATTCTCATCATCATAATCTAATACTCTTAACATGATAATCATATTTGCATCGGTCGTTGGGCCATTTTCAAAACAATATCTCCAAGAACCATCATTATATTGATCTTGCTTCAGATTTTTAATGATTTGTTGTATTTTTTGGTTAATCTCATTTATTAGATTCATTTAAGTTTTTACCACCTCTCCTGTTGTATTTGTAAAAATGAATTGCAATTAAGATATTTTATGATGAGAGTTATAAAGGTAAATAGACAGGTGCGGAGAATTGAGGAGGGGGAGAGTTGGAATTACATAAATTACCCAGAATTCTATTTTTAATGAGATTAGCTCATATAAACTAATAATCTATCTTATCTATAACGGGGGTGGCATTTCACTTGAAATGAGTGATTCTTTAAATATTAAACATATAACCTTAATTATGTATGTAGATGGTAAAGAAGTATTTAGCGAAATGTTATTAATGCAATTACAATTAATAGTACTTTTGACAAAGGAGATGTCATCTGGTTGGTTGTTTCACCTTTTGAAACGGGGGAAAGCCGGAGATAACGTCAAAGGCTTACCTATTACTACAATAAGCGTCTCTTTTCTTCTTCAACGCTACCATGAGAACTTACCAAATAGGGGAACACTTTATTTATTGAATAAAAATATTATGTAAACTATTAGAAGGAACTTGAAGATTTGATATGAAGTGGAATAATTCAATTAGAACATCCAAAAGAGTATGTAATCCTTACATATGACGTTGGCATTTTTTCTTTAAATAGCCGATTGTCAAAACAGTCTATCTGCACTGACAATTATATGTGTAGGCACCATCAGTAAAAGGGAGAACAGAAAAAAATCACCCATGTCATAAAGAGTGATTTTTGAAAATCATACCTATAAAAAAGTCTCAAATTTAAGCTGCTATGTTTAGATAGTTAAAATACCTCGAATTGTGATGGTAGCAGCTCCTGCAACTTTGATGACTGGTTTTAATTCATTCGGAATAACAGTCACATAAAGCGTTCCAGGTCTTCCAATCGCATCTCCTTGAGCGATTTTAAGATGTGTTATGTCACCTTGAGGAATAACGCCTTCTAAATAGAAGAAGCCCGCTAATGCACCATTTGCTGCACCAGTTACAGGATCCTCTGGTATGCCAATCCCTGGTGCAAAATCTCTTGTATATAGTTCATATTCTTGCAAATTAGTAAAAGTATAAAGATGTGTCGTACTGATATTATGTTCTTTATTATGTTTTGCTAACGCTGCTAAGTCTGGCACTGCATTGTCGATATCGATTTGATCTTTTATTGGAACGAGTAAATGCCAGACACCAGTATTCGCTAGTTTGATTGGATAGGTTAAATCAATGCTTTTGGAATTGACGCCGATTAGTCGACTAAGCTCTTCCACATCAATATCGATATCTTGTGTTTTTGGCGTTACTTGCGTCATTTCCACATCGATAACTTTTCCGTTTTCCTTATGCCATACAACCGGTACTCTACCGATATTCGTTTCTAGCACTATACCTTCCTTTTTCTCAGCAAGACCAAACTCAGTCGCCACAAGCCATGTTAACCCAACAGTTGCATGTCCGCAAAAGTTGATTTCTTCAGTGGGAGTAAAGTATTTTACTTTATAATCAATATCTTCATTATTTGAAGGTAGTAAAAATACAGACTCTGATAAATTTAGTTCTTTTGCGATACTTTGCATCTCATTTTCGGATAATTTTTCAGCATCTAGCACGACGCCAGCTATATTACCTCCAAATTTTTCTGTTGTAAATGCATCCACATGATAAACTCTAATATCTCTCATCTTATTAACCCCTTTCTAACTTTTATTGTTCCCCCCATACTAATACACTTAATGAAACCCTCATTTAGATTGGATAGATACTGTAAACCATACCATAATACAACATTTTAAGGGAATATCACACTATAAAAGAGATGATTTACTAAAACTTGCGAAATTTTCATATCTATTATATAGTAAAAAGACTATTTTAAAAAAGGGTGAACTTTTTGTTAATTGTAGAATTCTAATCTGAATCAACGTTATAGCTTATTTTGTCGAACAAACCACCTATTTAAGGGTGTTATTTGTTGTGCAAAAAAGCAAGATTAGAATTAGTTAGCTTCGTATAAACGTTTAGCGCGACTAGTTTTAGTCGCGCTTTTTCTATTCGTTGATTTAGACAATTTTAATTTTTTTCTTATTAAAATTGAGAGGACGAATCTACAATGCAAAAACAATTACAACAAATTACAGCTGATATGCAGCTTGAAGAACACTATCATACATTAGAAAAAGCTCTACTTGCTTTATATTTCCACGAAAATTGTACAACTAAATCTTTAGCTCATACGACAGACTTACCAATACCTATCGTTTCAGCAATGAAGAAAGAATTTGCCAAGCAAGGTTGGGGTAAACATAGCTTAACAAAAAAGGGCCAGCTCGCTATCTCACAATATTTTCAACTCTCAGGTGCGGATGCTAAACTGTATCTTCAGTTAACGACAGATGATGCATTTCGTACAGAATGGATCACACAAAATATTAGCGAATTAAGCACTATTTATGAAGCTAGACCTTCTGCTGACGTGGCAATCGATCAAGCAAAATGTACAGTTGAGACAGCCTTAAAACGTGCATTGCTCGCACTTGACTATACGATGCTACTCAATAAGCGTATTTTGTGTTTAGGTGATGATGATTTCATCAGTGTTGCATTAGCGTTTTTACTAAAGAAAATTGCTCCAAACTCTACCACTAAAATTGTTGTGTTAGATATTGATAGACGATTTTTATGTACGATTAGCAAAATAGCTAAGGACTATGAGCTTCCGATTAAAACAGATTATTATAACGTTCAGGAGCCTTTGCCTAAAACATACGCCCACCAGTTTGATTGCGTATACACAGACACACCGTATACCTTGACTGGCGCACAGCTTTTTTTATCACGTGCGATTAACGCATTAAAGCCTGAAGCAATGCGACATGTGTTTTTTTCCTATGCTAAACGTAGCTACCAAAAGCAGTGGCAACTACAGCAAAGCTTATATGCTATGGGCTTCGTGATTGGCAGTATCCAATACGACTTAAACACCTATGAAGGTGCGCAGATTTTAGGTGCTACAAGCCAATTATTCGTATTACAAACAACAGAGCAAATGACTCCTTATATTCCTAATCAGCGTAAATTTACGCGACCCATTTACACAGGAGAAATAGAGAGAAAATCCGTCGTTTATCAGTGTAGCCATTGTCAGCACGCCCTTACAGTCGGAGCTGGCTATCAATACAGCACGATTGCTCAACTTCAAGCCAGTGGTTGCCCAGATTGCAAAAATAACAAGTTTTCACAAATGAAGAGAACAGTACAAAAATCACAATCCAAGCATGCATTAGGGCATCATATTTTATTAGAGTTGCACGATTGCAATGACGCATTACTCAATGACGTGCAACAAATTAAAAAGATTATGTGTCAAGCCGCTCATAAAGCAAAGGCAACGATTGTAACCGAACATTTCCATCATTTTTCACCGTATGGGGTTAGCGGTGTAGTCATTATTCAAGAATCACATTTAACGATTCATACGTGGCCGGAGTACGGTTATGCGGCAATAGATGTTTTCACGTGTAACAGTAAATTAGCTCTACAAGACGCTGTTCAATATATTACTGAGCAATTTAATGCAGGGAATGCCACACAACATTACTTGCATCGAGGTAGACCATAAAACTTAAAATGAAACAGGAAAAGAAAGACAAATCGTTTTCTTTTCCTGTTTTTATATTTTCACTTGATGAGAATTACCATATGTGTCTTGCAAAATAAGAGCTAGTAGTATTGATAAAAATATTATGTTTACTAAATGAAAAGACTCAACTATTGGCAATAGAACGGAATAATTCAATCAATTAATCAGGACACCAAAAAGGGGTTTACAAGTTGTCATTAGATTTTAGAAAAGGGGAGAACAAAAAAATCACCCATGTCATGACGAGTGATTTTTGAAAATCCATTAAATGTTTAGGTTCATAACAATTTGCTCGCCAATACGTCCTATTCTTCTTTCCCCATTATCGACAAAGCCAACTTTTAAATATAAATTTTGAGCCGGAATATTTTTAAGATTAACGACTAAAACAACTTCATTATATTCTTTAAATTCCCTCTTCATAAATTCAGACAATGCTAGCATCCCTTTTTTGGCGTACCCATTTCCTTGTTGTTTATGGTCAATAGATAATGCAGTAAGCAGCATAGCTTTTGGATTATTAGAATACTCTTTTACTCTTTCTGTTGCGTGCAGGACAAAAAATCCTACAGGTACATGATCACTCAAAATAACAATCGGATATTGTCCAACCGTTTCTATAGAAATCTCTTTTGGAAGGGCAGTAAATTGACTTTGTTCTTCTGGAAGGTCAAAGTCATTTAAACTATCCACGTACTCTTCTGAGAAATGTACTAATTCGATGGTGTTCGTTTTTTGCATAAAATTGCCTCCTTTTTTCATTATTCTAATACCGGAACAAACGTTCGTCAAGAGGCTTGATTTATAAATGGTGAATAATGATAAAAATGATGCCGGCTAGAAACAATAAATGAGAGGATGTGATAGAACAATAAGGACGAAAGGGGTCACTAGACGACAGTAATCCTCGGTGTCAATATAGGAGATCACAATTGTTAATCAACAGGCGTGATAATCTTTAGAAGAAATGAAGGATATTTCAAACCCCACAATAAAAATGATTAGGGCACAAAAAATGAATAAAGAAAAAAATAAAAAAATTGTTGTAACGAATCAACAAATTTTTGGATATATAGATGATTGGCTTTCAAAAGACTTGATTCAGAATAGCAAAATTCTCATTAGAAAGGAGGTAAATCGTGGATAAAGAAAATATATATCAAGAATATGGGGATTTTATTTTTAGGTATTTATTAACCCTTACAAATGATAGTCAATCTGCTGAAGAATTAACGCAAGAGACGTTCTATCAAGCCATTAAGTCCATTGAAAACTTTCATAATAACGGAAAAGCAAAATTTTCAACGTGGTTATGTTCAATCGCGAAAAACGTGTGGTTACAAGAAATGAATCGCGAAAAAAACAAGCACCAGTTAGTGAACTCACTAAGTGATGAAACTCCTATATTTTATAATTTAGAAGATGAATATTTTAGAAATGAAGACAAAATTAATTTTTATAAAAAAGCTCAACAACTGAGTGAGATAAACCGTGAAATACTTTATCTCAGATTATTAGGTGATTTATCTTTTAAAGAGATTGGCTCCATTTTGGGAAGAACAGAAAACTGGGCAAGAGTAACATTTTATCGTGCAAAACAACAAATCAGAAAAGGTGGGGAAAATAATGAATCATAGCGTTTTTAGAGATTTAATCCCGAGCTACATAGAAAATTTAACAAGCGAAGAGACAAATAAACAAATAGAAAAACATATGGAACAATGTGAGGAGTGCCAACAGTATGTAAAGGAAATGCAGGAAAACCTGTTGGTAGAACGTACCCATGAGCAAAAAAAGGAGGATAAAAATATCGATTATTTTAAAAAGGTGCGATCAAAAAATAGGAAAAAGATTTTCATTATTGTAGGATCACTACTATCCATTTTCCTTATTATATCCATTGGTTGTTTCTTCCTCTTTGCCCACATGTGGATAGCAGATGAAAAGGGCATACAAACAACCGTCCAACAACAAGGTACAACGGTTACATTGTCCTTTCAAACGAAAAATGACAATCGTTATCCTTTATCGATGAAACATAGGGGACAGAAGTATATCTATGAGATCATTATTTATGAAAAGTGGAATGATTTTTCAGAACCAGCCAGGATTTTAAAAGATGGAAGTAATGTCACGTTTACATTTTTAGATGAAAATACATTATTACTGGACAATGGTGAAGAAAAGAAACTGACAGACGAAGACAAAATACTCATTCAATATAAAAATAGTACGGAAGAGATACTATTAAAGGATTTATACGATCCAGAAAATAAAAGAAAATGATATGAACATGAATAAGAAAAGAATAGTTGCTACATTAATCCTAGATTATTCACCGACCAATATAAAATCCCGCAGAAAAGCTTTTTACTGCGGGATTCTCTTTTTCACTTAAAGTATTTTAATTTTTTCATTATACTTGATTCTATGCTTTCCCTCAGCCTAGCTAATTCCAATAGGGAAGAGGATTATTCAATTGTATGTAATCGTCCAAGTCTCCATGTACATAACAATAAAGTAACTATAATCGTTAATATTAACGATAAAATAGACATCATTCCCCATTTATCATCACAGTTGCAAAACTCTACAAGAGATGTTGGTGTACCTATAATTGCACCCATTGTAGCCTATTCAGATCACCATTAAATACCTTTATACAGATTTGAGAGATATTGTGTAATGAGAAAAGGGATATTAATATAGATTTAAAGAAGTGCAAAATTTGGGGGAATGAAAAATGATTTTACTTAAATATAAAGTAGAGGAAAACGAGCTAACAATGTTAAAAGAAGTTTATCAATCGGTAGGATGGATGAAACATGACGAACGCATCATAAAAAAAGTTTTCAATGCAAGTACACACCAAGTTTTCGCAGTAAAAGATCATAAAATTATAGGGTTTGCGAGAGCTCTTTCAGACGGTGTATTCAATGCTGCTATTTATGATGTTGTAGTCCATAAAGATTATCAAGGAAGAGGAATTGCCAGAACTCTTTTAGAGGACATCATTCAACAATTAGAGGATGTTTCTTGTATTCAGCTAATTGCAACGACAGGAAATGAACCTTTTTACGAAAAGATCGGCTTTAAAAAATTGCAAACTGGTATGGCCATATACAAAAATCCGCAACTAGCAGAGGAGTATTTGGAAAAATAATAATCCTTGTGGTGGAGGACAAAAAAAGCTGTAGCGTACGGTATCGCTACAGCTCATTTTGACTTGCTTAGGTTAGTCAGTAAAGCGATTATAACATACAATACGACAAACTAAAAATAACAACAGCTATATTTGATGAAGTATTTAAACACAAGGAAAACTTTAAAGAAATCACAAAAATCCAAACGTGAATTCTGATATGTAAGTATTTAATGAAAAAAATTATCATTTGTCCTTGAATCTCCAGTAGCGTCACCTTTTATGATGAATTTAGTTACTCACTTTAAAAGGTAACAATCAAATATGCTATTGGAGGAAAAGCACAATGAAAAAAGAGAGTTTATTAAACAGAGGATTGGCAAGTTTAATGCATCTGTTCTCGCTACTATTAACCTTTATTTTACCTATATTGGTATACTTAGTATCAAGGAATAAGAATAAATATTTTGCTGATCATGCAAAAGAAGGGATGAACCTTCATTTTACTTTCTTCCCAGTTTTTTTGTTATTAACTTTTATGTCTAAAAAATGGAGCGCAGTTTCAAACCTTTCTTTTGCACTTATTATTCTTGAAACAATATTAATTTTAATTGCAGCAATTTATACTTTAAATGGAAAAAAGTTTTCTTATCCCGTTATACGATACTTTAAAGTCAATCATTAAGGAGAGAATAATTTGTCGGAGAAAGGGATTTTTACGATAGGTGAACTTGTGCAAATGTCTGGTGTTAGTATTAGAACACTTCGATATTATGACAGCATAGACCTACTGAAACCAAGTGATTATACAGAGGGTGGGCATAGATTATATACTACAGAGGACCTATCTACTTTACAAAACATTAAGTCATTACAGTTTCTAGGCTTGTCGCTAAAGGAAATTAAAGACATACTGCAAAAAAACACTGTTAAAGGTGAAATTATCTTAAAATCTTTAAACGATCAAAAACAGTTATTTGAGGCAAAAAAACTTGAAATTATAAATATATTATCTGATATAAACCATCTTATTGAAACAGTGAAAGATGAGGAAATCATCCATATCGAGATATTTTGTGCTATGCTTCAAAAATTAATGTTTGCTGAAAATACTGAAACATGGTTTAAAGAACACTTTTCAGATATAACTGATGAATTATTTAGTATAAATAAATCCGAAGAAATCGATCTAGATAAAAAATGGACTAAAGTTTTATCAGAAATTAAACATTTAACACTTACAAAAGCTATACCTTCTTCAAAAGAAGCTCAAGAAACAGTTAAAACACTTCTGCAACTTATGAATGAAACCTTGAAAGGAAATTTAGATTTGGTTGAAAAAAAGCTACCATCCACAGAATCATTCAACTTTCCGAATCCTTTTACAGAAAAGGAGCAAATATTTTTAAAAGAAGCGATAAATATATATCAAAATAATTGTTACAACACCCAGGCAACGATAAAGAATTAATATATGAAAATCCGGCAATGAAAAAGCCAGTTGAAAAATTGCTAGTATGAAAATTAAACCCCAATTGTTTCTAACAATTGGGGTTTAATGAAAAGCTTAATTAGTAATTAATTTCATTTTTCTAAAGAAGATTTTGATTGTTTCATCTGTGTTGCTACGAAACAAGTTATTATGACAATTACTGATAAAATCAAAAACTCCTTATGTAAATCCAAAGGCAATGGCTTCTTTAATCCAAGACAACCGATAAAAATAATAGTCAATAAACATACTATAATATACAAACTAATAAAGTATATGATAGTCTTTAACATTGAACTTTAACTAAATGCCCTATAAAGCCTCAAACTATACACCACATACTTTGACAATCACAGTTAATATCCTCTCGTACATACCTATAGAAAAAATCAGTAAATCACATAAGAATACGATTCAAGACATATAAATAAAGGTGGCGGAAAAACATAAGTTTAAAATTATAGATGATAATTAAGAAAATCTTCACTTTTTACTAAGAAAAAATGAGCTTCGTTATATATACTTATAAAAAAAGGAAATAAATGAAACCGTTTGAATATTTAAAACGTATTGGTAGTAGGGAAGAATATTGAAGTAGGTGAGGAAATGGCATACACCATTTACATAGTATTAACAAAAACAGGTACATTATTATCAAAAGCTATAGGCATGTATACTGGAAAAGAGATGAATCATGCTTCCATTGCTTTTGATGAGGAACTCTTTGAAATGTATAGCTTTGGACGTAGACAACTAAACAATCCTTTAAGTGGGGGTTTTTTGCGAGAGGACGCAGAAAGAGGGCTATTTGAAACAGCCGATTGTGTCATTTATCGTTGTAAAATATCTCATTTTCAATACTTAGAGATGATGAAAATCGTAGAATATATGCATTGGAATCGTGATCGCTATAAATATAATTTTATTGGGCTCTTTGGCGTGGTGATGCAAAAAGAGGTAAGAAGAGAGCGTGCCTATTTTTGCTCGCAATTTGTGGCGATGCTTTTAAAGGTTGGAGGGCTGAAAGTTTATCAGAACCCAGCATTAATGACACCCCATTGCATTGCACAATTACCTTATTTAGAAAAAGTATATGCTGGGAAGCTTGCAGATTATTTACAAAGTGTCCGTTCACCAGTAATGTTATACGGTTAAGGCGAAATTTTGAATCATTCTAATTATTTTTTATCCTCGCTTTGATAACGCCTCGGCGCATCTAGATATCCGTTGAGGCTTCATATTTAGGCATGTCTTTACAGATTGTCATAGGACTTAGTAACTTTTACTCAATATTCACACAGATTAATGAAAAAAATCTAGTAAGATTAGAGGTAATTAAATTAGGTATTATTCTCTTTGGAGTGTGTTATATACTTTATAGTATAATTATAGGTAATATTGGAATACATAGGGGGCGTTGTTGATGAGCGAAGAAATAAATGCATCTGGCTGGGACGCGATTGATCAGGAAGTATTAAAAGTTTACGGAGACCAGGAGCCGAAGCATTATGGAACCGTTATTCCATATTTATTAGGAGGCGAAGATCCGCTTGAAGGGATCAGTGCCTATAAAAGTGAGACACCAGTTCCACACTGGCATTTTGTAACTTATGGGTTTTCCGAATTATATGAAAAAGAATCAGAGGATGCTGAATACAGCGGATATGGGTTTGAGTTAACGTTTCGTCTTGCTCGAAATGAAGATGAGGAGGAGCCACCAGCGTGGGCGTTAAATTTGCTGCAAAACATGGGAAGATATGTTTTTGACAGTGGCAATGTTTTCAGAGCAGGTGATTATTTGGATGCTAATGGTCCAATCTGCGAAGGCGCTGATACGCTTTTAACAGCACTTGCATATACATTAGATCCTGAGTTGCCAGCGATTGATACACCAAATGGACAAGTGGAGTTTATTCAAATGGTAGGGATTACAGGGGATGAGCTTGAGGCGATGCAAACTTGGAATACTATTGGTGTACTAAATGCAGGCCTAGAATATATCCCGAGCTATGTTACGGACTTATCTCGTGCATCTCTTTTACAGATTTCATCCATTGCCGAAGCGGTAGAAAAAGGAATGGCGGAAGAAGGCTCAAACACTGGCTATTTATTTGTGGACCAACTAGCTTGGGAGCAGGGGAAAAAGGGATTGTTCAGCAAACAGCCTAATAAGTTAACGTTGGGGGCAAAGCAAGCAGGAATAATCGGTAAACTATTACGCGGGCGGATTTTAAAAGGGAAAAGACTAACCTTAGTTGGTCGAGAAATCCGAGTTGTATTTGAGCCAGGAGAAAAATGTGGGTATAGCATGGAGGAAGCGGATGCTACCATAACTTTAAATGAAAAGGCAGTTATGGAACTCAATCAAAACTTGATGCCACAAGAAAAAGAATTTGAATTATCTTCTATACCGGGAATTTCACTCCTAATTGAAAAAACATATATTAAAGATCAGCAAGGAAACATTGTAGAAACAATCGGATGATAGAATATAATCTCCCGCTAAAACGAACAGTATATCCAAATGATATGAGTTTGGGTTCGTATAAAAGTGGGAGATTTTTTTATTAGTTTGGGATGTAACGTGAAAGCTGGAGACATGATTCGAATCCAAGGATGATTACTGTAAGGAGCGTGGACGAGGTACCGATTTTATGTCAATGGCAACCTGAAGAGGTATAGATGGCTATTCACATGAAAAGATGAAATTATTACTTTGGTACCTTTCTGTAAGGGGTGATGTGTTTAAATGAAGAAACAGATGAAAAGAGCATTAAAAATCGTTGATATTGCCAAAGAGCCTTTAGAGAAAATACCATACATTACCGCTGCACCAAAGGGAGCAGGGATTTCTTATGAATGGCTTCCCGTTTACTGGGGAGAGATACTTGGAATGCCGGAGGAGTTGGATGCAATAATTATTGCTTCTGATTTACAAGGAATTGTAGGTCATAAGCAAGAGCAGGTAGAAGAAGCCCAAAAGTTACTGGGTGAGGAACTTGCGGAAGTGCTTTCCCTTTTGTTTCAAATCCATTTGTCAGATTTGGACCCTGCCAAGGTGATGGTGTGCTTATGTGGAGACTTGTATACTAATCTAACCAAAAGGGGTGCTAGCGGTAGTCCTTTGCCTGTATGGAGAGCTTTTCAGAGTCATTTTGGATTTATCACAGGCATCGCAGGAAATCACGATCTCTTGAGGAATGAGGAACTAGCGGAATTGGATTCTACCTCAGGTATCCATTTCTTCACGAATGAGGGTACGATTATGCATGCAAATCTTGCAGTAGCAGGAATCGGAGGAATTATCGGTAGGGTGGATAAACCGAATCGGATGAGGGAAGCCGATTATTTGGAAAAACTCAGAAACATTTTAAGGCAAGTTCCCGACATCCTGCTACTTCATGAAAGTCCGGAAATTAGCTCTCAGGGCCTGCCTGGAAATCCAAATATTTGGAAAGAACTACAAAATGCTGCTGAGCTTTTAGTCTGCTGTGGCCATGTTCGTTGGGACAAGCCATTAGCTGAAACAAGTGAAGGACTACAAATTTTAAATGTGGATGGGCGTGCTTTTATTTTCACAGCGACGACGCTAGATTAGAAATGCTTTATAATGTATAAAGCCATTAGAAAGTGATGAGGGCTTAGATGTAGTCGATTTTTCAGAGGACTATATCCAAAATAATTTAGAATCAAATCATATAGAGCTGTCTGAGGTTATTACCGCGATGAAACGAGGGGAGTTCTTTGGTGAGAGCTTCGATGAAATTGATTTCGTCTTCGATATAAGTGCAATGACGCTTGCAGAGCTCTATGTAATGTATCTTGGTACAGGGAAATTATATGACGGTGAGACGACTTTGAAAAAATACAGTCAATAAATGCGGATGAAGAATCGTTGAAGTTTATTTTAAGATATTTAGCTAATATAAGAGATGAAGTTCCAACTGCTGATGGTATTAGGGTAATCGCTGAATTATGGCGTGAATCAGAATGCTGGATTGAATGGAAATCTAACTTAGAATTTCTATTTATAGAGTTGAAAAGGAAGTTATCCATCCTCTAAAATGACAAGGGTATTGGATTCCAGCATTTTTATGTATAGAGCTACGCAATAGCATATTTATCTCGTCTACAGGGATGCCCCGTATCTCAGCGGCATTAGAGGAGAATGGGCGACATGTGGCCGTTGTCAATGTCTTGATGAATTTGGACAGAACTTATGTTTAACCTTATAGTTCAACCTTTTCTGCTATAATGATGACTGTAGAGATAGGGGTGATAAAAATGCATATCGTCACAATTGAAGGCGTACCATATGATTGGTTGAAGCAATTACAGGAAATTCATGCACATGTATTTGATGGAGCAAATCTCCCACTAGAAAAACTAGAAAGTAAAGAAGGACTCATTTGTTTATTAGCAATAGAAAATGAAGATATCATAGGCTTTAAACTAGGCTACATACATCCGGATGGCGTTTTTTATAGTTGGTTAGGTGGTGTCCATGAAAAGAAACGTGGTCAAGGGATTGCCAGTCGATTAATGAGGCGACAGCATGAACATCTACAGGCACTAGGCTTTAAAAAAGTTCGTACATATGGTAGAAATGAGCGAAAAGCCATGCTCATAACAAATCTTAAACACGGATATGATATTGTCTCAACTTTTTTAGATAAAAAAGATCGACATAAAATAGTGTTTGAAAAAACGTTGGAATAGGAGTTTTATTATGAAGGCATACTTAGCAAATGGATTATTTTCTTTAGGAGATCGTTTAGTTAACGAGCAGCTCGCTGCAGCAATTAGAGAGGCAGTACCAGGTATTGAATTATACGTACCACAGGAGAATGATGCGATAAATGATAAGACGGCATATGCTGATAGTTTGGCGATTGCGCAAGCGGATTTAGAGATGCTGCAAAATAGCGATGTATTAGTGGCCGTATTAGATGGCGTTGAGATTGATTCAGGTGTGGCAGCAGAAATTGGTGCATTTGCGATGCTGAATCGACCAATCGTAGGTGTATTTACAGATGTTCGCCAACAAGGCCGGGACAATATGATGAAAATAGAGGCACTTGTACGGGACGGAATTGAAAATCAGTTTGTTTATCGTAATTTATTTGTTATTGGCTTGATTAAGCGCACGGGAGTGATTACGACTTCCATTACTGAAGCTGTTAAAGCCGTTGAAAAATATAAAAAATAGGAGGAGTATTGTATGTTACTATCAACAACAGATATTGTAGCGGGAAAAGAAATTGTAGAAACTATAGGTTTAGTAAAAGGTAATTCGGTACAATCGAGAAATATTGGCCGCGATATGATGGCTGGACTTCGTAATATTGTCGGAGGAGAGATGAAGGAGTATGCAGAAATGCTCACTCGCTCTCGAGAACTTGCCACACAAGCTATGGAGGATGAAGCAAGACAACTAGGGGCAAATGCAATTGTTGCGATAAGATTTTCAACATCATCGGTCATGGACGGCACATCGGAAGTATTAGCATATGGAACTGCAGTAAGAGTAAAGGAATAATCTGCAAAAGATTTCGGTCAACAAGATTTTTACTTGGTTAAAAAAATGGTAGATGAAATTCATTAAGGTGTCACTTAAATAAAGTATGACGCTTAGGCAAAGCTAGAGGTTGGTTTCCGTTCTGGCTGGGCGCTTTGTAGCTGCCGCTTTGCTTTCGCTACAGAAAACATTTGTTGTTGCTGTCGCTACGCTTTCGCACAGATAAAACAATTGCTGCCGCTTCGCTTTCGCACAGAGCAAAACTTCCTGGGGGCGTCCGATGAGCCACTTCACTCGCGTTTCTCGCTGCAGGGTCTCATCTGTGACGCTGTGTGATCTGATCTGAGTAGCCTAGAACGGAAATCAAGCTCATTTTAAGGGCAACTTTATTAGCATAATGAAGGACTTCAATCAACGAGATTGAGGTCCTTTTTATCTGCTAATACGGAATTAACTGTAAAAATAAAGTGAATTATAACAAAAGTATAGTATGTCGTGCCAATTATACCAATAAAATAGAAATTACGTAGTTAAAAGGACTAATAGTGTCCAACTCTTTTTGTATAATAGAAAAGTAACTTTGAAGAAAGAGTGGGATATATGGTAGATTCACAACAAAACAAAGGCTATCGCGTCATTTCGATGTTTGACAGACTAATGGATGGCCAAGGAATTAACAAAAAACAAGAAGCATTTACACATAATGTTGGTGAAAAAACCATACAACGGGATTTGAATGAAATTCGAGCGTATCTGGAAAAAGCTAAATTGGGTTGCCATTTAGAATATGTGCGGACAGAAAATGTGTACAGGCTGACAAATAAAGGGGAAAGTATTTTATCGAAGGAGCAAGTTTTAGCGATTGTTAAAATTCTCATCGAATCAAGAGCACTGCTAAAATCAGAAATGAGCGCTATTATAGATAAGCTTATTTCGATTGTTGCGGCTGATAAGCAGGAGTTTATTCACAATATTATTTTAAACGAAAAACATTTGTACGTAGATTTAAATCATAAAAAGTCTCTATTGCCTTTAATTTGGGTTCTATCTGAGGCGGTTCAAAAAAAGAAAATCATTAAAATTGATTATTTACGTGAAGGCGAAATAATTCCTACAGAAAAGATTTTAAAACCACTCGCGGTCATTTTCTCAGAATACTACTTTTATTTAATTGCTTATGATAATAAACACGAAAAGGATTTGCCCATTGTGTATAGAGTCGACCGAATTCAACATTTTCATGAGCTTGATAAAAAATTCCAAATACCATATGCCGAACGTTTTCAAGAAGGGGAATTTCGCAAACGTATTCAGTTTATGCATGCTGGCGAGCTAATGCGTATGAAGTTTATCTTTAAAGGAACATCCCCGCAAGCTGTGTTAGATCGCTTACCAACAGCAAAAATATTATCCAAAAAAGATGGGCAATATTTATTTGAAGCAGAAGTTTTTGGACATGGTATTAAAATGTGGCTGCTGAGCCAAGGGGCAAACATTGAAGTGCTAGAGCCAATTGAGCTTAGAGAAGAGATGATTGAAACGATTCAATCAATGCAGCAAAATTATCGCTACATATAAAAAATAAGATAAAAATCCGCGTAGATTCTAATCTAGGCGGATTTTTACCTTATAAGAATGTAATTTCATAAAAAAGATCACCTTATTAATTCTGAAAATTTGCACATAGGTATTCTTTTCCACGCTATAATTGAGCATATACTGAATGGATAAAGGGTGGCAATAAAATGACATATAATCATGAAGAAAAAGATATATTGTATCCAGATGGTACATTAATGTATCGTGGCGGTGTGAAGAAAAATGACTTTGGTCATGACATTTATGATGGAAAAGGTACGTTATTTGACCAAGAAGGGGAGCTGTTATTCGAAGGAGAATTCGTCAATCATATGAAGCAAGGTAATGGCATCATGTATTTAAAAGGTCAAATGATTTATCAGGGCGAATTTATTCAAAATAAAAAACAAGGTAATGGAATTTTATATAAGGATGGTCAGGTATATTATGAGGGGCATTTTCGTAATGATTTAATGGAAGGTTACGGGATTTTGTATTATGAGGAAGATACAATTGCTCCATTTAAAGAGCTTCGTACACAGTATCCGCATTTAAATCAGCCGCAATATGAGGGTGATTTTGTCCATGGCATGAAGAAAGGCAAGGGAAAACAATACTATCCAAGTGGTTTTTTACAATATGAAGGTGATTTTATCTGGAATCATATGCAAGGTGCTGGAAAGCTTTACTTCGCACCAGAATCGCCAAGTGCTAAGGAGCTTTCAAATGGTGTAATATCCCTTCAATATGAAGGCTATTTCTTTGAGGATATGAAGCATGGAAAAGGTAAGAACTATTCTAGTCAAGGTGTGCTAGTGTCGGAGGGGCAATTTAAAGAGGATGCTATGACGGGACATGGTACTCTTTATTATACTAATGGACAGGCTTCCTATATCGGAGACCTTGTAAATGGAGAAAAGCACGGTCGAGGAGATTATTTTAATGAAGTGGGAAAAATTATTTATAGCGGTGAGTTTATTAACGGTGAACGTTTACGAATAACACCAGAAATAGAGCGAGAAATTGAAAAGTTACAGAAGCAGCTGGATGGACTTGTAGGACTTCCAAATGCCAAGAAGGAATTACACAATCTAATTAATTTCATTAAAATTCAAAGCTTGCGTGTTGACCATGGTTTAACAAGCTTCCCAATCACCTATCATCTAGTGTTCTCTGGAAATCCAGGTACAGGAAAAACAACAGTGGCACGTATCATAGGCCAAATATATAAACATCTTGGCGTACTCTCAAGCGGGCATTTTGTTGAAACAGATCGTGCAGGCTTAGTAGCAGGATATGTTGGTCAGACGGCTTTGAAGGTCCAGGAAGTTGTGAATAAAGCAAAGGGCGGCGTGCTTTTTATAGATGAAGCTTATTCACTAATTAATGATAAACAGGACGCTTTTGGTAAAGAAGCGATTGATAGTCTATTAAAGTCGATGGAGGATTTACGTGATGATTTAGTTGTCATCGTTGCTGGTTATACAGAGCTCATGGAGGAATTTCTTCTTGCTAATCCAGGCTTTAAATCACGCTTCAATCATTTTGTGCAGTTTGATAATTTTAGCACGGATGAGCTTTATGATATTTTTGCCATGCTATGTAAAAATAATGATTACCAGTATGGTGACGTATTTGCACACCATATGAAGGAGCAATTGCATCAAATTCCAGTCGAATCAATTCCAAACTTTTCGAACGGTCGGTATATTCGAAACTTATTTGAAAAGCTTGTGACTATTCAGTCAAACCGTCTAATTCAACAGAAAGAAATTACGAGAGAAGAATTAATGGAGTTTACAGAGAAAGATATTTTACTAGGTATAGCGGAAAATCTATTCGATAATACATTTTAACTTCTTTCAGCCAATGTCTTTAGTAGCGAAAGCAAAGCGTCAGCTACAAATGTTCGCTGAGACAGAGGAACTCAGTCTAGAAACAAGTTGCTGACGCTGCGTTAACACTACGCTTTCGCGCAAAAAACATCTGCTGCTGACGCTTCGCTTTCGCGCAAAAAACATCTGTTGGCTCGGATGTCACGCAATTATGCCTCGGCATAATTGATAAGTTGTCATTGAGGTCAAGGGATTAATAAAACTTGGCCTCAGCTGTAGACAAAAAATATGATCAATAGACAAAGTTGATTTTCACTCTTAGTCACCATTTTCCGCTAATATCAACGGTTCCTCGTTGCTGCCTATAAGCGATCTTTTCGATATAAAATGAAAAAAGGAGAGAAAGATGAAAAAACTTTTAGCTATTATATTAGTATGTGCATGTATTTTACCGAGGGTAATGACTATAAATATTACGATTGACAATAACATTAAAGTTCATAAAAATAAATAGATTAAACAATTTACAAAAAATGAAATTAGTAGTAATCTAAAACAAAAACATACGCTACCGTATTTTTCTGGAGAGATGACATGCAATTAACGAGGGAAGATTGGATAAAAGCAGGCTTACAACAATTAGCTGATGAAGGAATACATAAAGTTCGTATCGAAGCACTTGCTCGATTACTAAAAATAAGTAAAGGGAGCTTTTATCACTATTTTCGTGACCATCAAGAGCTGTTAGATTCTATGGTCGACTATTGGGAAATACATGCAACAAAGCTGATTGTTCAAAGTATGGAGCAACAGGGGGCTTCCTTAGAACAGCTATTAAAAATTAGTTTTAATCGAGATAAAAAAATGGAAATTGGTATTTATACTTGGGCAAAATATGATCCTGTTGTTGCAGCACGCTTAGTGGATATTGAAGAACAAAGAATTTCTTGTGTTGCGAAATTGTATCAAAAAAAAGGCATAAACAATGCTGAATCGATAGATAGAGCGAGACTTGCCTATTTAACGTATGTAGGATGGATGACAAGGTTTGAAGAAAATCCTAATTTTGATCTTGATAAAATGGTTGAGCTTTTAATACACGATTATAAATGTCCCTAATATGGTTATAGAACCTGAAGGGACAAAATTATTACCATAACATACGGTAGTGTATGTTTTAGGATTGCGATAATTGGAGGTAACTATATGAAATCAATTTTACCATTAGTAGCTGTGGGATTACTGTGGTTTATCAGTTTTTTGCATATATATTGGGCATTTGGAGGTCGATGGGGTTCTGCAGCTGTTCTCCCTGTAAAAGAGGGGGAGCATAAACCTGTTTTTACTCCAAGAAAATGGGGAACATTATTCGTAGCCATTCTTATTCTATTTGCTAGTATCATTATCGTTGTTCAAGGTGATTATTTGCAGAGCTTTCAAGCAAATAGTCCATCTAAAATCGGAAGTATTGTCTGTGCTATAGTTTTCACTATTCGGGCGATTGGTGATTTTAATTATGTTGGAATTTTTAAAAAAATAAAACATTCACAGTTTGCTAAATATGATACTTGGATCTACAGTCCATTATGTTTGTTCTTTGGATTTGTCTATATCATTCTATTGTTTTAAAATGAGTGACAGCGGGGGAGAAATTATAGGGGGAAACAATATTGAATCAAACGATTTACTTACTTCGTCATGGTGAAACGGAATTTAATACACAAGGACGATATCAAGGAGAGCTCGATTCTCCATTAACAGAAGTGGGTGTACATCAAGTACAACAAAATGCACAAATGCTGAAAAGTTTAATTGGAAATCCTAATGAATGGAAAATTTTTTCGAGCCCATTAGGCAGAGCCATGCAGAGCACGGAAATAATTTGTGAAACAATTGGATATGACTTGAAGAATGTTGAAAAAGATGATCGTTTAACTGAGGTTGCAGTGGGACAATGGGCTGGACTAACAATGAAAGAAATCGAAAATTCTTGGCCAAGTCTTCTTCAAAATACAGACGTGTATAATTGGTATTTTAATGCGCCTAATGGAGAAGCTTATGACTCAGTAGTGAACAGACTAAGTGCTTGGCTAGAAGACATTCAACATATACCGAAAGTGATTGCTATTTCACATGGTTTAACAGGTCGTATTTTACGAGGAGTATATGCGGATTTAAAAAAGGATGATGCACTGAAGTTAGAAGTATCTCAGGATGTATTTTTTAAATTAGCGAATAAAGATATAACGAGAATTTGTTCGGATTTCGATGATTATTAACCTATTTCAGAGGGTGTACAAATATCCGCTGAAATAGAGGAACTCAGTCTAAGTACGCCACGTCCTGTGGCAATTTATCTGTGCGAAAGCGAAGTGGGACAGCAACAATTATGCTGAGGCATAATTGTTTGTCAAGCCTTAAGAATTTCTTCATAAATTTCCTACAGGAATATTCATAAATGCCTCCTATTATAATGTGTGGGGGGCGTTTTTTTATGAAAAAATTTGTCTTATTTTGTTTTATATGTGCGGTTGCATTCTTTTTTTATTATACGAACAACACAATAACGGAACAAACGCCAATAGAGTTACCTTCGTTGCATAGTAAAAATGCTTTGTTGCTGAATGAAAAAGGAGATGTATTATTCGAAAAAAATGCAGATGACATTATTTATCCTGCATCATTAACGAAAATTATGACAGCGATTGTTGCTATTGAAATGAGTACGGATCTGCAGAAGCAAACAATCGTTACACCACAAACGATTTCTAAATTTACTGCTCAAAATGCTTCCATGGCGGGCTTTAAGGCAGGAGATTTTGTAACGATAGAAGATTTATTATATGGCACACTGCTTGCCTCTGGGGCGGATGCTACAGGAACACTTGCGGATGCGATGGCAGGTAGTGAAGAAGCATTTGTGACATTAATGAATAATAAAGCGCATGAATTAGGGATGAATGATACCCATTTTGTCAATGCCAGTGGATTACATGATCCCGCTCATGTCTCCAGTGTCCGTGATATAAGTAAGCTATTTCGTTATGCCATTAAAAATCCTACCTTTTATCAAATTTTGACTTCGAAAAGTTATATGACTCATGTCCCAAATGAATTAACGATAACAAGCTCACTATTAGCTAAAATACCAGGTGGGGAAGGTACAATATTGGGCGGGAAAACGGGCTATACACCTGAAGCGGGTCTTTGCTTAGCCTCGATTATCGAAAAAGATGGTAAACAATATATTTTCGTGACGACGAATGCGAATGGGCAGGCTTGGACACCACCATTCCATATTGAAGATGCTCTTACAGCGTACGGTGCGCTGTAAGCGGAAAAAATATGAAAAAATAATAACTTTTTTATCGTTTCAATCGTCATATTTATAGGGTGCACTGCACAAGTACCTGAAAAAGGCGTCTTGGGGCCTTTGACAAATGAAAGTTGGCAAAATAGCTAAAACAGTATTCATGCTTGGGAATACAATCGATCATTTTCATTTAAGAGGGGAGGTACTACATGCCAATTGTTTTCATCATCTATTGCCAGCGCTACCACGGGGGATTTTTGATGAAGAAAAGGAGGAAATTATTTTAGAAAATTATCAGTAAACAAATTGATAACCGTTCATCCTAAAAAATGTGTAATTCAGAAATTATAAATCAGAAAAACTAGTTGATTCCTACTATTTCCTGGGATAATTTATTATTCTATAATTAAAGTCGAATCCTATACTTTTATGGAAAAAACATATGAGAAAAGACATCTGTGATGAAAAGGGCGGTGACGAACGATGAAAAAACTTTTACCCTATGCTATTATTTTGACTTTTTTAATCAGTTTTGTGTTTGTAGGTAATACTTCTGCAAATGCTGAGGGTACACCAGTTATTCAATCAGTAGCTAATGACACAACAGTTTATGTAGAACCTTCCGTAGAAAGTGCCGTAATCGGTCAAATAGTGAAGGGTAGTTATGTAACAGCTACACCAGTAAGTGAGGGATGGACTCGAATTAAAGCGCAACAGCTAGAGGGATATGTAGAAACGGCAGCATTAGTAAGCCTTACATCCGAAAAATATGTAGTGACGAAAAAAGATGGAACAACATTATTTACATACCCTAGTCCAAGTGCACAAAAAGCCGGACAGATTTACGAAAATAGTATGGTCTTTGTATATGGATCGGCACCTGGAGGTTGGTCATTTGTCCAACATGGTCATCAAACAGGTTATGTAGCAACAAATTCTTTAAAGAAACCTGTTGCGACAAAAAAACGAGTAAATGCTACTAATGGCGCTGTGCTTCGTTTAACTGCTAGCCCAAGTGGCGAGGTTCTCGGTACAATTGCCAATAAAACAGTCGTTCAGCAATATACAACGCTAGCAGGCTGGGCCTATGTAGAAGCAGGTGAACAAAAGGGCTATGTGAAAGCTTCAGAGCTAGCAAATATCCAAATAACTGATAACAAAGTATACAATAAAGGTGTACCAGTAGCGAAAGGGGCAAATAAGCGTGTGGCTTTAACATTTGATGATGGGCCAGATGCAAAAGTTACCCCACAAGTTTTAGCGATTTTAAAGAAATATGATGCAAAGGCTACATTTTTTATGGTTGGGCAAAATGTCTCTAAAAATTCAGCAGTCGTAAAGCAAATTTATGAGGCTGGCCATGAAATAGGCAATCATACATGGGACCATGCAAAGTTAACAGCCTTATCGACAGCGAATGTTAAACAAGAGGTTGATCGAACTAACAATGCAATTAATGCAGCGATTGGTCAGTATCCAACGGTTTTCCGTCCACCATATGGTGCAACGAATGATAAAGTTCGTTCTGTCATGACGATGCCTTCTATTCTATGGTCAATCGATACACTAGATTGGAAGCATCGCAATGCTGATAAAATATTAACGTATGTGAAAGCATCGGTGAAAGATGGCAGCATTATTTTAATGCATGATATTCATCAAACGACAGCAAATGGTTTGGAAAACGTAATTCTTTACTTGCAAAAACAAGGCTACGAATTTGTAACTGTTAGTGAAATATTACAATAATCAATAAGTCAAAAAATAAGCCGTGCAATTGTCATTATTAGACAGTTGCACGGCTCATTGATTATTTAAATAGATTGATCGTCGTTATAATAATTGGGATACCGAAAACATCGATTAAAAACGCTCCTACAATGGGTACTACAAGAAATGCTTTTTTAGATGGACCGAAGCGTTGGACAACTGCTGACATATTGGCCATTGCATTTGGCGTTGCCCCTAAACCGTGACCAGCAAAACCGGCAACCATAACCGCCGCATCGTAATTCTTTCCAAGAATCTTAAACAATACAAAGATACTAAATAAGACAATGAAGAATACTTGGGCGAAAACAATGATGAATAGTGGTAGTGCTAAATCAGCAATTTCCCATAATTTAATACTCATGAGCGCCATTGAAAGGAAAACACCTAAAGTCACATCGCCGATTAAAGAAATGCTCTTCATGTTAATCGCTTCAGGTTTTATTTTATCCATAATATTGCGCACTAGTACAGCTACAAACATTGAACCAACATAGCCAGGTAGTACGAAACCTGTAGCTTCTGAGAATAATGTTCCAACATATGTACCTACAGCCATACAGAACGTAATTAATAATACTTGTGTAAAGAATGAATCGGATGTAATTTGTTCATGTTTATTTTCAAAATCAATTTCTTCCGTTTCTTGTTCATTTGGCGTTAAATTATATTTACCAACTAAGTACTTTACAATCGGACCACCGATTAAGCCACCAGCCACTAAACCACATGTAGCTGCAGCCGCACCGATTGTCATGGCTGATGAAATACCTAAGTCTTCTAATGTTTGTCCAAATGCTGCAGCGGCACCATGGCCACCTTCCATAGAAACAGCACCAGCCATCATACCGATTAATGGATGAATCCCCATTAGCGATGCAAGAGATACACCAATAACATTTTGCATTAATGCTAGGAAACCACAAGCCAACCAATAAATAATTAATAGTTTTCCACCAAGCTTCACAAGTTTAAAGCTTGCTCCTAAACCAATTGTTGTGAAGAAAGTAATCATAAATAAGCTTTGTAATGACGTATCAAGCGAAATTTCTAATACGCCTGTTGTTTTTAGAATAGTGGTCAATGCGGCGAATAGTAAGCCACCAACAACAGGTGCTGGTATACAAAAACGCTTTAAAAAACCGATTTTATTGATGAGCCAGCCGCCCAATGCGAATAGTGCAACTGCTAGAAATACTGTTGTAATTTGATTAATTTCGATCATGAACCTTATCTCCTAAGTAAGTGATTTAGTGCTTCGTAAACAAAATAAGCACCTAGTTTAACTGTGCGCCCATTCTCATCCAGAGAAGGATTTACCTCACAAATATCAAAAGAATGTGTATTTGGATGTGAAGTGACTTGTTGAAGTATCGTGCGTACAGTTTTTGGATCTAGTCCAAATGGTGATGGAGCACTAACACCCGGTGCAAAAGCAGCATTTAGTACATCCATACAGAGCGTTAAGAGAATATAATCATGATTATCCATATATTGCTGAAGATCATGCATGATTTGTGCTTTATTTTCTGGCGTCATATTTTCTTCTAACACATAGTTCACATGTAACTCATCGGCTTTATCAAATAGTTCTTTTGTATTGCCGAAAGGTTGTATGCCTAAAACAAAGTAATCGGCATGTGGATCCTGCTCTAAAATCTGACGGAACATTGTGCCAGACGATGGTTGCTCATCGTATGGTCGTAAATCGAAATGAGCATCTATATTGACGATCCCGATTTTCGCATCTTTAGGTAACGATGCACGAACGCCTAAATAATGTCCGTATAATGTTTCATGTCCACCGCCAAGCACGACACATTGTATTTTTTTATTTAGCAATGTTTTGACAATTTCACCGAGCTCATGCTGTGCCTCTTCTAAAGCGTGATTAAGACAAAGAACGTTACCAACATCTATAATTTGCTGTTCATCATTAAATGTCCAAGGTAAGTTAGATAATGATTCACGTAGAGCATTAGGTGCACTTGCTGCCCCTACACGTCCCTGATTACGACGTACACCTTCATCACATATAAAGCCCACAATACCGGCATGCTGATTATCTGAAGCGCTTACATCATTAATAGGAATTCTTTTCACTTTTTGATGTAAACGGAAACTACTCGTATTAGTAGTTGAATCTATACGGCCTTTCCACTGTTTTTGATCTGTCATTGTATACATATCTTCATCAACCCCATTTCCAATATTATTCTAGTGAAAATATTGATATGAATAAATTATATATTCACATAATTATTATTTCTAATATATAATTAATATTAATCTATAGCTTAAAACTATAAATGAGGAGGATGTTGTTGTGGATTTTAAACAATTACAATATTTTTTAGCAGTTGTGGAGCAAATGAATTTCTCGAAGGCAGCTGAAAAACTGCATATTTCTCAGCCTTCTCTAAGTAATGCTATTAAAAAATTAGAGCAAGAAATTGGCTCACCTTTACTTGAAAGGAATACAAGAAATCTTCAATTAACAGAAGCAGGCGAGCTTTTATATGAACGAGCAAACGTTATATTGAAAAACATGGAAGTTTTAAAAATAGAAATGGATGAGGTAATTGTACGTGGCACAAGTGAAATAACGATAGGCGTGATGGAATCGATTAAGCATTGGCTCCCAAAAGTCATTACAGAGTATAAAAAAGAATATCCAGAAATGATGATTCATCTAGTAGATATTTTAGGGAGTAAGCGTGTTGAAAAATCGCTTAAAAGCTATAAAACACATTTAATTATTACAAATCAAATAATGGATGATGAAGAGCTCGAAGTTCACTGCTTATATGAAGAGCGACTTGTAGCCGTTTTACCATTAAATCACCCATTAGCGAAGAAAGAGAAGCTGACGATCGCAGATTTAAGTGAAGAGCCTTTTATTATTAGTACAGAAGGCTTTCAAACGAGACATGACATTTTAGATGCATTTGAAAAGGCTGGAAAAAACATTAATATCCAATTTGAAATTGAACGCTTTGAGACGGCTGTATCTCTCGTTCGTGAAAATTTAGGGATTACCATTTTACCAGAAAACTATTTAAAAGGTCCTACAGCTAAAACTATTGTACAAAAGGAAGTAGATTGCCCCAATTTACGGCGAAATGTTTATGTAGTGTATTTAAAAAATCGCCATTTACCTTTGGCTATTCGTGAATTGCTTACCGATATTATGAAGAAAGGCAAAACACTTTAGACTATAGAAAGCTTAAACGACAACTGTTGAAAAAAAGCAATCATATTCTTGGAGTATGTTAAAGATTTGGCTGTCCAAGTTTTCTACGTAAATTATCAATATACAAGAGAGGGGACAATATGAGAAAAATAGTAATTGGTATTTTAATAGTTTGTTTATACTGTTTTCCTTTTGTTTATTTTTCGATGTACCAAGATTTTGCTAACCGATCAATGCTCGGCTACTTAATGATGATTGTAATGACTTCACTTTTTGCTTTTTTGGGGAAATTTCTATGTAATTCAATTCCTTTTATTATCGGTAATATTGTATCGGCAGTTAGTTCCTTTTACTTTATCGGTAGGATGGAGGACACGTTAGGGATAGGATGGGATGATGGATATTTTAAACCCTTATCGCCTTCTCAACTAGTAGTAATTGTGAGTGTCTTAAATTTAATACCTCAGTTTTTCGCTATGAAGTTAGCTAAAGGACACAAAAATAAAGTTAAAGATTAAATTAATTGAGATGAGTGACTTCTTTGAAATAGAAGTTACTCTTTTTTTATGTTACTAATTGTTTCTTTACGTAATTTACCAATTTTAATGAATGGTTTATCACTCAAAATTGTAGATGATGTTTGTTAAAACGTATACCATTTATAAAAGTTGATTGGAGTGGAGACTGGGCGACTCCTCGGACGCCCCCAGGAAGCTCTGCTCTGTGCGAAAGCGAAGCAACAGCAATTGTTTTATCTGTGCGAAAGCGTAGCGACAGCAACAACAAATGTTTTCTGTAGCGAAAGCAAAGCGGCAGCTACAAAGCGCCCAGCCGGAACGGAAATCAACCATACGTTATGTAAGACGCTATTCTGATTTGAAGATACATATTATGGCAAAATAGTGTTTTGACTTGTATTTTTTTATCGTAATGAGATTTTCTATACGCTGAAAACACTGTCTTGAGTATGAATTTTCTCTATAATTCAAATTTTTGTTTAATAGACATTGATTTACAAGAAATATAACGGTAACATTTAATGTAAGAATAAAAATGAATATTCATTCATTTATCATTTTGATGTTCAAATAAAGGGGGGCTTTTTTATGAATTTTTCTTATAGTGAAAAAGTAGTCGAACTACAAGAGAAGCTGACAAATTTTATGGAGCAATACATTTATCCAAATGAGGCAGTGTTTGCTGCACAGGTAGAAGCAATGGAAGATCGTTGGGGAGCGATCCCACCAATTATGGAGGAATTAAAGAGCAAGGCAAAAGAAGCGGGCCTATGGAATTTATTTTTGCCAGATAGTGAATATGGTGCAGGTTTGACGAATTTAGAATATGCACCTTTATGTGAAATTATGGGACGCTCTTTACTTGCTCCTGAAGTGTTTAATTGCAATGCGCCAGATACGGGAAATATGGAGGTGCTTGTGCGTTACGGCTCAGAACAGCAGAAGAAGCAGTGGCTAGAACCGCTATTACGTGGAGAAATACGTTCCTGCTTTGCAATGACTGAGCCTGCAGTTGCGTCTAGTGATGCAACAAACATCGAGGCAAGTATTGAACGGGATGGCGATTATTATATTTTAAATGGACATAAGTGGTGGACGACAGGAGCTGGTGATCCTCGTTGTAAAATCGCTATTTTTATGGGGAAACATAAGGATTCTACAGCACCGATCCATGAGCAACAGTCGATGATTTTAGTGCCGATGGATACACCAGGAGTGAAAATAGAGCGTATGCTTACGGCATTTGGCTATGATCACGCACCAGAAGGACACGGTGAGGTGACGTTTACTAATGTTCGAGTACCAGTTGAAAATATTTTGTGGGGAGAAGGAAAAGGCTTCGCGATTGCGCAAGGTCGTTTAGGGCCGGGTCGTATCCATCATTGTATGCGCCTTATTGGAGCTGCTGAACGTGCATTAGAGGAAATGTGCGTGCGTGTTCAGGAGCGACATGCTTTCCATCGACCACTCGCAGACCAAGGTGTGATGCGTGAGCGTATTGCGGAGTCCCGTATCGATATTGAGCAGGCAAGACTCTTAACGCTAAAGGCAGCGTACATGATGGACACAGTAGGAAATAAAGAAGCGAAGGCAGAAATTGCGATGATTAAAGTAGTGGCGCCAAACATGGCATTGCGAGTTATTGACCGAGCAATTCAAGCATTCGGTGCTGCTGGGGTAGGACCTGATACGACGCTTGCGGCACAGTGGGCAAATTCCCGAACATTACGTTTAGCGGATGGACCGGATGAAGTGCATCGTAACACGGTTGCCAAGCTGGAGCTGAAAAAGCATGCTAAAAAACAAGAGGAGCTGGTGAAATGACGGTACTAGACTTATTTAGCTTAAAGGGGAAAACTGCCATCGTAACAGGGGGAGGACGCGGTCTTGGAGCTCAAATTGCACAAGGCTTTGCTGAAGCAGGCGCTAACATTGTACTGTGCTCAAGAAAGGTCGAGGCATGCGAAGAGGTAGCCGCAGAATTAGCTGAATTAGGTGTACAAACATTAGCTCTTGCCTGTGATGTGACAAAGCCAGAGGATATAGCGAACGTAGTGTCAAAAACGCTTGAATCATTCGGCCGAATTGATATTTTAGTCAATAACAGTGGTGCGTCTTGGGGTACTCCAGCTGTTGAAATGCCGTATGAGGCTTGGCAAAAAGTCTTCGATGTTAACGTCAATGGCACATTTTTAATGAGCCAAGCTGTTGGCAAAATAATGCTAGAACAAAAGAGCGGAAAAATTATTAATATCGCCTCGGTTGCAGGGCTAGGTGGTACATTACCTGATTTCATGGATACAATTGGCTATAACGCAAGTAAAGGTGCAGTCATCACTCTAACAAAAGACTTAGCCGTAAAATGGGGACCATATGGCGTCAATATAAATGCGATTGCCCCAGGATTTTTCCCAACCAAAATGTCAAAAGTCTTAATTGAGCGTGGACAAGATTATTTAATGGGAGTGACGCCGTTAAAACGTTTAGGAACTGAAAATGACCTAAAAGGAGTTGCATTATTTTTAGCCGCGGCTGCCTCAGATTATATAACGGGGGATGTCATAGTTGTTGATGGCGGCATGAGCTCGATCATATAAGGGAGGGGTACAATGGATACGATACAAGTAAGGGCAAGTGAACGTATTGATGAAGTGAAATTACATTCATTTTTAAAGAGTCAATTTCCGGAGTTACCAGAGGGAAAGTTAGAAATTTCACAGTTTAGTGCTGGACATTCAAATTTAACTTATTGCTTAAAAGTAGGCGAATTTGAAGTTGTTCTTCGTCGACCTCCACATGGACCAGTTGCTAAAAAAGCGCATGACATGAAACGAGAGTTTACGATTTTATCAGCATTACATCCATTTTTAGCTGCTGTACCAAAACCTTATGTATACGTTGAAGATCGAGAGATTATCGGTAGTGATTTCTTTTTAATGGAACGTAAAAAGGGTATCGTACTTGATACTCATTTTCCACCTGGAACCGAAAATACAGAGGATTTAGGACGGCTCATTTCAGAAAAGATGGTTGATTCACTTGTTGCTCTTCATGCAATACCATATAAGGAAACGAAGCTACAGGATATGGTGAAGCCAGACGGATTTATGGAACGACAAGTACATGGCTGGATTGAGCGCTATGACAAAGCGAAAACGGCAGAGCATGCTGAAGTAGCGGCATTGACAAAGTGGTTAAAGGATCAAGTACCTTCTAATCATGAAGCTACCATTATTCATTATGACTACAAGCTTAATAACGCAATGTTTACAAGCGATTACTCTGAGATGATTGGTCTTTTTGATTTGGAGATGACAACTGTGGGGGACCCATTAGCAGATTTAGGCGTGGCCATGAGCTACTGGATGCATGCAGATGACCCCAAAATGCTACTATACGCATTTGGTGAACCGCCAATAACGACTTTACCAGGGTTTTATACACGTCAGGAATTCATAAACCGATATGCAGAGAAAAGCGGGCGTGATGTTTCAGCCATCGATTATTATATTACATTTGCCTACTTTAAATTAGCAGTAATATGTCAGCAAATCTATTATCGATATGTGAATGGTCAAACAAAAGACGATCGTTTTGCACAAATGGACAAAATGGTAGCTGCACTAATTCATCAGGCTTCCAAGGCATTATAAACTATGGTATAAATGACGGTTGCTTGTAAAGCAGCCGTTATTTCACGTTATTAAATACTTTTCTGTCAATGAAATTAAGTGTCAAATTTATATAATGTAAATTAATACTTTTTTGCTGTAAAAAATGTGCATGCATGGGTTAGGAGCATGCAGCTCATTCGAACGTGGAAAGTACTTTTACAACTGGTTGTTTTTTTGAACCTGGATATTTATTTCCATGGATTTGATTGACATAAAAAGTGTATTAAGCATATAATACATTACGAAGAGTGTATTGTGTGCTTAATACACTTTTACATTTTTTTGAGAATGGTGTATTAAGCTGTTAATACACCGAGGCCGATTAGCGGGTAATGGCTAAATAATAAATCGGGTAGTTCTTTAAAAGTACTTAGCGCACAAATATGTTCAATCTGTATTAAGTGCTTAATACACGAAAAATATAATTCTCTGGGAGTTGAGTTAATTGACTGTAAAGTTTAATAATCGGGATCCAGTTTATGTCCAGGTTATCCGACATTTTAAAGAGCAAATCGCCCAGGGTTATTTTGAACCTGGTCAGGAGATTCCATCAAGAAGAGAACTAGCCAACCAGCTGAAGATTAACCCAAATACTGCACAACGAGCTTATAAGGAAATGGAGGAACAAGGATTGATTTTTACTGAGGGAAATATGCCTAGCTGCATTACTAAAGATGAAGCGGTCCTTAAAAGTGTCCGTGAGGAATTGATTATTGAAGCGGTTGACTTATTTTTAGGTTCTATTAAATCCATCAATGTACCGTTATCCGAAGTGCTGGAACTAGTTAAGAAAAAGCATGATGCCGAAAGTGGAGAAGCGGAGGAATCGAAATGATCGAAGTAAAAAATGTTATGAAAAAATACGGCAGGAAACAGGTATTAAAAGGACTTTCTTTTACTGCTGAAAAAGGAGAAATTACTTGTTTAATCGGTATAAACGGCGTAGGAAAGACGACAATCATGAAAGCTATTATGGCGCTCACTCCGATTAATAGCGGTGAAATTTTGATTGATGGAGAAAAAATCCGGAAAGAAAGCTTTGAAAAAGTTACCTTTATTCCAGATACGATTACGATGTTGCCGCAAATGAAAATTTGTGATGCCTTTGCGTTCATGGCCGATTTTTATAAAAACTGGGATCCTCAAAGAGCAGAAGAGTTGCTGCAATTTTTTAAACTAGACCCTACTGAACGGATTGCCAATTTATCAAAGGGGAATATGGCTAAAGTCAATATGATATTAGGTTTGGCACTGAATGTGGATTACTTACTGATGGATGAACCATTTTCTGGTATTGATATTTTCTCCCGTGAACAGATTGCCGAAGTGTTTACAAGCCACTTAATTGAAGATCGTGGTGTGATTATCACAACCCATGAAATTAGTGATATTGAACACTTGATTGATAGAGCAGTGCTTATTGATAACGGTGAAGTATTAAAGGAGTTTAGCGTAGAGGAAGTACGTGAAAAGGAAGGGAAATCAGTCGTTGATGTCATGAGAGAGGTGTATTGTGGATGAAAAACTTTTTCAAACTTCTTAATTTCGAAGTAAATCGAATTTTTAAATTATACCTAACTTTAATAGGATTGATAATTGTCAGTCAGTTCATTGGGGCGATTGTCGTGTCGAAAGTATATATGAATGACGCAGATCAGGTGATGTATAAAAATCAACTATCAATGAGCCAATATATTAAGGAATACGGGGTTTCTCCTTTTCATCGTTTCATTGAATCTGGTTGGTTTATGATGCCAATCTTTTTTAGCATCGCAATGTTGATGATTTATGTTTTCTTTATTTGGTATCGAGATTGGTTTGGAAAAAATACGTTTATTTACAGATTATTAATGTTGCCAACTGAAAGAATTACTATTTATCTCGCAAAATTGACGACTGTTATGTTGTTGGTACTTGGTTTGGTTACGTTGCAAATATTGTTAATCCCGATCGAAATACAAATTTTTAATAGTATTATACCAACAGATTTACAATCGCATTTTTCATTTTATGATATTTATAGTTTAAGAATGTGGGGCTGGCTGTATCCGAAAACCTTGACAGAATTTATCCTGATTTATGGAGTCGGGCTTATCTTTGTAACAGTTCTATTCACTGCCATTTTAATTGAACGAAGTTACGGTTTAAAAGGCATTTTTTTCGCAATCATTTATGGAATGCTTTCGTTCGGAGTCCTTTTTGTACCAATACTAGTGAATGAATTTGATAGTGGCTATTTTTACGCACTTGAAGTCTTTCTAATGGAACTGGTAATGAGCGTCATCGTATTAAGCAGTGCCATTTGGATCGCAAATCATTTGCTAAAAAATAAAATCAGGGTCTAAGGGGGGAATAACAATGAAAAAATATTGGAAAACGATATTGATTAGTTTAATCATCGTGACGACAATCGGTTCTTACTATATTCAACAGGCAATGGCAAAGGGTGTATCCTTTAAAATTGAAACAACTAGCGGAAATAAGGGAGAAATCGACAATCTTATTCTTCAAGCGAGTTATCAGAGCGGTGATATTATTCGAGGGTTGCATATATCAAAGGATGGTTCGACTAATCAGAGCAGGTCTTTCATTGGAGAGTTGATAGGACGAAATAACCCTTTGATGTTTCAAAAATATATTCAAGAACACCGTAGTTTTATGCGTGGAAAAGAATTAAATCCTGGTCTGTATTTTGAAGACGAAGACCGTTTGATTTACACCACCTTTCAAAGTAACGGTCGAAAAGAGGGCCGAGGAAATTTGTTCACTCTTCAAATCGATACACTTGATAAACAAACAAATGACAGTTCTTCATTTGAAATCAATATGCCAGACCAAGTGAGATATGACTGGATCAATGAGAGAGATGTCTATGTAAAAAATGGAAAAATAAGGATTTTAGGAACTAGCTATCTCAATGGTGAGGAAGAGCTGCATATATATACGATTGATGAAAACAAAAAGGAATTAGAGCAGGACTCAATACTTGCAAAATTAGCGTCAGAAGAGAGATTCCAGGCCAGCATCAATATATTTAATGACAATAATAAAGTACAAAATGAAAATTATCTCTTATATATGGTTGAAAATTACAAATACCTAGATGATGATAAGCGTGAAACGATTTCTAGTAAAATGTATCTTTATAACTATCTCAATAATGAAGTGAAGGAATGGACAATTCCAGCCGAATTAGAACCATATAAGGAGTCTATGATTCTTCATGGAACAGATATATTCATTCCTGTTCGCTCAGACAATGGTTTAGAACTGAACCGTTATAATATAGAAAAGAAACAGTGGGAAGAGCCTTTAAACTTAAAATATCCAAGCATTGAAAATGATGAAGAAAAACTTTTTTTACAGGTTACAGATGGTAAACTATATTTAGTCGATCGTGTTTTTGACGGTCATTTCCTCTTTATCGGTGATTTACGTACAGGTGAATCATTATATGAAGGTAAAATCATCATCGAAAACAAAGAAAATCTAGCTGCAGATTACTCACTAATTATCGAGCAATTATATAACATTAATTAAAGAACATAAAATTTAGAATGAAGATGGTGTTTAACTTCTTTCAGCACTTGTTTAATGTTAACGTAAGTGAAACTGCAGTTACAGAGATCTCCCAGCTCTATAGGTGGTGAGATAAATGCGAATTTAAGTTACTTTTCAGCGGGTGTCCAAACACCTGTACCTGTCGCGACGCTTTCGGCACAAAAGACACCTGTACCTGTCGCGACGCTTTCGGCACAAAAGACACCTGTACCTGTCGCGACGCTTTCGGCACAAAAGACACCTGTACCTGTCGCTACGCTTTCGGTACAAAAGACAACTGCTGAAATAGAGGAACTTAGTCTTAGAACGCCACGTCCTGTGGCATTACCGAAATGACCCACATCGTGTCGGCCCTCATGAAGTATGAGAATTGGCTAACTGACCTGGAACTTCTACATGCAGGAAATGTTTGACTTTTTTGCGGGAGTTGTGAAATCTTATTCATTAGGTAATTGAACTAACTAGCTAATGGCTTGTGAAACTTGTACTTAAACTTTTGGGATGCTTTACTTGAAGAACATTGAGTTGCTTAGGCAGCTCTTTTTTTATTGGACTAACTGTGCAATTTAGTTTAATTGAAGGAATGCTTCTTACTTTATAGAATACATATTATATGTATTTTTTTAGGAGGTAAATAGATGATTTTTGAAATAACCAATCAAGTTCGTGTAACTGATTTTAACGAAGGGTATAAGTGGTATGAAGCATTACTAAGCAAAAAAGCTAATTTCATACCACACGACGGATTTGCTGAATGGGAAATAATCCCTGGTTGCTGGTTGCAAGTTGCTGAAGGAATACCATCAGAGGAAAGAGGACCTTTACGTTTAGGGGTAACTGATATAGTAGCTGAAAGAGATCGACTAGTTAAAGAGTTGGAAATTGACGAATTTGAGATATACTCCCGTGAAGAAGTTTCTGCAAAATGGGGAACTTTCACTGACCCTTGGGGGAATCGACTTGGACTATTTGAGTATTTGGATAAGAAAGAAGAAAATGACCGTATAAAAACAATTATGGGAGTTTAAATATTTTGCTTGTTGTACTAACGGAGGCAAAAGTTTAAGATCAAGCTACCGAAGTCAAAGGTAGCTTTTCTTATTGAACTAACGGCGCGGATTAATTTAATAAAGACCGATATGATAAATAGATTTCCATCTATAAAAATCAAAGGGAGGGATTCATATGGAAAACTTTGAAGATCTATTGCCAAGACATAAATTTGATAATGATAGAGTAGAAATGATTAAAAAAATGGATAGAGTTAAAATATTGCCTTTACTTCCTAACCTCCTTGAATGGATTCAAGATATGAATTGGCCAGTGGCACCAAGCGTATTAGAATTACTTTTAACTTTTCCAGAAGATATTGTTCCACATGTGCAAGATATTTTATCTTCAGATGATGATAACTGGAAGTGGTTTATTTTACATTTTTTAGTTACAGAATTACCAGTAGAGTCAAGAGTTCAGTTTAGAGAGTATTTAACTAGAGTGGCTGAAACACCTACACATAATGAACTCGCAGAAGAACTTGATGAAATCGCAAAAGAGATTTTGGAAACAATCTAAAAAATACCCCTTTTTCAACTACAGGATGCGATTGTTCAATAGAGCAGTCGCTTTTTCACTAAAGGGGCATGATAGTTGAACAAATTAGGAGGTAATAATGAAATAATGGGAGAGGGAAGATTT
This sequence comes from Lysinibacillus sp. NPDC056185, assembly GCF_047737915.1. Classification (NCBI taxonomy): domain Bacteria; kingdom Bacillati; phylum Bacillota; class Bacilli; order Caryophanales; family Bacillaceae; genus Lysinibacillus; species Lysinibacillus sp. NPDC056185. Next base: position 50,082 of record NZ_JBLLLQ010000017.1, read on the forward strand.
ATAACTTCAATGTAGTATAGACCTGGTCTAATGTTAAAATTACTGCGAAAATAGGAGGTATTGAATTGGAGAAATTAATTAAAGAGTACGCCTTAGGATACACAATGCTTAGGGAAGCCATCGAAGGATTAAGTGAGGAGGAGTTTCGTTACAAGCCCGAACCGGAAAAATGGAGCATTCATCAAATCCTTATACATGTCACTGATTCTGAGATTTCGTCCACATCTAGGTTAAAAAAAGTTCTGGCGGAGGATGAGCCGATTCTGATTTCATTTGACCAAGATGCATAGGCTAATAACTTGGGCTATGATTTGTTGGACCGTGAACAGCATTTGCTTCTTTTCAAATTATTACGTTCCAGTATGCAACCTATTCTGGATCAACTAACTAGTGAACAGAGCAAGCGAGTGGGGGTATATGTCGATCAGGCCCGGTTCACATTTAAGCAATTGCTGGAATATCGGGTGCAACATGTCCGCGACCACCTTGATCAAATTGAACGGGTAAAGAATGCATATCAAGAAAACCAAACCTATTAAACGAGCGAAGGCATTACTTGAAGAGCATTGAGTTGCATGTGCAGCTCCTTTTTTATTGAACTAACGGAGCGGCTAGGGGGAAGGACAATTATATTATTTCTCGAATAAAAAGATAAATAACTGGGATAAAGGAAGCGGTGAGATTAATAGCCGAAAAAACAATTTATTTCTAGATTATAAAACTGAAAGAAGCATTATCAACAGACTTCGGAGTGAGGAGGCGAATTTAAGAAAAGTTTATGAATTAATCACTAAAAAATAGGCTGAAAAGAATGAATATATCGATAGTTGCATTCAAATTTACTATAAATATAAAAAATAACGGTTGTTTTAGCAGCAGCGGTTTTATTTTTGTCTAAACAACAGATTATCCGACATTATTTATTATATTTTAAGACATATTCTCGCATCAAATCTATTATCATAACAAAAATTATTCCCGTTAAGAAAATCAAGGGAGAGCGAACGCATGTTCTTGTTTTATCATATTGCTCTCATTTGACAAGTTTTTTACGTCAAAAGAGGGGGGGGATAAGTTGGACTATAAACAGGGAAGGAAGTCTTACTGGATTCAGAAGAACTATTAGCGTTGTATAAACCATTTAATTTTTTCTACTATTAAAAAGACAAATATTGTTAAGTAATATGAAAAGATCAGGTTCATAAACAGGAGCCTGATCTTTTATTGTGTTATTCCCAAGTTTGATCTAGCTTATCACTGTAAAACTTAATAGCCTTGCTATAATCTTTTATGCCTTTATGATTAGTAGTGTGAATTATTGTGTTTAATAAAGTTCCCATAGCCTTTGAATGCTCACTAAGATTATAGAGTGTCATCGCATAGAAAACTTTTAAATGTTCGGCTTCTGGAAATTCACTTAGAGCTTGTTCAAAAATACGTTTCGCCTGTTCATATTGCCCTAATGTACGATAGGTACTACCTAATCCTAAATAAGCGTCTACTAAAAATTCGGGTTTAAGCCCTAATTGAATCGCTTTTTCATAGTGAGGGACAGCTTCTTGTTCTTTTCCTAATGAATCAAATGTCCATGCACATTGAAATTGGTAGTATCCATTTTCAGGCTGTTCTTTAACTAGTTCTACCATTAATTGATTTGCTTCTTCCAATTTACCATTCTCTCTTAGTGTAATAATGTGTTGTAATCGTTTATCCATTTTCTTGTATCCTCTAACTTTCTATTTTTTTCTAATATTTAATTATTTTAAACTTTTGAATTAATATTGTATACTTGGTTCAAGTTTTTAAAATTCACTTTTCTGTATTATCAGACATATCGAATAGAAAAATAAATCGACAACAACGAAGCGGCTCAACGCTCGTTTTTCAATTAATAAAAAAATAATGAGGTGAATTAGAATGCTTGAGCGTTCTATGGAGAAAACACGGGAATGTAAAAAAGAAAGGGAGTGATAGAAAGAAGAGCACAATATGAAGCTCTTCTATATAAAAAGAAAAGAGGACGATTATAATGAATAATTATCAAAGCATCTTTAGTGAAGGATTTAATTTAAAATATTGTATGAAGGGACAAGGCAAGCCGATATTGGTAGTGGGTAGCAGTGTATATTATCCACGCTTGTTCTCGGAAAATTTATATAAACATTTTCAATTTATCTTCTTAGATCATAGAGGTTTTGTAAAGCCTCCTCGTTCTTTAATGAAAGAAGATTACACTTTGGATAAAATTGTTGAGGATATCGAAACAGCAAGACAATGGCTAAAGCTTGAGGATTTCATCATTTTAGGACATTCTGGGCACGCATTTATGGCTTTGGCATATGCAGAAAAATATCCTCAATATGTTCAGAAGGTTATTTTATTAAATTCAGCACCGACAAACAGTCAAAAGAGACAGCAACAAAGTATATCATTTTTTAATGAGACTGCCAGTGCTGAGCGTACAAAGCAATTTGAGCATGATATTGCCTTCTTAGAGAATGATATTCACAATGATCCTGAAAGACGATTTGTGCATATGTGTATCCGCATGGGAGCGCATAGCTTTTATGATTATACGTTCGATGCTGCTTATATGTGGGATGGCGTCTATACAAATATGGAAGTTATCGATTACCTTTGGGGTATAGCTTTTGCTGAACGAAATCTAATCCAATCTATGGCTCAATTAGATAAACCTATTTTTGTAGGGTTAGGAAGGTACGATTATTTAGTCGCTCCTGTCTCACTGTGGGATGTCATTGATTATTCAAATGAAAATGTGAAGAAGGTCATTTTTGAAAAAAGTGGCCATAACCCAATGTTTGAAGAACCAGATACTTTTGATAATGAATTAATCGATTGGATTAATGAATAGAATGATGACATAAGGTTTATTAATTTATAACCCTAAATACAAAAATCGCTAGAGAAATTAATAAATTTCCCTAGCGATTTTTCGTTTAATTGTATATTTAACCTCGAAAAGTGAACTTAAGTGCTACCTTATCTAATACAGTAGCGATTATGATCCCTACTGTATATCGAACCAAGTCCTCTACAAGAAAACCTTTGCCAAGTACCAAAGCCCCGAGCGTTGTCCCACGAATCTGATTAATCCAGTCTTCCTGATACAACTGGCTAAATTCGATGCCGAAGCTAAACAAAAAACTGAGCCAAATGGCTATGAGGGTGCACTTACGCACTAGCAACAATCGAAATCCGAAATAGACCATCATAGCCCATAGCATGTCCCCTGCGTTCTGAGCTATAAATGACGGAAGTAGAAGACTCCATTTTCTAGATGCTAGACCTAAAAAGATGGTGATCACAATGGCTATCAAATAAGCTATTCGCATATTACGGTAGTGCAAGTTGCTAGATTTATGCTCATAAGTCAATAGAATCACTCTTTCGGTTGTTGATATTAATTCATTATCTCATAATTGATGTCCGAAAGATTGATGTGTGTACGCACCTTTGACGAAAGATTACCAAATTATTTAGTGCATCTTGTACTTTTCTTTAAGCAATCCGTATATTTCTAAATCTACAACACCTTTACCAGACCATGACGTAGCTTGTCTTAAAAGTCCTTCTTTTATAAAACCATTTTTCAGGAGAACCTTTTTAGATGCTTCATTTAATGGCATAACATCAGCTTGTATTCGATTTATATTAACTTCCTCAAATAAAAATTTGACAAGTATTTTAAGCGCATCCGTCGCAAGGCCCTTACCCCAATAGTCCTCTGCAAAAAAGTAACCAATCGTCACCATATTCACTTTTTGATTAAAATCCATTGCTTCTATAATACCTACTAATTTATCACTATGAGACTTTTGAAAAATGCCCCATTTAATTCTACTTTTCTTCAGGTAATCCCTATCAAAATGGCCAATCATTTTACCCACAGTTTGGATATTATGTTTCGGGATTATCCCACAATATTCAAATACCTTTTCATTATCATAAATCGCAAATACTTCCTGTAAATGTACATCTTCAATTTTTTTAAGCACTACATTTTCGGAGCTTAAAAATGGGAATTCTGCTGCAAACACTTTTTCGCTATTCATAGTATTCTCTCCTTATTTTTTCCCTTTTAAGTTAAAGGGCAATATTCAATTGAGTTTTGAATCCTTATCATAATTCCTCTCTATTGACATTATTGAAGATAGACTAAACTTTTGGTAATTTATTATATTTAGTACATTATATTGTAGAATTGATTGAAAACAAATACATTTACAGAATGGAAATCTATAAATAAATTACTCTAAGCATATAAAAATGGTTCATCATAAAGAGTTGGGATAAAAAAATGTATGCTATATGTATAAGTTGATCTTCGTTCCGACTGGGCGACTCCTCGGGGATCAGCAATAGAGGAACGAAGGCTAAAACCATCATGTCCTGTGATAACGCCTTCGTGACTAGCATCGTGTTGCCTCGACGCCCCCAGTAAAGCGCTCAGTCGGAACGTAAATCAACCACTCGCTTTGGTGTTGATTGAATATATTGCTTTACATCTCTTTTAAATGTATAATTTTACTATATTATACAGAAAGCGAGTGATTCATGATGATAGTCAGCTCTATTTTCCCAACAAACAAATATAAGGTGTGGAAGAAGTAAGAATAATAGATTCTTCTGCACGAAATCGGAGGAATTGACATGTATAGTTATTACGGACCTTTATGTACAGAACTTTATGATTTGACAAAACCAGTAGGATATTCTATTGGTGGAGATATTGAATATTATCTTGAACGCTTAAAAGGAACTAAGGGAAGAGTACTTGAAGCGGGGGTTGGCTCTGGACGCTTCTTAATCCCTTTACTTGAAAATGGATATAATGCTGAGGGGATCGACTACTCACCTGAAATGTTAGATGCATGCCGAAAACACTGCAAAGAAAGAGGATTCAAGCCAAATCTATATGAAGGTAACTTAAGCAATTTTTCATTAGACTCAAAATATGAAGCGATTGTTATGCCGACGGGTTCGTTCTGTTTAATCGAGAATTCAAAAGATGCGATGGATGCATTAACATGTATGCATAATCATTTGATTCCTGGTGGCCGCTTAATTGTAGACATGCTTTTACCTACAGACTGGCGAACAGGGGAAATTACTTCATCCTACTATGAAATTTCGCAAGAGGAAGGAATTTCAATCGAAAGAAAAGCCATTGAAATGAACTGGATTGATCAATATACGCTAACCGTTTTAAAATATGAAAAATGGCGAAATGGTAAATTAATTGATACAGAGTTACAAAGATTTCCGGTAAGATGGTACGGTATAGAAGAATTCAAGCTTATATTAACAAACATAGGCTTTTCTGATATTACTTGTTCCGCTGAATATGTTTATAACAAGGAGCCTTCAAAAGAGCATTCACTAATTACATTTGAAGCTGTTCGTAAATAAATAAACCTGCTAGATTTTAGCTAAGAAAGTAGCTAAATATCTAGCAGGTTTTTAGATTTAATCATAATTCTTTTTTTCTCATACCTTGTCCAATGCTACAGATTCCTGTACCGTTGATCGCTTAATGTTAAATTCATTCCAGATCGAGTCCTTTTCATCTAGCAATTCCTTTCCATTCCAAATGATGTCGTAAATGTCACCCTCGTAAGCAATGGCTCGGCCAAATGCAAATGAAATAAAATAGTCCTTCCAAGATTGGAATGCATGGCTTCCGGCATCAGCTGCTCGCGTTATATAGCTCCATGTCTGTTCCTCGGTAATATAACCAACTATGTAGCTCCATCTTGCAACATTTACAGCTCGGTCAAAATCCCAGGCAGCAATAGTGTCCACCCGTTCAAAATCGGATTTCGTAAAGGAAAGTTTCTTCATCATCGCTTCTTGGGCTGCTTCAAAGCATTCCTGCGATTTTCCCACTTCCTCTTCTGAGAAAGACTGGCCAGCTTTCAATGCCATATGAAGCTGACCAAACCTCGTACGATGCCCTTCAGTAAGCAGCCATTCCAGGGTTTCTATAGCCTCCAACGAATTATTTACGTCCCAATATGAAGAAAGGACCTCCCTCAAAGTTTCATTATCTACATCTATCGGCAGTATCCGTGGCGAATCAGTGCGGTAAAGAGCGAGATTGGCACCGTAGGCAAGCAAATGCTGTTTCTCCTTCGGTAAAGGGTTAGCCATCTCCATTTCTAATCGTAATTTTTTTTCATTTTTTTTCATTCGCTTGCTCGCTGTAATTAAACCTACAATAAGTAAAAACACAATCACTACGATAATTCCTACAATATACATAAGGATCTTCAATTAGCACATTCCTCTCAATGCTTTTTATTTGGCGCAGTTTAAATTATGCATCACTCACTTTTAGTGAATGATAGTAAAATTATACATTTATAGGCAATGTTATACAATAAGACTATTTTATTACTTGTTCCTGATAGTTAGTATGACAATTTTTAGTAGGAATAAAGGCTTCTGGAAGAGCGATTGAAAGGAACTAAAGAAAGGGGACTGGAAGTTTCTTAATTCCTTACTTGAAAAGGGATAAAATGTTGATTCATGCTGATATATATTTATTTTGAAACCTCATAAACTGGATCAATCAATATAACTACTAGACACAATCCATTTTTTTCTTGCTTTATTTTTACTGTATAAAGGAAAAATATGATTGTCTATATTTCAATGAAGGAAGAAGGGTTTTCCATGCATAAAGATATGAATTATGGTAGCGACTTTAAATATATTCCAGCAACATCAATTTGGAGTGGAGATGGTGTAGAAGTATTGCCAGATTTATACCAACATACGATTCAAATTGTTAATATCGTACTTTACGGTGAACCTCATAAGAAAGAGTTCGTATTAGTTGATGCAGGCATGCCAAAAAGTGCAAAGGAAATTATTTCAATAGTCGAGGAGAGATTTGGATCAAATTGTCGACCTAAAGCATTAATTTTAACGCACGGGCACTTTGATCATGTTGGAGCGATAATTGATCTAATTGAACATTGGGGTATGCCGGTTTATGCCCATCCTTTAGAATTACCTTATTTAACTGATATAAAAAATTATCCTGAACCTGATACTACTGTAAATGGTGGCTTAATAGCAAAAATATCATCCATTTTCCCGAATGAAGCTATTAACTTAGGAAACAACATTGAGGAGCTCCCGTCCGATGGGAGTATTCCATATATGGATGGTTTTCGTTGGATTCATACTCCGGGCCATACGCCAGGTCACATATCTTTATTTCGCGAAGAAGATCGAGCGTTAATTGTTGGAGATGCATTTGTTACGGTAAAACAAGAGTCTCTTTACAAAGTCATGCTACAAAAAAAGGAAATTAGCGGACCGCCACGATATTTCACAACGGATTGGCAGGCTGCTTGGGATTCTGTAAAAAAATTAGAGGCATTAAAACCTTTAGTTGCTATTACAGGACATGGATTACCGATGAAGGGGGAAGAGCTTACTAGAAATTTGCATAAGTTAGCGACTGAATTTGAGCAGATTGCTTTACCTAATCACAGCAAATTCTTGAATTAATGATTCCGAATTATAAAAAACTGCATCTCCAATTGTTAGTTGTGTCTAACTATTGGAGTGCAGCTTAATTTAGATTGTCTTATAAACTTGAAGCTTTTTAATATTTACTTATAAATTGTCGTATTTTTCCTTGTTCACCTCAATGTTATTTTCGGGAATAATAAGTGTGAAACCAACAATAACGACGAGTCCAGTAATTAAACCATAAATAATCGGTAATGTAGAAGTAATTCCAAAAATTATAAATGAAATAAAGATAACTAGTGAACTAGCAATAATAGAATAGAAAGCAGCTTTACTTGTTACACGCTTCCAATAGAGACCGATGATGAGTGGTACGAAGATAGCACCTGATAAAATTGCGTAGGCCATATCTAATGCAACTAGTATGTTTTGAATCCATACTGAGAAAATGATGGCTAACAAACCTAAGCCAAGTATGACAATTCGCGATGTATTGATGATATCTTTATCAGTCATATCTTTTTTTACGTATACCTTAATAATATCGTTAGTGATTAGGGTCGCAGAGGCAAAAATAGCACCCGAAGCATTTGACATAAGTGCAGAACAAACACTAGCAAGAACTAGCCCCAACAAGCCTGGTGGGAGAATTTCTAATGCAAGGCTAGTAAACGCTGATTGAGAGTCTCCTAAATTTGGAAGTAGCACAAGTGCGCACATACCTACAATGCTTAGTACTAAACCATATAAAACACTGTAAAGACCGGCCGATATGGCACTGCTTTTCGCTACTTTTTGATTTCTCGCTGTAAATACACGCTGCCAGATGTCTTGAGAAACCATTAAACCGAAGAAGTACAATAAAAAATATTGGAAGATACGATCCCAGCCGATATTTGTAAGGCTAAGATGCGCTTCTGGCACACTACTAAATAGAGCAGTTAATCCTCCAACACTGTTTACGCTAAACGGGAACATAATAAAAAATACGCCGATAGTCATTACTATAAATTGTATAATATCGGTTAAGGTAATACTCCACATTCCACCTAAGATTGTATAAAAGAGCACGATCCCTCCGCCAATAATCATAGAAGGAATAAGGGACCAGCCCAATAACACGTGAATAACATTTCCCATACCAATTACTTGTGTTACTACGACCATAAGGGTATAGATGGCTGTAACAATAGCACTGATAAGCTGAGTTCCTTCTCCAAAGCGCTTTCCGAGTAACTGACTAATAGTAAAAACCTCATAACCGCCAATTTTATTAACGACGAAAAGACCCAAGGCAGCTATACCAAAGCCCATCATCGAAACAAACCAAAGACCAGAAACCCCGTAATTATAACCTAATGACGTGGAACCCATAGTAGCCGCACCACCAATAATAACAGCTGCTAAACAGCCGACATGGCTGTAGTACCCTAAACGACTTCCTGCGAGGACAAAATCTTTTTCAGATTTCGCTTTTTTAACTCCTATTATTCCAATAATCATTAAGACACCGAAATATAGAAGAAGAACAAAAGTATCTAGTGTATTCATTTATTCACCCCCGAAACTTAACTCTAATTCGTATTCGGTAATCGCTTCGTCAAGCAAGGAAATTCCTAAGTCTAAATGTTCCTTATCTATATTTAATGGAGGCATCATTCGAATTACCTCTCCCTTATTACCGCTCAAATAGTAAATAACCCCTTTGTCCAGACACTTCTCGAGGATTTTCATTAAGCCCTGACCATTTGGTTCTAGGGTAACAGGATGAATAATTTCAATTCCTAGCATTAAACCAATTCCACGAACATTGCCAATCGTGTGATGTTTTTCTTTTAAGTGTATTAATTTATTTAATGCATAGTCACCTAATATTCTAGCATTTTCCACTAAACCTTCTTCTTCTAAAACGTCTATTGTAGCGCATGCAGCTGCACATGCGACAGGATTTCCGCCAAATGTAGTACTATGACTACCAATTGTCCATTGTTCCATTAACTCCTGTGAAGCTACAGTTGCGCTAAGGGGCAAGCCACTGGCAATTCCTTTTGCAATCGCCATAATATCTGGTGTCACACCAAATCGATTGGCCGCAAACCAGTCACCTGTTCGACCAAAACCAGTTTGAACTTCATCAAAGATTAGTAAAATTCCGAATCGGTCACAGATTTCTCTTATTTTTTGTAACCATGCTTTTGGAGGGATAACATAACCGCCTTCTCCGAGAACAGGTTCTAAAATAACTGCTGCCACTTCATCTGGAGATACTTGATGATTGAATAAACGTTCAAAATCTTTTTCAACATGTTCTGACCAATATTCTTCGTGGTTTAAACCCTCTGGTGTTTCCGTTATTTGAGCATATGGTAATTGATAGGTCATGTTTGCTCCAACCGGTAAATTCCTTCTGTATTTACTTTTCGATGTAGTAAGACTCAACGCTCCCATCGTTCTGCCGTGGAATCCTCCAAGGAAAGAAACAACGTAAGGTCTCTTGGTTACATGTCTTGCTAATTTTACTGAACCTTCGATTGCTTCTGCTCCGCTATTTCCAAAGAAAAAACAATCTAATGACTCTGGTAAAATCCTTTTCAATTTCTTAGCTAATAGAATAATTGAATCATAATTAATAATACCGATAGGACCATGAACTAAACGATCTACTTGATCTTTAATAGCTGTAATTACCTTTGGATGTCTATGCCCTGTATTTTCTGTAGCAATACCAGAAGTAAAGTCTAGATACTTTCTACCATCTACTCCTATATAAAATAATCCCTCAGATTTTACTACCTGCAGATTCGGAAAATCCTTCGCCATTGTGGGTGCTAATAGGCCTTCTTCGTTAATATTTTTCCAATCAATCATAATCTCATCCCCATTTCATTGGTGTTGAAGGAATTTTCTCTCAATTCAGAAAAAACGTCAAATGCCTACCATAAGAAATTTTAATAGTTGAAAAATAGTTGATAAAGAGGGATAGAAATAAAAACTTCTAATTCGACCTTGCATAACACTCATAATTTCTTAAATGGAAGAAGGGTAATTATTACTTTATAATAGAAATACAGATTTAATATGTAGGAATTAGGGGAAAGTAGACGGTGATTAAATGGAACTAAGGAATTTGAAAACCTTTCAAGTGGTCGCAGAAGAATTAAATATCACAAAGGCTGCCAAAAGATTAGGGTATACACAGCCAACTATTACGCTACAAATACAATCTTTAGAAAAAGAACTGAAGCACACTTTATTAACAAGAGTTGGTAAAAAGACTCTTCTAACAGCTGCTGGAAAAAAGCTAAAAGACCATGTCGATAACTTATTTATCTTTATAGATAAGTTAGAAAAAGACATGGAAGAGCTACATGGACCGTCTGGCATTCTGACCATTGCTGCCTCAGAATATTATTGTACTCAACATCTTTCACCGATTGTAAAAGCTTATTTGGAAATCTACCCGACTATGAAAATAAGTCTTCTACCACTAAATAGTATACATGCTATTAAAAGTGTAAGAGACCACGTAGCGGATATTGCTATTATTGCGAATGAATGTAATGATATTGATATTAGTAAAACTTTTTTAGAAGAGGAAAAGGCTTATTTAGTTGCTTCTTCTAGAATTAGTAAAGAAAGAAGTTTTCAAGAAATTCTATGTGAAGATACCTTTATCTCCTATGACTATCATTGTAGTTTCAGTAATATCATTGAACAATACTTCAAAAAAGCCGAATTTCAACCTCAGTCCACTATTATGGTTGGTGGAAGTGATGAGATGATAAAGCGTGCCGTGTTGAACGGAACAGGCTATGCGATTTTAGGTCAAAATGCTATAGAGAATGAAATACAGGATGGTTCGATCAGCATCCTCCAACATGTTTCAGAATCTATCATTACATCAGCCATTAATTTAAAAGTTCGCTCAAATGAACCGAATATACTAACGTTTAATGAATTTTTACAAAACGCCTGGCCAGTTAATAATAATCTTAGTAAATCATTTGATTAAATTGAGAGAATAATTAGAAAATTATAGATGCAAGAGTGCAGTCCCATTTTTTATTTTTCTAATGCGGGATATATATCTAAATTTATTTAAAAAGAAAAGCTGTAGCAAATAAATTTGCTACAGCCTGAATTGGTTCATGCCCCTTGATGGCGCAATATCATATATTTTATCATAAAAAACGTTATTGTAATATATTTTGTTTTTTGCAACATTTCAATAATAAATAAAAAATTATTGACAAAAAAATGCAGAACCGTTATATTCAATTTATTCAACGTTGAATATAAAAAGGTGATTATTATGACAAGACTATTAGTTCTTGCTATGTTGGGGCTAAAACCAATGACTGGCTATGATATTAAAGTAATGCTTGAATTAAGCGACGCTGAACGCTGGGGTGGTGTGCTAATCGGCTCGATCTATAATGCTTTGAAGAAACTTGAAAAAGATGGCTATATAGAGGTGGCTAGTATTGAATCCACAGGTCACAGACAAAAAGCAATTTACCAAATTACTGAAAAGGGCAGGGCACATGAGCAAGAATTAATTATCGAGGCTCTTGAAAAATCCTCTGTAGTTTATCCTACAACTTTATATTCTGGTGTCTCTTTTGCATTTAAACTACCAAAAGCTAAAGCGGTGAATGCATTAGAAAAGCAGAAAATAATTTTGGAACAAGAAGAAAAGGCGATCAATGCTGGCTATGAGGCGAAATTAATTGCTATGCAAGGAGAACTACCAGCATTAACACAACTAGCATTTGATAATATGCTTGAAATTGTTCAAGTACAATCAAAATTTGTACATCAAGCTATTGAAATTATGAAAAAAAGTGACTCTCTCGAATGAGGGAGTTAAAAATTAGCCATATATTCAACGTTGAATATACAATGTTAAGTAAGGGGAGATAATGTGAAAGAACTCATTAGCGCTAGTCAATTAACGAAAAGTTATAAAGCTAGATGTGTCGTTGATCATATAAATATTGCCATTAAAGAAGGGGAGGTAATAGCTTTAGTGGGCACAAATGGTGCTGGGAAAACTACAACGATCGGTATGCTTCTTGGCATTATTCCGCAGGACAGTGGAACGATTGAATACTGGACATCCGACTACAAAAAGGAAATAGGTACGCAGCTTCAATCAACCCCTTTTTTTGAAGGTTATTCTGTAGAGGATAATGTGAAATTATTTGGGGCATTCTATGGAATTTCGCTCACAAAAAATGATATTGATGAAAAACTCGCTGCTTTTGATTTATTGCAGGTCAAAAAAACGCCTGCTATCAAACTGTCATTAGGACAGCAAAAACGGCTAGCTATTATCGTGACAACTTTGCATAACCCGAAACTAGTAATTTTGGATGAACCTTCTGCTGGATTGGATCCTAGAGGCCAAAGAGAAATTCAACAGATCATTAAACGATTGAAAAATAGCGGGGTTGCCGTGTTATTTTCTTCCCACGATATGTTGGAAGTAATGAATGTAGCTGACAGAGTGTTGGTTATGCATCACGGAAAAATAATGGCAAATGGCTCACCTGATAGTTTAATGGAGCACTACCAAACGCAAAATTTAGAAGAATTATTTTTTGAATTAACGAAGTGAGGAGCGAGAAGATGAAGGCTATTTTCGTATTAAATTTGAAATCTAGCGTAAAGGATATGTATTTACTCTTTTGGTCAATATTAATGCCATTTGCTGCGATTATTGCGTTAAGGATATTTTTACCGAGTTATGCAGGAAATTATGTAGAAGGAATCATTGCCATTAGTGTATTTTTCTATTCATTTATGACCACTGCTTTTATAGCATTATCGCAAAGAAAAAGAGGGGTTTATAATTTACTTCACGCTACACCAATGCCATTATGGAAATATATCGTCAGTATTTCTAGTGCATGGGCTATAGTAGCGATTATCTTATCTTACATCGTGCTTTTATTCGCTATCGTTATCAATCAACTGAATTTTACTTTTAAAATCCTCTTATATATGACACCGATTATCCTAATAGCTTCATTAAGTTTTGTTTTTTTAAGCTTTTTTATTTCAAGTCTCGTGAAAAACGAGGGGCATTTAAGTATGACTGCAAACGTACTGATGATACCAATGCTACTTTGTAGTAATGCATTTTATACAATGGAAAAAGCGCCAAACCTTATACAATATGTTAGTCTGGTAAATCCATTTGAATGGTTTGTAAATGGAATTAAAGCCGCGTTTCTAAATAATTTTAGTACATGGGGAGAATCTTTACTTCTTTTATCGGGATGCTTAGCCGTGACACTTATCATTTCCTTAAAAACATTCAAGTATAGTGAATAATAATTGAAATATAATAAATCAAGTGACTAGAACTCGAATTTGAGTCTAGTCATTTCCAACGTTACTTTACAAACCCAGCGTTCATGGAGAGTTACAAGGATGGAGAGTAAACCATATTGAAAGGAGTAGAAGTGATATTTATTCCGATTTCACTAAATTTTCCAGACAATTATTTGGAGTTGGGGAATGATAGAGAAGGAGAGACGAAATTTTATCTTGTATGATCGAGATAGAAATACTCTAAGAGTTTGTCAATAAACTATATAAAAACACTATTTCCTGAACAGAAAACTTATAGAGGGCCACTTAATATTATAAGTGACCCTTAGTAACAAAGCTTCGGAGGTGTAAGACTAAACCAATCTTACATTACTAACATATGATACGATGTTATTCTTGCATAGTTAATTGCCTGAGAAATAGTTTAACTTCCTTCAGCGGGTCGCTGAAAGAAGTTAAAGCCTCCGGCGGATGTCACGGAATCGGAAAGGAGTGCTTAAAGGATGTTAGCCTAAAACCATCGCATCCATGCGATAACGGCTAACTGACCTGCATCGTGCAGGCCCAAGCACAAAGCCGATTCCGGACGCAATTATGCCGAGGCATAATTGATAATATTAGTAAGTCACTTTAAAGGCATAAAAGCCGCGGGATTTAATTGTTCAGATTCTATCACGATGCCGGTTAATCCTTTATCCGTTTTAGTTTCATGCCATTCACCCTTTTCCCAATAAACTGCATCTCCAGGCTGAACTTGATAATATTGCTCCTGTTCATTTCTTACAAATCCTTCGCCTTCTATAATTAAGAGAAGCTGGGGAACTACCGCTTGATGATAGCCAATAACACCGTTTTCTTCTAAATACATACACCCGAGACTAGCTGATGCTTCAGTTTTGATAATACGAGACATAATAAAACTTGACTTAAACTGTGTTATATTTTTGCCATTTTCTTTGGACAATTGATAAAATTTCATTTGATTCCTCCGAACTTAACTTATTTTTTCACGGCATGGACGTAGTGAATCGTTTCAAAGGCTGTTAAATAATCTTTTCGATTGTCAAAATAAAGCTCATTAATTGTATCTGGCGATAGATGTTCGTAAATAAGCAGACCTGAGTTCTCTAACATTTTTTCCATTTCTTCATAAGTAAAACATGATTTCATCGGTTCACCACTTGCTGCAGCCATTTTTACCATGTTGTTTACTCGGTTTGATATTCCTTGTTCTTTAAATAGTTTTTCATCTGCATAGTCCAACACTATCGAACTTCCTGTTGGTACATTGGCAAACAAGTGATCAATTAAACTTGAAATTTCAACTTTCGTTAAATAATAGGAAACACCTAGTAGACTAAAGAAAGTTTTTTTATTGTCAAAGCCGCTATCCATTAGATTTTGATATGAAAACTTTTTTGTGAAATCCATCGAAACGAAATGTACATTACTTGGAAGCTTTAAATTAACTTTAGCTAATCTTTTCTTTTTAAATTCTTGCGTTGCAGGGTGATCAATTTCAAAGATTTCCAAAATGCTTTCAAATTCCGGGTGTCTTAAGCTAAATGTATCTAACCCTGCACCGAGTATGACGTATTGCTGTAAACCCAGCAAAACTTCATTCAGTAAAACTTTTTCACAATATGCTGCACGCGCCAAGGGTGTGGGGGAGAGCTGTGTTTGCACAATCCATTTTAATAGCTCTTCAGTTTGTCCATTTAGTTTTTCTGCGATTTCTTTGTTAAAAAACTGGATGCCTTGTACCATATTTGTTTGAATGTCATGGAACTCTTGTTGTGTGATTAATTTTTGAGCTAGATAGTCATCAAAAATTTTAGGGGTATCAAATTGACTATGATAGGCTCTACTAAAAGCTGAGATTAATGAAGTTAAACTGGATTCACCTTTGTTCATGCAAATACACTCCTTCAAAAAAAATAGGATTCCCCTGGCCAGGAGAATCCTATTGTACAGATAAATTATTTAAAAGTAAATTTTTGCATAAATAACTTTTTTTGTCAAGTTTTCAGTACCGATAAGCCATTAGATTTAGAAATCTCCTTAATCAAATTTTTGGATAAATATTTTACCGTTCGGTTGAATTTCTGCATAAAATACTTCTTCGATTGTTTTTATATGTGCTTTTTTTAATTCGCTATCTAGCCATTCTCTACTTTTTCCAACTTCCAGTAAATTTCGTTTCAATAGCTTACCATCTGTGATCACTTCAATGGGGATAAAAGCTGGAGATGAAGGAGAGATATTTAAATCGATCTTCTGTGTGCCTAGAAATTCAGGCTTTTTCAAAATACTAAGCATGCCATTTGGTTCTAATATTGCATAGTCAATTTCTGTAATTGAAAAAACTTGATACTGTCTAATCATCATCGTCAGGTCATCAATATTAATTTTAGTGTTTGCTAAAGCTTTTCTATCTATTTTTCCCTTTTTAATAACGATTGTCGGTTGTCCATCAAGTAATGTTCTTGCTTTTCCGGATTTTAGAGCGATGTAACTAATTAAAGTAGTAAGCGCACACCAAACAATTAAGCTTACTAAAAATTTTGTGTATACAATTGTTTTTAAAACTACCATATTGGCTGCCATTGAACCAATTGTAATACCAGTTACGTAGTTAAAGAAGGTTAAGTGACTTAGTTGTTTTTTACCTAGAAACCTCGTAAGTGTCAGAAGAACAAAAAAACTAATAATCGTTTGAACAACTACTTGTATATAACCTGTGTACAAATTCTCCCACTCCTTATCTAATCACTAGAATACCCAATGAATTTCCAAAAGATACGTCGTTACAGGGCCGAGTTCGAATTGATTAGTGTTCTATTTAAGTTTTATAAGAAAATAAATGAATCGATACAATGTTGATTCATTATCAAAAGTATAGATAACCTTTGTATAAAACGTATGCTATGTAATTAAGTTAATTGAAGTGGGGAATGGGCGACTCCTTGAGGCTCATCGGACGTCCCCAAAGAAAGCGCCCAGTCGGAATGGAAATCAACAATACGTTTTGATGATAACCATATTAGTTTCAATAATGGAAAATATAGTTGGTGTTTTGGTAATATAAGTATTATTTGATTAAAAGGAGAGTTTTTATGGATTCTAGAGTTTCTATTCAGGTTCAAAAAATTTTAAATGAATATACTACCCTATTTCAAAATAAAATACCGAATACGCTTGAAGGGTTCTATTTACATGGCTCAATTGCTCTTAACGCTTACATAAACGGTTCTAGTGATATCGACTTTATTGCAGTTGTTAATAGATCCTTAACCGAAGAAGATGCGAAAGTAATATCGGCTCTTCACAAAGAATTAAATCGAAAATACAAGAATACAGGGATGGATGGATGTTATTTACTTGTTGAGGATATTGGCAAGAAACAGAGTGAGGTAAATGGTTGTTTAAACGTCAACGAAGGTAAAACAAATTGGAGTAATGATCATATTAACCCAATTACTTGGTGGATATTAAAAAATAAAGGGATTACCATTTTAGGGGCAGATGTAGCTACATATAACTTCAGTGTAGATGAAAGAGTGCTTGATGATTATGTTTTAGAAAATATGAACAGTTATTGGTCGAGTAGATTGGAAAAAATTAAAAAATATAAAGCATTTTTAATACCAAAAAATTTAGTTGATTCAGAAGTAGAGTGGTCAATAACAGGGGTTTTACGGCAATTTTATACACTGCAAGAACATGATATTGTTTCGAAAGTTGATGCTTGTAAATATGCAATACATCATTTACCAGAAGAATATCACAATATTATTAACGAAGCCATCAGTATTCGAGAAGGTTCTAATAAACGCTATTGTAATTCGAAAAAACAACGCATTGATGACACTATTCAATGTATGGATTATATACTTAAGCAATGTAATAGTGTTAAAAACTAATGAAATGTGGTTATCACCACATGTTTTGGTGATGAGATTGAAATGTTTTGATTTGCCTATTATTACTTTTTGTGGAAAGTGTGATAATATTAATTCTTAAATGACAATTTCATTTTAGGGGGTAGATATTATGAACAAAAATTATGTTAGCACCGTGATAAACAAAAAGGGGAAATCGTCTAACTAAAAAATAATTATATAGCGTTTCCTCAAATTGAAAGGGGAAAATTTTTTGAATCAAGCACTACTTATTATTGATGCTCAGCAAGAATTAATGGATGGTAATGAGAAAGAAAGGGCTGTTTTTAAGAAGGAACAGCTTATTAGAAATATAAATTTAGTCATTGACAAAGCAAGAAGATCCAATGTTCCAGTCGTCTTTGTAAGGGATCTTGATGTTGCTGAAGGTAAAGGGACAGGGTTCGGTATTCATAATGGCATTAGCGTACCTAAGGAAGCGAAGATATTCGATAAAAAAGCAACGAATTGTTTCCATGGGACTGAACTGCTAAATCATTTACATTCTCAAGAAATTAAACATGTTGTTGTGATGGGATGTTCGACACAACACTGTATCGATAGTGCAGTAAGAACCGCGACTATTAGTGGTTTGGATGTCACGTTAGTTGGTGATGGGCATTCAACAACGGACAGTGATGTTTTAAGTGCAGAACAAATTATCAAGCATCATAACAATACACTTCATGGTCATTACAATGTCGAACACTTTTCTGTTGTTAGAAATTCAGAAGAAGACTTGTTTCAACCTACACATGATTCGTATCGATAAAAAAGAAGATTCAAGGGCACTCAGATAAAATTAAATATACATTGATCCCTTCGGACTTGATAAGAAAAGCTTATATCTAAGTAATAAAAGATATAAGCTCTTTTTATGGTCTGTTCGTAGAAATTGTTACTTCTTAATTCCTTTTCTTATTCCACAAACAGGGGATAGTGCAATACGGAATGAGGGAATTATAGTTGTGTTATGATGATTCTATATATAATACTTTATTTAGGGGTTTTCTACATAATGTTTAAATTGAACACCATTAAAAAATTCAAAACTTCATTTCAGCTATGTCTTTCAAATGATTATCAACTATTATGTCATACAATGGGCGGAAAGACGATTGTTTATAACACTATTTCTTGGGAGAAAGTGGTGGAGATTCCTAAACCTAAAAATCCTGGTGAGATAAAATTCTCTGCTGATGATAAATATCTATTTATTAAAAGAACTACTGGTACGGTATATGTTTATGAAACGACTGAATTTAGTTTAGTTGCTATATTTCAATCGACTAAAGCTATACATCTGACGGAAGGGAATTTTGCTTTAACTACTAACCCTTTTATTATTCTTGATGAAATAAGAATAAAAGCAGATATTCAATTAGCTTCTATCAATACGGAAAATGGAGAAATTAATGTCTTGACTAATTTCGAAGAGCCTATCAGATATATGAGATACCATCATCATATACAAAGTGAAAATGCGCATCTATTTACAATAGCTTTTGAAAATGAACTATATGATGAACTTAAAGTACTAAAAGTCACTGAAAAAAATGGTACATTTTATACTTCATTAATTAGCTTTCCAGACGAGCTTTTTTGGGATACATTGATTTATAATCCAGTTTATCAGGTATATATTTTAGTGGAAAAATATAACTTAATCATAGTGAATGCAGAATTTAATAAAATATTGATGAGGAAAAATCTATTAAAGGATGAAAAATTAGATGATATCGGGTACTTCACACACATCCATCTGTCTGATAACGGCTTATTCATTGTATTAGCTTATAGTAAAAAGGTTCTGATTGTACGTTCTGAGGATTTACAGGTTATTTTAGTAGAAACATTTTCTTATGCTTGTTTCGCAGAATTTAGTAAAAATGATGAATTACTACTTATAGGTACTTGGAGCAATGGTTATGTTTTAGAAACTAATCTGAAATAATATGTTACTGATTGCGCCGAGATATTTTTAATGAAATGGTTATTGATTATCTAGAGGATAAGCCTTTAAAGCAATATAAGGATGTAACTATTATTAGTAAATAAATAGTAAATGGAAAGGCGGGATAGTATGACTATATATATTGCATTACTTAGAGGAATTAATGTAGGCGGGCACAATAAAATAATCATGGCAGAATTAAGAAGTTCTCTTGAGCAACTAGGATTACATAATGTGAAGACATATATCCAAAGTGGAAACATCCTTTTTGAATCTGACGAAACTGAGGAGCTTTTGCAAACGAAAATTCACGATAAAATTAAAGAGGATTTTGGGATCTCTAGTGTTGTTGTCATTAGGACAGCAGAGGAAATACAGCAGATTGTAAATCAATCCCCTTTTTCAAATCAGGAGATTTCAGAAGCGGAGCAATCATGTAAGGGGGAATGCTTGCATGTTGCTTTGTTGCCAGCAGCTCCTTCGAAGGTCAATAGCGACAAGTTTTTATCTCTAGCAAACGAAAGAGAACTTAGTGTCATAAATGGAAGGGATGTGTATCTTTTATTTTTTGACAGCATTCGAAACTCCAAACTTGGCAATAATCTAAAAAAGCTTGAAATTCCAGCAACTGTTCGAAATTGGAAAACGCTCATGAAGCTTTCGAGTATGGTCGAAGAGCTCAAACATTAAAAAGTGAATACAAGAAAAGAATTATTCAGGACTCGAAATAGAAGATTTACAAGATGGTACAATGGCTACAACGCATAGATTTGATATTCCATCTGCTAAGTTTAGGAGCTAAAAAATGTTTGGTCAATTGACTTTTTTGTGTTTTTCCTATATATTAGAAAAAAATGAAGGAAGAGGGTGATGGGTAATGTCAAACAAACGTGTAAACAAGTTATTGCCATTCAGTTTGTCCAATTTCCCTCACTGTTTGTGTACGTTGTAAACTAGACGTATACTCTCTTAAACGTGGATGAAACCTTGTGACTGCTGAAGGGCAGAACACGAGGTTTTTTATTATGTACAAAAAACGTATAAGGGAGCATATTATGTATGATTTATGAGGTAAAAGGGCCAGTAATAGAACACGTAACTAAGATATTTGAAAGCGTAGAGGATACATTAGTTCAGTCGTATCTACAGGGGCATATGGGAACTGCTTATGTTGATAGTTTAGAAAATCCGAAGGTAGCTCAAATTATTGTAGGTATATTTGTTTTTTATGCAGGAGATGCAGGTGTACCAGGTACCAAGGAATTATTACACAATTTACCGGACTATCCATTAGTTATTGTAAATACGGATGAATGGAAAAATAGTATTGAGCTTGAATACAAAGAACAGGCACATAAATTTAAGCGCTATCGATTTAATAGAGACAAGACCCATTTTAATCATGAGAAATTAACACAATTGATTAATGATTTACCAGAAGAATATAAGCTACAAAAAATAAATGCCACAATTATCAATAACTCTTCATTTTCAACACTTTCTGAAGATTTTTTCAGTCAGTTTGAGTCACATGATGACTTTTTGGCGCGTGGAATTGGCTATTGTGTTACGTATAAAGATGTTCCAGTTTGCGGTGCAACTTCTTTTAGTATATACGATGCTGGCATTGAAATTGAAATTGCAACTGACGAAAGACACCAGCGTAAAGGTTTAGCGGCGGCAACAGCTGCATCGCTAATTTTAGACTGTTTAGAGCAACAAATTTACCCGAACTGGGATGGGGCAAATTCTCCGTCAGTTAAGTTAGCTGAAAAGTTAGGTTATGTGTTGAAGGAAGAGTACGATACGTATTTTATAGAAAAATAAGTGCTATAAAATATCCATCTAAAAGGCTGAAGGTTGAAAGTAATGAGTAAAAATGCATTGTGACTTGAAAGCTAAATGAATAGAAGGCACTCTCGATGTCATTTGTCCTAGTAAAACAAATATACATTATAAGACCAAAAAATAGAGAATTTCATGATTTGTTCAGAATTTGTTGAGAATGATGTGGTAACCTAGTTATGTCATGGTTAACAAATGAACACGCATAAAAACGGCTAGGTATTCACAAATCTTTTGTGAGCCTAGCTTTTTTTGATGAATGGAGCTTTAAAAAGCTGTATTGCTGTAACCATTTGGAAATAGTTTTCTAAAAGGGTTTCATAGAGTAAATAAAGAGTATCTTGACAAATTATGTTTTTTAATTAAAATTAAATATGTTTAAAAATTTAAACATAGGGATGGGAATTATGGAGAATTTTAATTGCAATAACAAAGAACAAGTTTTAGAAAAATTTAAATTATCAACCCCCATTTTCCAAGCACTTGGTGATGAAAATCGTCAACAAATTATCATGCTATTACTCACACATGATAGCCTGAATGTAAATCAATTAACAGAAAGAATAGAGCTTTCTAGACCAGCCGTTTCCCATCATTTGAAAATTTTAAGACAAGCAGGTTTAGTTACTTTTAACCGAAATGGGAATGAAAAATATTATTCATTGAGTTCTAACGAGTTTCTAAAACAAATCAAAGAGCTAATTCAAACTATTGAGCAAAGCTATTGATTTGTTCTTTTTTACAAAAAATGTTCGTATGTTTAAAAACTTAAACGCACAAACATTATTCGAATGTTTAGGAGGATTTAAATCATGGGGAATAAGAACAAAAATCAATCGAGAAATATGTATTTATTAATGCTGCTCGTTCCTTTGTTTTGGGGTGGGGCCTTCGCGACAGCGAAGCATGTCATTACGGAAGTTCCACCACTTGTTGCAGCTACACTACGTTTTGGCATAACAGGAATAATACTCGTTACATTCATAACAATTAAGAAAGAATGGCAGTGGCAAGTAATCAGAAATCAATGGAAAGGCTTATTATTTATTGGCTTTATCGGAATTTTCGGTTACAATGCTCTTTTCTTCACGGCATTGAAGTATACTTCAGCAACAAATGGTGCGTTAATTATAGCTGCGATGCCTGCATTCACTATGTTAGGGGCAGTCTTATTAGGTAAAGAAAAATGGAGTAACAAATCTGGAACAGGTTTAGCTTTATCGATGATTGGAGTAATTATTGTTATTGTCAAAGGGTCGCTTTCTGATTTGTTTTCTCTTTCTTTTAACTTAGGAGATATTCTTTTTGTCGGGGCACTTTTATGCGGAGTTATTTATGCATTAATAGGTGAATCAATTCTTAAAGGTATACCAGTAATGCTATCGAATACTATTATGATGTTATCTGGTGCTGTTTTCCTAGCGATTAGCACGGTATTTGAAGGTGGTTGGGATCAAGTAGTTAATATGTCGGTTCAAAGTTGGATTGAAATGTTTTATATGGTCGTTTGTGGGACATTGATCGGCTATGTTATTTTTAACAAAGGTGTAGAGAGCTTAGGAGCTAGTAAAGCAAGCTTGTATTTAAACTTAACACCTATAGTCGCAACATTACTTGCAGTTATTGCGTACGGCAGCTCAATTACATTGATACAAATCGTTGGGATGGTGATGGTGCTGGTAGGTGTTTATATTGCTACTAATACTCAGGTAAAAGCCTAATAGAGAATACATAATCATTTTGAATTGGGTAAAGAAATTTAAATACTTCTGTCTTAACAAATAACTCGACTCCAAATGCTTTATTCAGAACGACGTGCTATTCAATAAATGTAAACTTTTCAATGTCATAAGGTAAACCCAAGATACCAGGTACTCATTAAATTGAGCCGGGTATTTTTTTATTATATCGTTTCTCTCGCTTTAAAACGAATCAAATTTTCTTTTTCAGATTTTCCAACAAATTAAATCAGCAAAGTTAGAACTGCTTACCAATTGTATTAGTTTATTACAATTAATAATTTTGTAAGGAATGAGTAAGAAAAAAGAGATGATCGATTCGTACAATTAAAGTACATGAAAGGGGGAAATTCTATTACGGATTAAGAGTGCTAAAAGGATATCAATTAATATCAGATACTCTTAAAAAACATAGCCCTTTTGGAAGTATTTCTTAAATAAACGAACGGAGAGAAAATCCATGCTTAAATCGATGGAACTAGGATGGAAAAAATATCGATTATCTAACTGTTTTATAGAAATAATCATTTGTTTTGTGGCGGCCTCCTATCCTGTTGAACTTGTGTCGTGGGGATTTAAAGATGGGAGCGGACTAATGCCATTATTGAATATTCTTATCAAAACAACAGTGACTATTATTTTAGCTATACGTTTAATAATTGATAAATACAAGAATAGTTATGGTCTACCAATATTCAACATAATGAGTATTGTTTATATTATCATGCAATAAGGAGAGATGGTTCTATGCTACAATTACTGAAGTTGGAAATGAAGAAATATAACTTAGGTTGGTATGTAAAAGGTGCGATTATTGCAAACATCATTATAACTGCAGTAGTGTGTTTCGTAGTTTATATAGCACAAAGAGAAGGGGATATACCCATTTCAACATATGAAGATGTTTATGTACTAATTGGTGCAAGTGTGAGGGCAATGTTTATTGTGTTTGCCTCTGTATTAATTGCAAAACTAGTTATTGAAGAGTATAAAAACAGAACAATTTTGATTATGTTCACTTATCCGGTTAGTCGTAAGAAATTGATTGCTAGTAAACTGGCCTTGATCGCTTTTTTAACCTTAATGACTATGATGTTGTCAAATATCGTTGTAGCTGGTCTTTTTTCGATCATTAATATTTATTTTCCTATCGTTCCATTTACAATAACTGCAAACCAGTTTATTGGAGAAGTCATAAACATAGTTCCTTTTGCTATTGCGGCAACAGGAACAAGCTTAATTCCATTGTATTTTGGGATGCGTAACCATTCAGTTCCGGCTACAATTGGTTCATCTTTACTTGTGGTGGCAATTGCTTGCGCTTATAACCCAGAAATATCATTAGTAACCTTCATTCCACTGCAATTAGGACTTGCAGCAATTGGAGTAATTATTGCGTACATAGGTATTCGTAATATTGAAAATGTAGATGCAATGTAATTTAGAGTAAAGTAAAGCAGAATCAAAAGACTATCGAAATCGAAGAGTTTTAGTAATTAATATTGGTGTTTACAATAAAAAATGTAAAGAAAGAAGGCAACAAGAAATGGGAATGATTATAGGTATTATTACAGGGGCAGTTCTGGGTGTGGTTTTATTATTAATTAGCATGATATTATTTTGGATAAGCAAGAGAAGACAAGAAGAGAGTCCCTATGCAATATGGATACTGGCTGCGGGTTTGCTAGCGTTAATTACATCTGGGAGTAATGCTTTAAAGTATCTCTTATAAGGTACTAAATTTTAATGTAGCTAAATGATATTTGACTTTCATTTTGGCTCACGATATTTGTGATACTGAGGGGATTTTTGTAAGACTTTTAAGATTCGAACGGGCTGATGATAAGGAAAACTTATGTATTTATATAAAACATCATAAATTTACTTTATATTCTTTATTTGATAACGTAAAAGTAAGGAGGCGGGAAAAATGAGAATTTTTGATGCACACTTTCACATTATTGATTTTGATTACCCTATTACTGAAAATCAAGGATATGTACCACCTAGCTATGTTGTAGAAGATTACCAAAATGAAACAGCGACTTATAATATTGTCGGTGGTGCAATTGTTTCAGGTTCTTTTCAAGGATTTGACCAAGCTTATTTAGTGAATGCTTTAGAGAAAATGGAAACTACATATTGTGGAGTTACACAGCTACCATTTGCGGTGACAGATGATAAGATTATGGATTTACATAAAAAAGGTGTTCGCGCACTACGATTCAATGTGAAACGTGGCGGTTCCGAAGATTTAACGAAGCTCGATTACTTTGCGAGACGTGTTTATGATTTAGCTGGTTGGCATAGTGAATTATATATCGACGCAAAAGATTTGCCTGAAATTACACCAACGATTGAAAAATTACCAGCGATTTCAATTGATCATTTAGGGTTATCTGAGGAAGGCTTACCTCATTTGTTGCGCCTAGTAGAAAAAGGTGTACGAGTAAAGGCGACTGGTTTTGGTCGTGTAGAGCTCGATGTAGAACAAACTTTGAAATCAATTCAAGCTGTTAATCCAGAGGCGTTAATGTTCGGCACAGACTTACCGTCCACACGAGCAAAAAGACCTTTTGCTTATGCAGATATTGAACTAATTCAAGAATTGTTTGATGCAAAGTCAGCTGAGAAAATTCTTTATCAAAACGCGATGGATTTTTATTTCAAGTGAGTTTTTTTCGTATATAAATCGATAATTGCCTTTCACATCAATAGTGAAGGTTTTTATTGTACGATTTGAGAGTAATCGTATTGGTCAACAATCCTTTTTAAGTTAGGTAAGTCCTTTCTTTCATATGTAATTCATTAGGAGGTAGAAATGGCCACTTTATATGATAGATCATATGGTGCTTCAAAAGTAAGTCTTGAATTATTAAATATAGAAAGTGATTCTATTTCAAGTGATATAAAGATTATCCTCAATTGTGGTGCACATCAATTGGATTTTAAATTTCCCGTTCTACGGAGTGACCTTGAAACTTTATCTATACTGATTTTAAATAATTGGGATGAAATTTTAAGGGTCGGTGTATGGGACTCAACGGAACCTGCGTTTTCATTTTCACTCCAGGAGAATAAAAGCGAGCTAGTTGACGAAAAGATTTATCAATTTCAATTTTGGATAGATGCAGGAGAATTTTATTCACATAGATGTACTCGTTCTGGTATTGGTATTACAATCTATCAGGATAGAGAAGCCATTGAACAGTTTGCTTTGCAGGTGAAAAGTGAATTAAACTAAAGTGAAACCGAGTTAACTCATAAAAATTTGAGTACTCGGTTTTCTATTTGTGTGGATTGAACTGCACTACTTGTTATGTGAGCACTTAGTAAATACTTCTAAAAAGGTTGTCAACAGTCTATTGATCAGCGAGTCTAATAGACTTTAACTTCTTTCAGCCATTCCGGACGCAATTATACTGAGACATAAGATTATGCGATCGAGCCAGTTAGTGTAAACGCTGCGCATTCTTATCATCTTTCATAATATCTTCTTTCTTTATATTTGCAATAAATACACCTACTAAAGTAATCAAACCACCTGTTATGGCAGAAAAATGCGGAACTTCACCAAGCCAAATCCATGCGATAAGAAATGCAAAAACAGAGGTTAAATAAAGCGTACTTGTTGCTTCAGCTGCTCCTGTTCGCGAAGTAACATAAGCTAGTGTAAAATAAGGAATGATTGTTGGAAAAATTCCAAGATACAAAATGACTAATGTTGCATTTAACGGGGCATCCATTATTGCTTCACTTAGGCCAGGTGAGAATAGTAACATAAAAATAGTACCTGACCAAATGGCGTACATCGTAAAGGGGATAGCGCCGTATTTTTCTAGATAACGATGTTGAAAAACAAAGTAAATACTTTCTGAAAGAGATGCTATTAAAACGATAATAATCCCAGTATTAAGAGAAAAACTTTCAGTTGTACCTCCTACAGAAATAAATGCTACACCACAAAATCCAACAAGTGAACCAAGCCATCCCCATAGTCCAAGCTTCTCACGATAAAAAAATACAGCTAACAGAGCAGTGAATATTGGAGTTGTGGAAACAAGTAAACTTGCAACCCCAGCACTTATCGTTTGCTCTCCATAATTTAGTGCTACTTGATACACGGTGAAACCTAAAAAGCCAAGTAATAAAATAATGGGGATATCTTTTAACGCAGGCAAAGGGGTTTTTGTAATAACTGCTATGATTATTAAGACGAATGAGCCGACTAATAATCGTAAAAGTGAAATATGCTCAGGTGAATAGGCCGTTAATGCCACTCGAATTCCTGGAAAAGCTGATGCCCATAAAATGATTGTTATGAAATGAGCGGAAATAATCTTAAGATCTAATGTTTTTAACATGAATACACCTCGTTATCCAACCAATTAAATTTATGATTTCAATATTAATAGGATTTTGGTAAAATTTCTCCAACAGGTTAAAATAAAAAAAACCAACCAGTATAGAAAAGAGCGTACATATGAAAAAACCAAAATATCAATTGATTATTGATTTTATAAAAGAAAAAATTGCTAAAGGGGAGTGGGCGATCGGAAGTCCCATACCAAGTCAACGTAATTTGGCAAAACAGTTTGAGGTTAATCGTAGTACAGTCATAACGGCATTAGAGGAACTAATGGCAGATGGGTTACTAGAAGGTAAAGTAGGAAAAGAAACAGTCGTCACCAACAATACTTGGACTTTGATGGGGGCAAAATCCTCGACTAACTGGAATGAAAATGTCAGATTAGGCATTCATAAACCTAGCGTTTCGATGGTGCAGGAGATTAACGAAGCGGAATCGAATACGAATCTTATTCAATTGAGTAAAGGGGAGCTATCACCAGAGATGTTCCCTTTAGAAGAGATGAAAGTCATTGTTCAAAAGGTATCGAATCAATTAACCTCTTTTGGCTATGAAGAGCCAAAAGGAAATATAAAATTACGGCAAGCCATTAGTGACTATTTAAAGGTAAGAGGGGTCGAAGCGTCTCCGTCGTCCATTCTTGTAGTGTCTGGTGCGCTCCAAGCTTTACATCTAATATCGATTGGACTTCTAAAAAGAGGTTCGACGGTGTTGTTAGAAATGCCGTCTTATCTTTATTCGTTGACTGTTTTTGAGTCTGCGGGTATGGAGTTGCAAGGATTAGCGATGGACAATGAGGGGATTATCATCGATTCCATTTATCCGACGAAGGAAAAAGGAAAAAATATTTTATATACGATTCCAACCTTTCACAATCCAACAGGCGCCTTAATGCAAGAAGAGAGACGAGAGAAATTAATTGCCTATTGTGAAAGAGAGCAGCTGCCAGTTATAGAAGATGATGTGTACCGTGATTTATGGATTGACAACCCACCACCTAAACCACTGAAAGCAATGGACCTTTACGGAAATGTGTTATATGTTGGAAGTTTATCGAAAACCCTTAGTCCAGGATTACGAATTGGTTGGATAGTTGGCTCGGAGTCAGTCATCAATCGATTAGCAGATTTAAAAATGCAATCCGATTATGGATCAAGTACTCTTTCACAACTCGTTGCTGCGGAGTGGTTATCTAGTAATTTCTATGATGATCACCTTGATAAAGTAAGAGAACAACTTAAGGTTCGTAGAAAAGTTGCTTTAGATGCACTGGATAAATATTTGAGTCCTTACGCATCGTGGGACATCCCAAATGGTGGTTTGTTCATATGGGTGAAAATAAAGCCTGAGTTTAAAGTAAAAAGGCTATTTGAGAAAGCATTATCCGACAATATTCTTCTAAATCCCGGTAGCATTTATGCTGAAAAAACAGGACAATTTATACGAATCTCCTATGGGTATGCTTCACTCGATGAAATGAAGGAAGGGATTTTCAAATTAAGTGAAATTATTAAAAACAATAGATCGTAAAAATGGAATGGAGAGGTTAAATGAAAATACTAAACAAATTACCAAAAAGTAACCCAAATTTACATGAAGACTTAATTAACAATGGCTGGATTCCAATGAAAGAACCTAAAAATTTAACTAGTGCTATATTGTTATCTATCCCTTTAATGATTATCGCTTCAATGATCTCTATTGGGGTAATAAATATTTTTTCTAGTATCTCTTTGAGAGATTTTGGATTTACATCTGGTGGAATATCAATAACCATTAACTTAAGCGTTATTTTGGGGATCGTCTTACTATTAATCATTCACGAATTACTTCATTTGATGTTCATTCCTAATTTTATGAAATCAGAAAAAACTTCTGTAGGGCTTACTCTATTCGGGGGTTTTGTCATTACGGAAGAAGAGATATCGAAATCAAGATATATATTCATTACGATTGCACCTTTTATGATACTTTCAATAATTTTCCCACTAATTTTTAGTGCATTTGGACTTTTATCAACGACATTAAAGTTCCTAATCATACTAAACTCATTGGGATCGTCAGTTGATTTACTAAATCTTCTTCTAATAATGAAACAGGTACCGAAAAATGCAACTTTAAAATGTAATGGACCAAACACTTATTGGAAAAGCGCTAAGACTGAACAAGAAGGGTAAAGATAACGAATAAATCAGTAATAGAAACATTGAAAGAGGAAGAAGAAATGAAATCAACCCGCATGTTTAGTATTTTAAATTTATTAGTTAATCATCAAAAAATCACTGCTTAAGAATTGGCTGAAAAACTTGAAGTGTGTGGGCGCTTTGCTTGGCTGACGCTTCGCTTTCGCACAGAGCAAAGCTTCCTTGGGGCGTCCGTAGCCTCTTCACAATGATTCAAAAAAGTCCTAAAAGCCCTGTTTTATAAAGGCTTTTAGGACTCGCGACTTATAACTTTTTTCCACTAAAGAAAGATGGTTAAGCTAGACCTTTTATATATTTAGTAACATTCCCTAAACAACAACTACCTTGTGGATTGTTTACCTCACAGCCACAACGGTTTTCTTTTATATTTGCACGAATATGTTCTAATGGATTAGGCGTAAGCTCATTTTCAACATATTGTTTAATTTTTTCTTTAGTCCAATCAAAACAATAACAAACCGGTGTACTTAATGAATCATCCTTTTGATGTACATCTACCTTTATATCAGATAAATGGTACTCCTTATTGCTCGTATCAAAATAAACGACATGACAATCTTTAGTAGCACAAAAATAGTGATTTTCCATAGCGTTTATTGATCCTAATACAGATGGTTTCATCATTGATTTAATAGTTATTAGCTGTACATTTTTAGCTTTATTATTGCAAGAGGGACAAATATTAGTGTTTTCATTTTTAAGGCTACTGCAACAATGTTCCATAGTCATTCCACCTCGTATATTTTATTTTCAGCCGCTAAAGGTAAATACCCGGAATTAGTACTTAATACACCTTATTTAAAGTATAAACCATGTACTCAGGTAAAGGGGAACGGAAATTCATTTGCCACATTAGTGAAACATAATATTGTCAAGACAGTGAACACGCAACGAGCTCAGCGTAATAATTCTTTTTTGAAAATAATTAACTGTTATTTTACAATGAAATTAATTCCAAAAGAATAAGCGAATTATTTAGGGCGAACTACATTCTGATTTGTTAGAAGGTCTAACAATTGGGATGCAGTTTAAATTGTCGTCTAGGTTTTATAAAATAAAATACTTTTAAGGTGATAAATATTATGTTTTTAGGATTTGAATGGCTCTCTAAAAAATGGGGGAAAAGAAAAGTTTCGGAGCGGTTTCTTCAAGCAAAATTTACTGAAAAAGGTAAAGGGATTACGATTACTACATATGCTATTGATTTATATATAATATCGATTCCTTTAGAAGTGAAAAAATATAATTCACTTTAATTTCTTTTGGCTGGTGTCCAAACATCCGCTGAAATAGAGGAACTTGGGCTAAGAACGCCACGTCCTTGATTAAAGCAACGAAAAACAAGTTAAAATGGATTAAAACCAGAAATAAAGGCTGTGAAGATATTGATTATTTCACTTATTGTAGCTATGGACAAAAATAGGGTTATTGGTAAAGATAATAAGCTACCATGGAAATTGCCAAAAGAATTGCAGTATGTAAAGAAAACTACTTTAGGACATTCGCTTATCATTGGCAGAAAAAACTTTGAATCTATTGGAAGAGCATTACCTAGAAGAAGAAACATTATTTTAACAAGAGATATGAACTATTCTGTTGAAGGCTGCGAAATTGCGCATTCTACTGATGATGTATTTAAAATGTGTGAAGATGAAAAAGAAATTTTCATTTTTGGTGGTGAACAAATTTATAAATTGTTCTTGCCATATGCTAATAAACTGTACGTTACAAGAATTGATTTTGAATTTGAAGGGGATACATTCTTTCCTGAATTAGACTTTGCAAAATGGAATGAAATTTATGTACAAAAAGGGATTACTGATGAAGAAAATCCATACCCTTATTTTTTTCACATTTACGAAAGAGCTGAGTAATTGTTATTGAACTAACGATGTAGTTTAGTGAAATATGGACTTTGATGATAAAATATACTTATCTTAATGCAGAGAGGTATATGGGGAAATGAATATTATGAAATTTGAGGAAGCTGACATTGAAGAAATTGTTTCTTTGTTCTATGAAACAGTTCATTCAATTAATTTAAAAGATTATTCACAAACAGAATTAGATGCTTGGGCACCAAAGGAAGAAAAAGAGTTAAAGATAGATGCTTGGAAGATTTCATTAGGTCAGAACATATCTTATGTCGCAAAAATTAATGATAAAGTAGTAGGCTTTTGTGATATGACGCATAGCGGGCACCTAGATAGACTGTATATTCATAAAGATTTTCAAGGTCAAGGTATAGCTACGGCTTTAGTTGATAAACTAGAAGACGAAGCGAAAAAATTAAATCTATTTAAAATCGATACAGATGCAAGTATTACAGCTAAACATTTTTTTGAACATAGAGGTTACAATACTATTTGTTCACAAACTGTTGAACGAGAGGGTGTTAAATTGACCAATTTCAAAATGATAAAAAAAGTAGAATCTTAATTTTGTGTTCTTCTTTAACTAGTGGGGCTTTAATTAAATATTCGATTCGCGAAATATTAAACCAAAAAGACAGAGTTCACTGAAACGTTATGTATAATATAGGATCGTAAAGGAAATTGTAGGGAAAAAACCGGAACAAATTGAAGACTTAGGTGATGTGTAATGTGCCTATATTCACGCAAACACGTAAGCTTAAGAGGTGATTTGTCGATAAGAGCAATCACCTCTTAAGCTTACGGTGCAGGTAGTTTTAATAAGAGTCTCGTCATAATAATGCGCTTTTACAATTAAAAAATGGTCTATATATACATGGTTTTATTTAGACAGTGCACCAGCAGCGTTTTTCTGCAAAATTCCAAAAAGGCTTATAGCAACTGAGTTCATACGCCTTTACATAATACTTTTTTTATTGTGGTTGAGTTAAACATCGGAATTTTGATTATTATATTTTAAGTTTTTTAACTTAATAATGAATAGAATTATGACTAAAATCATCAGAAATAGACCTAGATAGAGTAGCCCTTTTCCTAAGGGATAGTTTATTGCATATTCTTTTTGAAATTCCAATAGCTCTTTACTACTTATAGAATTAATATCTTGTAAAGGGATAAGGATTGTTTGTAATATATATCCAATTACTATTGAACAAAATGATAAAAAAATTATGCTGAAAAGTGTTATCTTATTAAAAATAAATCGCATAATGTCACCTCAATTTTTTCTCTATATCTTTCATAGACGTTTTCATTCAATAAAGGTTGTTCAATACAAAAAAGCTCCCAAAGCAAGGTTCGGGAACTTCTTATTTATAAATGACCTAGACTTGAAGTGGGATTTTTTTTAATTGATTGGTTTTTGTTTTAAAATGCGAAAATAAAAAACATCCAATAATAACAATCAATCCCCCGATCCCTTGCGTCCAAGATATGCTCTCTCCTAAAAATAAAAGCGCTAGAAGTGCAGTGAAAATCGGATTGAAATTAAGGAAAACACCGGATGTTGTAGCCCCTAATTTTTGAATTCCAATGCCCCAAAGTACCATACAAACGACAGTGGAAATAAACCCTGTATATAAAAGTGATAGTATAAAAGAATGATTAACATTAGAAACGGTAAAATCCCTAAGGTTAAATGGCAATAGGATAAGAAGTCCAAATATTCCTGAATACAAAGTTGACATTAGTGGCGAGGCAGTTTTCATTGCCCATTTATTACAAACAGAATAAATTCCCCATACACATACCGCTGCAAGCATCCATAAATCACCCAAATTAAAATGAAAAGACAATAATTGGCTGATATTGCCCTTCGAAAGTACGAGTAGAACACCGAACAACGAAAGTAGCATTGAAAGTGCTTGAAGTATATTCATCTTTTCCTTTAGAAAAACAATTGAAAAAATCGCAATTGAAATTGTATTTAAAGTTGAAATAAAGCCAACATTCGTCGACGTAGTTCTTTCCAATGCTAAAAATTGAAAGATATTGAATAATACCACACCTGTAACGCCCATTAACAATAAAGGCAGGAGGGCATTTCGAGAGGGAAGCAATCTTTTTTCTTTCCACCATACCATTGGAAGAAGCGCAGCGACGGCAATGATCCATCTTAAGCTCGTCAATGTTAACGGAGATGCATGATCAACAAGGGATTTGGCAACTACAAAATTGCCTCCCCAAAGTAAACTAGTTAAAAGCATTAGTAAAACATAGATATTCGGCAATTCACGATCTCTCCTTTGTTTCTCATATGTATAATTGATTTTTTAGATAAAAGAATAATAACATTTTTATCTTTTTAACTGTATAATATTTTGTGTTATGAATAAAAAACAAAATAACAGTAAGAATAACTGGTTTTTTCAGAATATAATTAATAATTGCTGCCAAATGTGGCTGAAATTTCGAATATAAAAAAGGGGGAAAAATGCATGAAAGATGTTGAAAGAAAATTATTAGATAGTATTGATACTCAATTACTAGATATTTTGCAGAGAGAGGTCCAGATAAGTAATGCAGAGATAGCGAGACGGGTGAATTTGTCCCCACCAGCAACCCATACAAGAATAAAACGTTTAGAAAGTGAAGGGTTTATCGACAAACAAGTTGCCATTTTAAATCAAGAGAAGCTGGGATTCGATTTACTGTGCTACGTATTCATGAGTACAAATATTCATCAAGCTAAGGAATTAGAAGCTTTAGAAAAGGCCTTAAAAACAATGCCGGAAATCTTAGAATGTCATTGTTTAACAGGAGAGTATGATTATCTTTTAAAGGTTGTTATTCGAGATCGAAAAGAATTAGATCGCTTTATAAGAAAATTAAATAGACTGGGCATATCCCGCATTCAAACGAACTTATCTTTACGAGAAGTTAAATATTCAACAGTCTTACCTATATCAGAGGATGAACAGTAGAAGTTTTTCCGAGCAATTTGGTTTTTGGCTTGGTCACAGAAATGGGTTTGGTCAAAAAAATTAAGCACGATAGGAGGCATTATGAAAACATTCATTTATATGGTACGACATGGAGATTCACCGAAAGACGGAAATGAGAGAACGAGACAATTAACTGAAAAAGGTAGAATAGACGCACAACGAATAACTGATATTCTAAAAAAAGAGAGAATTGATACTGTTATCTCTAGTCCGTATAGTCGTTCAATCTTAACTGTTCAGAAAGTAGCTGAACAAATAGCAAAAGAAGTAATTGTATTTGAAGACCTTAAAGAGCAAACATTTATTGTTGGTGATAAGCGAATATCTGACAAGGAATTATTCCCTTTATTAGAAAAGTCATTTTCTGACCCAACCTATGCTTTAGAGGGAGGTGAGTCAAATGCTGACTGCCAGAAACGTGCTATAAATGTTTTAAAAGAAATATTAAATACATATCAAGGACAGAAAGTAGTAATTGGCACACATGGTGCAGTTATGACTTTAATGATGCGGTTTTATGATAGTAAATACGATCTGAACTTTTTATTACATACAACAAAGCCAGACATATACAGAATGGAATTCGATGGGCAAGAATTGGTCGATGTAAAGAGATTATGGGAGATTTAAGTGAGGGTTTTTATTAGTTCTAAAAGCTGAACTATACTGCCATTTAAGAAGAGTTTTGAATTAAATACTAGTGATTTTTGCCGTATTTTAAAAGTTAGGAAATCCGTAGTAAACAATGTATTAGTAGAGGTGAAAATTATATGGAGGACAAGCTAAATAATAAATATGAAATAAAAAATAATATAAGAAAACAAATTAATAAAAATAAATATATTTTAGGTGTTGCTGCTGGTTCTGGAATGACGGCTAAATACGCAGAACAAGGCGGCGCAGATTTTATTTTAGCTCTAAATTCAGGACGATTCAGATTAATGGGTGTAAGTTCATTAGCCGGTTTCTTACCATATGCAAATAGTAATGATGTAGTAATGGATTTTGCAAGTAAAGAGATCATTCCTATGATCAAAAAAATTCCAGTTTGTTTTGGTTTATGTGCTACAGATCCAACAATTGAATTAGATTGTTATATCGATTTAATTAAGCAAAGAGGATTTTCGGGCATTAATAATTATCCAAGTATAGGTTTAGTAGATGGGCTTTTTAGAGAAGCTTTAGAGGAACAAGGGATTACTTATGATAAAGAGGTAGAAGCTATTCGTATCGCTAATGAAAAAGGGCTGTTTACAGTGGCCTTTGTATTTAGCGAAGAACAAGCAATAAGTATGATAGAGGCCGGTGCAGATATAATTTGTGTTCACTTAGGTCTAACAAATGGCGGATCACTTGGAGCTAAAAAGATTTTATCTTTACAGGCTGCCAAAAGGTTGGCGGTAAATATTTTTAATAGATGTAATGAACTAAATCCTAACATTATTAAAATGATTTATGGAGGCCCGGTTAATAAACCAATAGATGTTCAATATATGTATGATGATACTACTATTATGGGTTATATCGGAGGTTCTGTGTTTGAAAGGATTCCAAATGAACAAGCTCTCATACATATTACGAAATCATTTAAGCAAACGAACGATTTTCAGTTGGATGATTTAATCGGTAAAATTACTGATGGTCTAGGAAGTCAAGCTGATTATATTAATTTTATCAAGAAGTACATTAGTTTACATTATATGGATGAAATATCATTGAATGAAGTGGCAGAAATATTAAATTTGTCTCGTTCTTATTTAAGCACATTATTCAAAAAAGAAGTGGGTATTTCATTTACAGAATATCTTATTAAATTTCGACTTAATAGGGCAATTGAAATATTAAAATTAGAAAAATTACCACTAAATAATATTGCCGAAATGGTAGGTTATCCCGATTATACTCACTTTAGTAAAATATTTAAAAAATATAAAGGTGTATCACCTCAAAACTATATAAAAAATAACAAAGAGACAATTTTATAGAACAAAAGCACATTAACTCGCCTAAAAGAAAACGGTATTATGAAATGGAGTAATAAATGAAACCGCTTTCTTATATGATTTTAAAGATCAAGAAGGGAGAGAGTTGATATGAAAACAATTGCTTTGGCTGGAACATTTGATTCAAAAGGAAAAGAATATTTATATGTAAAAGAGTTGATAGAATCGTTAGGTTTTAATACTTTTACGATCCATACAGGTGTTTTTACTCCAGCATTTGAGCCTGATGTATCAAATGCTGAAGTAGCTGCTGCAGCTAGAGAAGATATACAAGAAATTGCAGCAAAAAGAGACCGAGCAAATGCAACCGCAGTTCTTGCAAAAGGGATGGAAGTGCTTTTACCGAAATTGTATGAAGAAGGTAAATTCGACGGTGTACTATCCTTTGGAGGTACTGGAGGGTCATCTATTGTAACAACTGGCATGAGGGCATTACCAATTGGTGTTCCTAAAGTAATGGTTTCAACAGTCGCTTCTGGCAATACGGAGCCGTATGTAGGGACTAGCGACATTATGATGATTCCGTCAGTAGTAGATGTAGCTGGTTTAAATGTAATTTCGACAAAAATATTTGCGAATGCAGTATTTGCGATAGCAGGAATGCTTAACTTTGAAAATAAAACTATAGAGAAAAAGAAGCCTCTTATTGCCGCAACTATGTTTGGAGTGACAACACCTTGTATTAATCAGGCTAAAGATTTCTTGGAAGCTAAAGGATATGAGGTATTAATTTTCCATGCAACGGGTGTTGGTGGTCGTACAATGGAAAATTTAATAGCTAATGGTTTTATAGATGGTGTTCTTGACATAACAACTACTGAATGGGCCGATGAGTTAATTGGGGGTGTATTGAAAGCTGGACCGCATCGTTTAGAGGCAGCTTCAAAAAAACAAATTCCTCAAGTTGTATCAGTGGGTGCAATAGATATGGTGAACTTTGGTCCATTTGATTCTGTCCCTCATAAATTTGTAGGAAGAAAATTTTATAAGCATAATCCGACAGTAACTTTAATGCGTACATCTGTTGAAGAGAACAAGCAAATAGGTGAAGTGATTGCTGAAAAATTAACTTTAGCTAAAGGGTACACGGCATTATTTTTACCGTTAAAAGGGCTCTCAGGTCTTGATGTTGAAGGACAGCCTTTCTACGGTTTAGAGGAAGATAACATGTTATTTGATACATTAAGAGAAAAGGTTGACCAACATAAAGTGGAAATGATTGAAATCAATGCGGATATAAATAGCGAAGAGTTTGCACTAGCTTCAGCGAAAAAATTGATTGAATTAATAGAAAATAAAGCGAGGGACAACGATTATGTTACAGAGACAAGAAATATTGAATCGTTTTAAAGAAGAAATTAAAAAAGGAAATATTCTTCTAGGTGTTGGCGCGGGTACAGGAATTACAGCTAAAAGTAGTGAAGCTGGGGGAGCAGACATGTTGATTGTCTATAACTCGGGTCGTTATAGAATGGCTGGTCGTGGTTCACTAGCAGGTTTATTATCATATGGTGATGCTAACCAAATTGTCGTTGAAATGGGTAATGAGGTATTACCCGTTGTAAAGGATACCCCAGTACTAGCAGGTGTTAATGGAACAGACCCTTTTAAAGTGATGGGAGTTTTCTTAAAGCAGCTGAAAGATCAAGGGTTTAGTGGCGTTCAAAATTTTCCTACAGTTGGATTAATTGACGGTGTTTTTCGTCAAAATCTAGAGGAAACAGGAATGGGCTATGATTTAGAAGTAGATATGATTAGAGAAGCTCATAAATTAGATTTACTAACTACTCCATATGTTTTCGATGAAGAGCAAGCAAAGAAAATGGCTGAAGCGGGTGCTGATATTTTAGTGGCTCACATGGGATTAACAACAAAAGGAACGATTGGTGCACAAACTTCATTAACTTTAGATGACTGTGTCGATCGAATCCAAAAAATTATACATGCTGGGAAATCTGTAAATCCTGATATATTAGCGATTTGCCATGGAGGTCCAATTGCAGAACCGGAAGATGCTGCTTATATTATTGAAAGAGTAGATGGAATTGTTGGATTCTTTGGTGCGTCTAGTATTGAAAGATTTGCTGCAGAAAAAGGAATTAAGGAACAAACTGAAGCTTTTAAGGGTATAAAATAATTAGCTCGTTTTCTCTCACGATA
Source organism: Lysinibacillus sp. NPDC056185 (assembly GCF_047737915.1). Lineage (NCBI taxonomy): Bacteria > Bacillati > Bacillota > Bacilli > Caryophanales > Bacillaceae > Lysinibacillus > Lysinibacillus sp. NPDC056185. Next base: position 89,021 of record NZ_JBLLLQ010000017.1, read on the forward strand.
GCCTAGTCACTCATAAGTAAACATGAGTGACTTTTTTGTATGCTACGAAACCCTCTTGCTATGCGAGGGGATTTAGAAAGAAAAAGTGAACTGTAAGAGATAGAGCGAATGACGTGTTGAGCTGACGTTCAAAAAAACTTCAACTAAAGGATGTCCGAAATATTGGCAGTGAAAAAGAACCGGAAAAGAGGTTATTAATTTGTGTAGGTAAGCTAAGAGAATCTTGAGAGAAAATGTGCAATAGTAATAAGAAAAGCGTTGCAATAAAGCAACGCAAGTTCAAGAAATTCTAGACAACTTTACAACACTAGAAATAAAACCAATCAAACCGCAAATAAAGAAAATATATGCTACTAGCATTGACATACTTTCTAAGTTGTTTGTAAAAATTCTATATCCTCCAACTGTACCTAATGCCAAACCACTAACCGAGCTAAGTAATGTTCTATTCTTTTCTGTCAAAAAAACACCTCCAATAATTGGATTGATAATATGTTAACATAAATCTTGTTGTTAGTTAACTTATTTTAGGAGATTTTTCCTTGAAGAATGTCATGCAAGCATTATGAATACAGGTTATATTATAGGTGCATTTTTCTTTTAACTGGTAGTTTTAAGTTGTTCATGCACAGACTGAGTAGCCGAGGCGGTCCGGTATTTAGTCAGTTTGCAGATGATACTATACATATGAATTATGAATTATAAGTACATTCTTTAGGGTTCATACTAGTGGGTTTGATTTTTATATTACCGGAATATGTAAATAAAAGATTAAAGGAAAGAAGGTAAAAAACACTAGAAATATTTATGTTTCTGAGAATATTATCGAAGTAAAGATAAAAAAGAAGAAACAGCATAAATCATCACACCAATACCTATGATTGCCAATCCCATATCGATCAGTCTCAAATAGCTCGATTCTTTTTGCATCTCCTTATAATTACTTATCGTCAAAAATGCACCAGTCATCATTATGACCGCACAAGCAATATACGAAACAATTCCCCCGCCATCAATCTTACCTTGATGGATGATTGTCATCGCTATGTAGTTTATACCAGACACAACTGAAAAAGACGATATTTCCTTCTTTTCTAATTTTCTAGTATTCTTTTTCGATACTTTATACCATTGCTTCACATCTTCTTGCGACATATACTGCTCAACAATAGCTTTTACTTGTTCCTCATATTTTTTTCGAACTTTGACTGTATAAAACGCTATGTATACTTCATCATTTTTTTTCGAGCGGAATCTTCCAGACGATTGCCTTAAAATATCTTTGATCCCTAGTTCAAACGGAACGCTACTTCTCTTTAAGTGTTCGATAATTGCCGGGAAAGCATCTTCTGAATGTCCAACTAATATTTTCTTTTTAAACAAACTCAGCACCTCTTACGAAATAAGTTAAATACGCTTAATTATACTATTTCGTTAGACCTTTCCAATAATCCAAAATATAACATTCCCTTTAAATATCTAATGCTATTTAGCAACAATCTTTGAGAAAACAGTCTTAAATTACATGTGAATATGTTTTTATAAACTAATCAACTTAATTGGTGGGAATAAAATCTGTATGTATGGAATGGACTTAATTTTTTTATAAAAATCCACGGCATTTATACAAAAGACAGCGGTTTGGGTGAAGACTATTTACTACATCAGATACATATTGAAAATAATTAAGAAAACGAGTGAATCAACATATTTTTTTGAATATAATGTTTGAAACTATAAGAATTAGGGAGATGGTGAAGTGAGCGAAATAGATAAACGAAACAGATTAAGTGAAGAAGAACCGTTTGATTATCAAATAACGAAAAAAGGAACGGTTGTCATATATTACGAAGGGAAACAAATTAAAACTGTAAAGGATAGGGAGGCTGAGCGTCTTATTGCGAGGATCAAAGAAGTTGAAGATAATCTAACAGCCGTACAGTTATTATTAGCTAAAATTACGGGTAATTTTAAGCGGGGAAACGAGAAGTTTGGAAAAAATAAAAGAAAGTAAAACAAAGACTTTACTCCCTAAATTTACGAAGGTGGTTAAGTGAATAAAAAAATGTGCAGGCTGAGTAGTTATTAATACCGTAGGACAGGAAAGTCGCCTACGGTACAAAGTTTATTATCTAGAAGACTTAAATTAACCTGTTTAAAAGATAAACAGTATAGGGGGTAACAAGAAAAAGTGTTGTATAAAGGCCGGGAGTATATGTCTTTAAAATGATTGTTTGTAAGATATGCACAAGATTATGTAAGAGAACGAAGCATAAAAAAGAAATAAATAATATTGCTGTCCAATTATTTTCTATAAATTGAACTTTAAAAAATACAATACTTGAAGTCACTAGAAAAATAAATACATCTCTTTTAGCAAATGAATGTGAATTGATATTCCAAAACTTCCAAATTAGCAGTTTTAAATTGTTATTAGTGTTTTTAACTAGATGATTTGTTTTTTGAGACCAGTTTTCAACAGTTATTATTTCTTCAAAATCATGAAGCATAAAAATAACAACAAAAAGCCAAATTGCGTTGTGTAATTCAATCTGAAACATTTTTAGTGTAACCTCCGCTGTTGTATTAAAATAATGTGTATTTTTACATTAGCATTGATTACAAAAAATGTGAAATAATCTTATTGAATAAAAGGGTCACCAGGCTGGGGGGGCGACCCTTAAATCGAAAATGTTAATACTCTCTATTCATAAAAGTAGCGCCGATAATAATTAGAAGTATAAATAGAACTACAATTAAGGCAAATGTTGAACCATTACCATATCCGCCGCCGTAATAGCCGCAGTTATTAATTCCACCAACATTTCCACCATAGTATCCCATAAAGCACACCTCCTTTCTACAATATATAATATGTTAGCTGTAGAGAAGGAGTGGGGTGTTAAACCATGCAGTTATAGGCATTAAAAAATATTTTTTTGTTAGATAAGAAAATAAAAAAGGGTCACTTGGGATAGGAGTGACCCTCAGTAAAACCTTCGGAGGTGTAAGGCTAAATTAGCTTTACCTTACTATTATTATGAAGTGATAGCTATGTTTGTATAGTGAATTGCCTGTGAAATAGATTAAAAAATAAAAAAGCCGTAGCGTCTTCACATGCTACATAAACTAATGAACAATATGAGAGACATGTTTAATAAAAGAAGTGGATAAATAAGAAAGCAGTCCTCTCAATTTGAAAGGACTGTTCAATAAAAGTGAACTATTTAACATTCAATATAACATTTTTATAATAGGGGGCATTTTTATATAAATTTATTAAGGGGCTTTCGTTTGAAGCAACTTTATCCCCATTCCAATAAATATCATTCCGGTTATCTTATTCAGGATCATTCCTACCTTTTGGTTTCCTCTTAGTTTTTTAGTAATGTACGAAGAGAAATAAGCAACAAATAAGCACCATAGTAGTCCAGTTGCTTTAAAAGTAAGTCCTAAAATTAAAAAAGCCATAGGACCCGATGCCTTTACATCTATAAACTGTGGGAGAAACGCATGATCCGGTGTTTGCAGAAGCAACGCACCGTTTATGAATTGAAATATCGCATTAAGGAATACGCAAAATTAAATCAACAGCACAGGTTAGTTAACAAGGGAAATTATTGGTGATTGTAGAATAACTAAATATAATCTTCTATATTGTATTTTCAAACTGTTACCAAATTTGATAGGAGTGACTACAATTGTGTTTTGAAAATAATGAAATATACCCATGTTGCCCATTTATTACCAGAAAGGTGGAAGTTGGTGGCCTTACTAAATCACAGCTTATTCAGAAATTGCAACAGTACTCTATCTTGATGAATGAGTATGGAGAGAAGTTATTTACTGATGATAAATTTACGACTTCTGATAAGAAGTACAGCCTGCAGACTGTTGAACTAACTGTTGGAGACCTTGGCTTTCCTGATGGAGCTAATACGGATCGAATCTTTAAAAGAGCTGAGGAACTTGGTTTGAAATTATGTCCGCTTGAGCTGGGACCTCACCTAAGGATGGAGTATCTGGATCAAGCTGAAGGTTATTCAGGGAATTCTTTACAGCAACAACAAGCTCCATCTGGTTCCATAACAATAGCATCCGAAAAACTAACTGAAGACGATCATTTTCCGAAAGGTTTCTATCTTAGACGAATTAATGGAGTTTTATGGCTTCGTGGATACTGTGCAGATCATCTACACGTTTGGAATCCTAACGATCATTTTATCTTTTGTCAAAAAGACACTACAAGGAAAGACTAAAGAATTTGAAAATGTGAATAAGGTGAATGCGTTGTGATTTTCCTGAAAAAGGAATTAAAAATTCCGTCATTTCCATTTCTGATATGGTTCAAAGATTCATTTTTATTACATTGTAAGAGGCTGACAATGATAGTCAGCCTCTTGCTAGAAAAATAATAAGTAATAGCTTAAAACAAACAGGATTAGATTAACTGACAGCCATTAGCCTTATAAAGGGGAATATCCGAGCCTACTTAGAGCTAATGCCATTTGATAGTATCCTCTACTATTAGGATGAATTCCTCCTGATGATAATAAAGCTTTTTCATTCCCCTTAAATACACTATAGATATCAGCTACTTTAACATTCAATTCCCGACCAAAACTGTTAATTAATGAATTAAACGCTCTAATGCCCTCATCTGCTATAGGAATATCGCTAAATGGATTGTATAAATTCTGTAACCGTAAAATATATTTATCTTGTTTGTCTAGATGGTGAATTTTTTCTAATATTTTTGAGATGTTTTTCCCTGATTGCTTAATAGCTCGAGATATACTTTCTTCATTTTTACTTATTCGAAATTCTTTAGCAGCGTTTATTAAATCATTCCCTCCAGCTGTTATCGTGATGATATTTGCACACTTTACAGCTTCCGTCACAATCGGGGCATTAAGCATAGCTAAAACATCCTCTGTCGTTGCTCCTGACCTTGCATGTTTTTGATAAGAAATACGCTTTTTTAAAATTTGCTGGCTTAGACATCTATAATATTCAACAAATCCAGGGTCCAAAAACGGAACGCCGATACCTACAGTAAGTGAATCGCCTATCGCAAGATAACGTAAATGATTGAAATCCATATTTCACCTCAACTGATTAGTTATGTTCTTATAATATTCAGTAAAAGATGAATGTGGAAACGATGCCTAGACAAAGTTAGCATTAAGCGAGGGCAAACATTAAAAAGCAATTGAATTGATAAAGGTTGAGGAAAAGCAACGAAAAGAGTATGAAAATCAACTCAAAATGATCCTATGAGGTTGCAGAAGGGCACTCTAATCACTTCAAGGTCACTTTTAAAACAGTTCAAACTAATCGACTTGATAGTAACGACTAAAAGAAGAACAACCAATTTTTTATGAAAAAATATCAAAGAATCGTTATCAAGACGTATAACAATTAAGAAGGCTACTAATAATGGTAACTACAACTGCAATGGCGCAGGCTTTACCAAAACACATGGATGTTGACCGTTTAATGCGACTAGCTATGGCTACAATTTGTACTACACCAGTACTCAAATATGTAGATGTTTCTAGTTTACTAGGTACAGAGGCTGACGAAACGATTAAAACCGAGGTAGCAGAGGATATGAACGATGTTATTGACGTTATGGATTACTCAGTAATTGAAGATGAACCTACTCAAGAGGAATTAATCATTGAACAGTAATATACAACACAAAGTCCATCTGCTGCTGATAAGGTAAAACTTGTCGTTTCTTGCGCTTACCCGGGAAATTATTTTTTATTTCATACCACGCAAAGTCCTTCTCCTGTAGGAATATCCAAACAGGAGAAGGATAAATCAGACGTTAGGTACTAGATTAGATCACTAGGTATCCAAACTATTGTTATCAAAGTAAGTGGTAGTTTTGCAGTAGAAAGCTTTCTATAGCAGACCTCATTAGTACATTATTTATCTAGCTTTTCAGCTATACTGTTTAGAATTCGAGTTTGTTCATTATGTATGCTAATAATTTTGAATACGAACCAAACGCCAAATACTAAGGGGACAACATAGAAAATTATTAGAAAAAGAATAGGTAAAAGAGCAAATAATACTTCCATAATTGTATAAAAACCTCCTTTTTGGATTATTATACCTTAATATTATATGGTTTGTATGTCAACTTGTCGATTGAATATTTCTAGTATTTGTGGATTTTGTAAATAAGTCCAAAGTAGAAAATTTGAATATTGCGACACGAGGAGAGGCGAATCATGAAAGTATTTCAGCAAAATATCTTAGGGGATGAGGACGAAATTATTTCTGATGTACCTGTGATTGTTTTTCAAAATCGTAAGGAATGTCGTTAACATTGCTGAATGTGAAGATGTAGAAGGTGGATGGGATAACGACGATTTAGATGTAACTATTGATGATTTTAAGTATGAACTTATCATAGGCATGATGTAGGAGCCTTGTGCCCCTACAAATAGAGCTATTTTTATTCCATTACTTCTTGCTTCATATAAAACTCTATTGCTTGATTAAACCATTTTTGTTCATCCTCTGTAAAAGGAGAAGTTGTCATATATTCAAGTTCTTGAATATCCAGTTCTTCCACATTAGTATCAGCTAACTTTTGTATTAAATCGTCACCAAGAAATGAAAAAATTGAATCTAAATAGTTTTTGACCATCTCTTGTACTTTGGAGTCATCTATAGGTTTACCATATAATTGTTTCATTTCTTTAGATAATTGAATAAATGTTTTATCCAAGGTAATTTTATCTTCCTCTGATTTGATTGAAAGCTCTTCTGTGATGTCCGTTAAACTATGGCGTTCCATCCATTCTTCATGTTTATGTTCTACTTTCATATTGTATATAAGGCTAAATAATATCGTACTATCTACTTCTCCTTCTTCTTCAACTAACTTTATTACTCTTTTTATTGCTTGCATTGATTGTTCAATTTTTTCCTTTTCACTTACTAAAGCATTTAAATGCAGAGATAAACTTTCATTCAAATCAACGTTAAAACTTGCCTCATGTAACAAATTAGCTATTTTATCTAGGCTATACCCTAGGAATTTCAGGCTAATAATTTTTTGTAAGGTAATAATATCTTGAAAATAGTAAGTGCGATGCCCTGAAGATGGATTCTTTTCGGGTTGTAATAAACCAATTTCATCATAGTAATGCAAAGTAGGAATTGGAATTCCTGTCTTTTCTGAAAATTCACCAATAGAAAACTTTTTATCCTTATTCATCAAAATTCCTCCTATCTAAAGTATAGGTTTATCATATAACCTAAAGTAACTTGAGGTTCAAGAGGAAATTTTAAAAAGTTCTTGAATAAATGTTGTAAAAGTTACAAATGTGATAGATGTTACAAACGGTGCATATGTTACATTCGTTTACTTCGTGCATTAACTAAACAAATGAGAGATAATTGGGGTAGGGGAGGTAACAATATTTTACTAATCTGGTATTTAGCATTTCCTTAATATTAGGGAAAGACAGACTGACGACCAACCTGCGCTTGGCAGACTAGTTCGGAGCGCGACAAACTTGGCCGACCCATATTTAGAGATTGTGTGACTTAATTAGTATAGAAATCTAAATATTAGTAATGTGATGAATGAATCGAGAGGTGAAAAAAATGGCAGTATTAAACACAGTAAACGAAGCATTAAAATTCTTTAACGAACAATTCCCAGAAGGTTCTTCTTATAGAGGAGCTGAAGAAGCACAAATTGCACAGGGGCGAGTTTTCGAAGGGCGAGCAGTTCCGGGAGTTGGTTTACAACGCATGGGATGGCAAATTCAATTCTTGACAACGCTTTACGACAAAATTGGTCCAAATCATTCAGATTCTTATCGAGTGATGAGTGCAATCGTTAATAACTTAAATATCTTCTATACAACACCTATTCATACTAAAACAGAGGCCACAATTGAAATTCCGAGTGGTAGTACAGCTTGGGAAGCGGGGGTTGTTGAAATTGATCCAGGTTATCCAATTATGTTAGTAGCATTATCTATGCTTCGTAAATCAACTCATGCGTATAATAATTTAGGTGTAAATGGTTCAGGAGATTCACAAGCAGCATACTTGAATACAGCACTTACTCGACACTATCAAAAAATACTATATCACTGCCAAAATTCGGGTCACGGTAAAACTCTTATGACTGATTCGGGATCATTTGGTACAACAAGTCCAACTATTCGTTCATTCAAAACAGCTGATGGATCAACTTTTAAAGTGGCTAATGGTGTTGTTAATACTACGTATGCGATGTTAGGTTCTTTAGCTTACTATCATGACGTTGTTCTTGGCCATTCTCAAACTGAAGTTGAAAAAGATCCTCTTTATACAAATATCTTTAACGCTGGAGTTAATTTGATTAACGCTTTTGGTAACGCCGTTGATTCGAATTCTGTTTCGATTGCAATTGGTGGTGGTGCTAAAGGTACTACTTGGGCACAATTGCGAGCACCGTATGTTTCATCAGGATATGATTCATATGTAGGTGCATCTCTTGTTTGGCTAGGTCATGGTGTTGTTCCAACAAATAATATTTATGTACTTACAGAATCGAGTCTAGTTACTTCATCTAAAAAACTAAGCAACTATTACAAGAATTATGTACTTGCTAACAGATCAAAAGCTCTGATGGCTATGGTCCCATTAACTAATGGCTCACCAGCTACTTTATCTGGATCTACTTTCACGGCTGCCAAAACATTCTTTGGGACTCAAACTCCAACTAGTGATGATGTTTTAAACCTTACTGGATTAATTAATGATCATCCGTATTCAACAGGATATTTATATACATTCGCTAATAACGGAGATTCAGAATTCATTCACAAAGTCGATAAAGCGGTACGAGAATCTGGTGAAGGTTTATGGAGAAGTACAGTTGAGATGGGAACAACTTCTTCAATCGTTGCTTATGGCCGACGAGGTGAAGCAGCTGGACATCGTACATTATCTGGTTTAGCCGGACTTCTTCAACGTGGTATCCCAACAGTGACAAACGGGCAGTAATATCTAATTAAGTATAATACCTAGTCTGAAATAGAAACATTAAGTCACGTTCATTTGAGCGTGACTGTTTTTTTGCTCTGAAAAGTGAGTGTCGGGCAGTTTCCCTCTTGGCTGCTAGAGCAATGGAACGTATCATTTTAAACAATTGGTAGTGTGAAATCGGAGGTAGGATAGCAAGGGTTTTCCTCCCTTGGTATTTATGAAATCCTAAATATTAGGAAGAGACAGACCGACGACCGATCTGCGCTTGGCAGACTAGTTCGGAGCGCGACAAACTCGCCGGCCCATAGTTTTTAAGAGATTAGGTATCTTAATTAATATAAAAGGCTAAAAATTTACAGTCATTTCCACGACCTCTTTGTTAATGTATGATAAATAAAAATGAAATTTAAAGAGGAGTGGAAAGGTATGTTGAAAATTTTACAAATTGTTTTTGCAATCATAGTAATATCTCTATCAGCTTATGGACTTATCACACGTGATTACCAACTGAACTTCCTAATGATATTCTTCTTAGGTTTATTTATGTTAACTTTAGGAATTAAAGAATTTCAAAGAGAGAGAAAAGCTTATAGTTGGTTACTAATTGGGGTATTTTTATTTTCAGTATATGTATCTATTCAAAGTTTGGTATTGTAAATAAAGGAGTGGTTATAGATGGCTACTACCATTACGGATCATGGAAATCAAAGGCTCCGAGGTTATGGGGCGTTGCATCGATGGATATACAATGTCGTTGTATACGATTTACATGGTCAATGGAAAGTTGCCAGAGTACCGTAGAGGCAAGGATTACATGGATGATACGTACCAAAAGCAATTAGCTGCTCGAATCGATGCTTATATGTTTGACTTAGGGCTAACTTACGGCAAGCTTTTAACAAAGCTTATAAACAGGTAAAGCTGCCAAGTGTTGCAGTGCCGTTCATTAGTTATGAGGACTGGAGAAAAAAATCTAGTGGAGAGGGAAAAAAGCAAAAGGTGTTAATCTTCCTTTTGCTTAATTTCTAAAAATATTGAGAAACTAACTGCAATAATCATTACTATAGAAAAAATAATTGAAGAAGTGGATTTAAAAGAGACTGATGTAATCAATAAAGCAAGAGAGCAAATGATAATGGCTATACGTAATAAAATATTTGTACTTTTACTAGGTTTAAAAAAATCATCCAATACACCAAGAATAATAAAAAGTCCTATAAATATAAGATATTCATATAGAAGTATGGGTTCTAAATATTCTGGACTGAACCTAGTTAACTGAATCGCAGAAATGAATATAAGAATGTATTTTGTAAATTTAAAAATGCCTGACAAAGTATCACCTCATTTTTAATGATAGGTAACTAAATAATGTAAGTCTAGATTAATTTAGGAAAAATTCGGTCCAAGTCACTACATTATTTTTTTGAGTGACTTTTTTCTTTTTTATCCTTTGCACCTGCCCGGTGTTATATAATTTTATATTTTTTGTACCCAGTGAACCCCAATTTGTACCCCAATTAAGCGGGATGCAACGGGTAAAAACAGAAACCAACATTTATTACCAAATTAATTTTTAAATAGAACTTCAAGATTTTATGAAATTAAAATTTTGTTATTTTCTTAATCAATAAAGCAAAAACACCGCCAAATCAATATTTTTACGCTATAATGTAGGACGAGGTGAAGAAAATGTTTGTTAGTGAAAAACAAATCGAAATTCGATATGCTGAGACCGACCAAATGGGCGTGGTGTATCATGCGAACTATATCATTTGGATGGAGATAGGCCGTTCTCAGTTAGTTAATGATGCAGGCTTTGAGTATGCTGAATTAGAGAAAGACGGTTATGTATCGCCAGTGATGGATTTATCCATTTCTTATAAGGCTGCTATGCATTATGGCCAAGCGGCAACGGTCCGTACATGGGTGGAAAAACACGATCGTTTACGTACAACATATGGCTATGAAATTTTACATGAAGATGGCACGATTGCAGCTACTGCTCAGTCCGTACATATTCTAGCTCAAAAAGATACGTTACGTCCGGTATCCTTAAGTAAAATTGATCCTGCATGGGATGCGAAATATAAAGAAATCGCACGCGAAACGAAATAGGAGAATCATACATGGAACTTTTATTGGCAATCGGTGCAATTATGGCTTGTCTTGGTGTCGTGCTAGGCGCTTTTGGAGCACATGCATTAAAAGATAAATTTGCGTCACCATACTACGCTACCGTTTGGGAAACTGCGGTGCAATACCATATGTATCATTCAATAGGTTTACTTGTGCTTGGTATTTTATCGAGTGAAGCCCTTTTAGGAGCTTCTAGTATGCTTTCTTGGGCAGGCTATTTAATGTTGGCAGGTATTGTGTTTTTCTCAGGTAGTTTATATGTATTAGCTGTTACAGGTGTGAAAAAGCTTGGAGCGATTACCCCAATCGGCGGTCTGTTATTTATCGTTGCCTGGGTGCTTGTGGCTATTACCGCATTATCTTAAGAAACGCTAAGATTCACTAAAAAAACGATATAGTATTTACAATACGATAGAGGTAGTTCCTTTGGAGCTATCTCTTTTTATAGAGAAGTTTAAAAAAAATGAAACAAATTATCCTTTTTATGCGTACTACATAATGATTAGATTAATTTTAACTTCTTTCGGCGAATGTCACTGATTCGGAAAGGAGTTCATATTGGATGATAGCCTAAAATTATCGCGTTCATGAGATAATGGCTAACTGGCCTGCATTGGTAAAAACGCTACACTCCTGTGGCAATACCGAAATGGCCGATATCGTGTCAGCCCTCATGCAGGTCTAAGGACAAAGCCGAATCCGGACGTCATTAAGCCGAGGCATAATTGATATGATAAAATAAATCTTAAGTATATAAGTTGAAGGTGGGAATAAATATGGGTTTATTAAAAGCAGGAGTTGGCGCATTAGCAGGTGTTCTAGAAGATCAATGGCGTGAATATTTCTATTGTGAGTCACTGTCAGCGGATGTTCTTGTGGAAAAGGGTCATAAACGTACTTCAAAACGAGGGTCAAATAAAGGCAATGACAACATTATTAGTAATGGTTCTATTATTGCTATCAATGAAGGTCAATGTATGATGATTGTAGAGCAAGGGAAAGTAGTGGAGTTTTCTGCGGAGTCTGGTGAGTATGTTTATGATACATCCACAGAGCCTTCGATAATGTATGACAATGATTTGTCCGAAGGTATAAAGGAAACATTCAAGCAGATTGGTAAACGCTTCACATTTGGCGGAGAACCTGCAAAGGATCAGCGTGTGTACTATTTTAATAAAAAAGAAATCGTAGGCAATAAATATGGGACACCAGCACCGATTCCTTTCCGTGTTATCGACCGTAACATCGGCCTAGATATTGATATTGCTATTCGTTGCCATGGCGAATATTCTTATAAAATTGTTGATCCATTACTATTCTATACAAATGTATGTGGAAACGTTGAGCGTGAATTTACAAGAGATGCAATCGATAGCCAATTAAAAACGGAATTAATGACTGCGTTACAGCCGGCTTTCGCACATATTTCAGCAAGCGGGGTACGCTATAGTGAAATTCCTGCACATACGGTTGCTCTAGCAGATGCCCTTAATAAAGTGTTATCGGAGAAATGGCTAGCAACTCGTGGTTTAGCAATTGTATCCTTTGGCATTAGTTCTTTAAAAGCATCAGAAGAAGATGAAGCAATGATTAAACAACTACAACGAAATGCAGTGATGCGTGACCCGGGTATGGCTGCAGCTCATTTAACAGGTGCTCAGGCGGAAGCAATGATTGCAGCAGCCAATAATGATGGCGGAGCAATGGCAGGATTTATGGGCATGAACATGGCGACACAAGCAGGAGGAGTTAATGCAGGACAGCTTTACCAAATGAATGAGCAAAATAAACAGGCAGCTCAGCAAGCTCAAACACCGAATTCAGATACATGGAAATGTGCATGTGGCAATGAAAACACTGGTAAATTCTGCTCAAATTGTGGGACACCAAAACCTGCTGAGGAAGGATGGACTTGTACTTGTGGTGCTGTCAACAAAGGCAAATTCTGTAGCGAATGTGGTGCTAAAAAACCATCAGGAGCATTACAATACGTTTGCGATAAATGTGGTTGGCAGTCAGAAGATCCTGCAAACCCACCAAAATTCTGCCCAGAGTGTGGCGATGTGTTTGACGAGAATGATATTAAGTAAGGAGATGACTAATGATGCCAACGCAAGATGCTGAAAATGCTAAACAAGTAAAGCTTGATTTTGACGCTGAGTGTCCATCATGTAGTGCATCCATTGAATTTAACCCAGCAACTGGAAAGCTGACATGTCCTTATTGTGGCTATGAAACTGAAATTGCAGCCCCAGAGAAGCAAGAGGAAAAAGTTGCCCAGGAAATGGATTTTGCAATGGCTGAAGAACGTGGGAATTTTAACTGGGGTGTTGAGAAAAAAACAGTCATTTGTAAATCCTGTGCGGCAGAAACGATTTATGATGCATTACAGGTAGCTGATAGTTGCCCATACTGTGGTTCTAATCAGGTTATGGAGGCTAGTGCTGAAAATACGCTAGCCCCGAACGGAGTATGCGCATTTGAAATAACAGATAAGCAAGCGGGAGAGAACTTCAAAAGTTGGATTAAGGGAAAATGGTTTACACCGAGAGCAGCAAAGGATAGTGCAAAGCCTGATTCATTTAAAGGGGTTTATCTTCCTTATTGGACCTTTGACACGAAAACAAGCTCAAGGTATTCTGCAAGATACGGTAGACATCGCACAGTTACAGATAAAGATGGAAATACTCGAACTGAAACAGACTGGTATTCTACAAGTGGTTTTTATCAGGAATTTATTGATGATCATTTAATAAGTGCGACAATCCGTTATGATCGTAATATGATGAGAAAAATAGAACCCTTTAATTTACTCAATAATAAAGCCTATAAGCCGGAATATGTATCAGGATTTTTATCAGAACGCTACAGTATTGGTTTACAGGACGGGTGGAGTCAGGCGAAGAGGGAAATTTCTAATCATCTGAATGCACAAATTACCTCAAAAATACGTTGGGAACATAATGCGGATGTAGTATCCAATTTACATTTCTCAACAACTCATGATGATATTACATACAAATATCTAATGTTGCCGATTTGGCTTTCTTCATTCCGTTACAAAGAGAAAATTTATCGATTTATGGTAAATGGACAAACAGGTCGAGTAGGTGGGGATGCCCCAATTTCACCACTTCGTGTAACAATTGCTGTTATTCTATCTTTAATTACAATTGCGATTATTTGGTATTTCTTTATGTCAGAATAGTCATGAGCAGTATTCCTGTAGGGTATAATCCATACTTTGGAATACTGCTTTTTTACTGTAGTGGGTGAACGGCTGAATTATTTTAGGATATAGGATGAAAAACTTTAGTTATCTTGGCTTTCACATTGAATTGTTGCATAAGTTATAATGATAAAGGAATTCTGAGGGAGTTTTTTTACACAGCAATACATGAAAAATTTAGTGAATGCATAAAGAGTGACGCTAAATAAAAATAAGCGTACTTAAGCAACCTATTTTGCGAGAAAATCGTTATTAGTGATGAATTGTCAGAAAAAAATAAATCAGTTAGGTGGAAGTTTGTTAAATTTCAGAACAGATTTATTCCATAAAATAACGCCATGTGAAGTTGCCAATTTTCTTTAAACAAATTATTATACAGTCAGAGAGCTTTTTTCATGTAATGAGCTGTGAATGTAATGTTATTCTTGGATAACATCATGTATGGAGGTTTCGACAATGGATGCAATTGAAGTTTTAACAAATTTAGATCAAATACATGGGTATTTTCAACCTATTTTTAGCGCGGATGCGCATACGGTGATTGCCTACGAAATTTCCGGACAGTTACAAATCGAGGATCAACAAATTAATTTAAAAGATTTTGTGAATAATGAAGATATTCCAGAAGAGTATCGTATTGATATGGAACATAAAATTCTACATGCTGCATTAGCCAAAGTAGAAGAAATCGGGCAAGATATTGATATTTATATTCCTAGTAATCCGAACTTATTGATGCAGGATTTTGGTGAAAGTCATTTTAATATTATTCAACAATATATAAGTGAAGAGGATTTACATCGTATTGTATTAGTTGTTTCTGAGCATCGTTTTTTAGGTGATATTCAAAAGCTGCACCATGCAGTACGTTACTTTACGACTTTTGGTGTCAAAATTGCCGTTCAGGAAGTGGGAGCGGAGAGTCATTTAGAGCACATTGCTTTATTATCACCACAAATTTTAAAGGTCAATATTCAAGACTTAAATTATGATTCTTGGTCTGCACAGTCTGATATGATATCAGCAATAGGTAGTCTTGCTTATAAAATTGGCGCAAATCTTTTATTCGAAGGAATCGAAACTGTGTATCAATTGCAGTTTGCTTGGAAGAATGGAGGCCGATTTTATCAGGGGCGATACTTGGCAAACCCTGCAATAACATTCGTAGAGAAGGATATTTTAAAGGAACGTTTTAAGGAAGAGTGCCAGCAGTTTATTACCTCTGAAAAGAAAATTCTAGAGGCGCAATATTTCGAGTTGAAAAAGCTGAGAGAGGAGCTAGAAGCGATTGTCCATCGTGTCAAACCTTCTAGTGACAACACCACACTTTTAGAGCATTTAGCGCAGCTATTGGATAGTTATTCGTTCCGAGTATATATTTGTAATGAAGACGGCTTCCAACTTTCTCCAAACGTAATGCGTATAGATGGACAGTGGGAATTGCAGCCAAGAGCCATCAATAAAAACTGGAGTTGGCGCCCATACTTCCTACAAACAATCATTAAAATGCGCAACGATCAAAGCGGAGAAATCTCAGAGCTATATCGAGATATCGAGACAGGGGAAATTACAAGAACATTTTCTATTGCTATTAACGAGCATGAATATTTGTTCGTCGATCTTTCGTATGATTACCTATACGAACATAATATATTTAGATAGTACTACAAATGCTTATATATCAAGGTTTAATGGGTACAAGATTAACTTGTACCCCACTTTGTACCCGAAATTTGAGTAAAAAGAGAATCACAATGATGAAAGAATTTTAGAACTCTAATCGTTTTGATTTTGTTCAAGAATGGAAAATCAGATATGCAATAGAACATATTATGATAGCAGAACTAGAAAATGTTTTGATTCTTGTTAGTAATAATCGTGTTATTCATATACATACAGATAACGTTAAAAAAAATTAAAGAAAAGCCACTCATTTTAAAAATAATGAGTGGCTTTCTTCTGTTAATTATTGTAAATTAATCATGCCTGTTTCAGTGCCGAAAATACCTGTTTGCACTTGTAGTTGTAGATCTTTCATAATAGAACCATTACTAATAATGTTGTCATTGCCTTTATTTGACCCTCGTTTTGAAGTACGTTTATGACCCTTTTCCACTAGAACATCCGCTGACAGTGACTCACAATAGAAATATTCACGCCATTGATCGACCCGTTTTCTTCTGGAGGCTTTGTTTTCACAAATATATTTAAGGGGTACAAAAATAATTTGTACCCCTGTTTAGTCTCTTATTATTTTAAAGGAATTCCAAGTCCTAAAGCAGAAGCGATAGATACAATAGAGCTAATAACACCTAGTATACTAGTTAATTTCTCTAATGGTTTTTTAGCTTTCTCTTTATCTCCATTTTCTATATGAGTTTGAAGGAGTTCAAAATTAGCCTCTGCAATCTCTCGTTGTTCTTCAGCTAGGTGTTGAATTTCATCGTGAAGCTGTTGTAAAGCATTGATAATGTCATTAGGCAAGCTAGCTATCCCTTGATTGAGTGTACCATTGTTTTCAATAGTTATATTACCTTTGTTTTCTCCAAAAGTTAAACCACCATATTTACTAGAATCACCCATATAACCATCTCCTAAGATAATAGTAACTTTCCCAAGCTTGGATACTTTCTCTAATAATTGATCGGAATTTTCTTCGGCTAAAATATCGATAATTTCTCTTAAACTCTCAGGTTTATTTTGTTTACTTAACCCGACATTTTCCGTTTTGTTATTAATTTTTTTTTTGAAAAACTTTGTCTGAAATCATCACTTAATTCGATTATTGGAATAGCGTTTAAAGGATCGAAGTAATTTTCTGTACCACAATACTTGCAAGGAATGGAATCAATATTTTCAAGTTCAGATTTATTAGCAGTTAAAATACTTCTACTACATTCCTCGCATTGAAATTCTAATTTTATAACGAGCGCTTCTTTTTTTTCTAATTCAGATAATGTATCAATAACTACTCCAAGAGGTAAGTTAGTTATTTTTGCAATATAACTATGGTAAAATTTTTCAATCTTACTGATAGCAATTGCCTCAAGTGCATTATCTATTTTTTGAGAAATTTCCCATGGCTTTAAATTGCTCAATACTTTTACCTCGCAGAATAAATTTGGTAAATCAATTTTTCTCTAATATAATCCAATACAGGTTCAGACGCAAATACATTGAACTTAAATGTTTTTGTATTAACGCCGATTCGAATAGAATATTCTTGTTTGACTCCACCAATACTATGTTCAAATAGTATAGATCCTTTTTGTTTGGATAGGTAAGGTTCTAAATAATTGTATAATGGTAAACCTCGTAGTTCTCTAATACTACCTAATCCTATTGTTTCAAGACCACTTAAAAGTAACAACGTAAAAGGTGTTGTTTCTAAAATGCCAGTAATATCTTCGCTATTTAAATTTTGCTCTAGAACTGATAATTCACCACTAGTATAGTATTCGTCAATTGCAGAAAGTATACTCACAATTGATTGACCCTGTGTTTCTTCAAATGTATTTACTGATCCTGCTGGTCTTCCTGTAGCATCAATAAGCCTTCCTTGAAGGTTATCAGCTAAAGACTCAAGAGTACCCCCGTATCTCTCTAACAAATCATACTGTTTGAATTCGTATTCATCCTCGACAATTTTAGTTAACAAAGCAATAATTTTTTTGGCAACAGCTGAACTTGCTCGTACTTCAATTATTCCCGTACTTTCATCTATATAAACTGTTGTAATTTCATGCTTAATGTATTCTCTTCGGTTAGTTAAATAGTAATCAACATTAACCCCAGTTCTATGAATAAATCTTAAATAATATGCTTGTGAATCTTGGATTTCAGCTGCAGCAATAATGGTAGGATCAGTAGGAACATTTTTGCTATTTGGTGTAACTACTGTTTCGAAAGGGTTAAATGGCATTTTATTAATTATACTTTGTTTAAATCCTGTTAAATCAGTTTTATTTGTTGCCTGGTACCAAGCTAAAGAAACTGCTCCAGAGAAAATATTATTGCTTATCATTTTAAGAACATCGCCTTCAATATGCTCAAAAGAGTCCCAAACTCTACTTGCTAATTCATTTACATTGCCGGTTGTTTCTAAAGTCATTTTATTACAAATCTCTTTGAGATGAGTTTTGCTTAATTTATGCAAGTCTTGGGGGAAAATTAAAGATTTAATTGTATTCATTTAACACCCTCCAGAATTATATTCTGTGTTCGATGAAATTATGTCATTTTATTAATAAATATAATAGTATATGTATTGAATACCCAAAAAATAACATAAAAGTGTTGATTGACATGGAAGTAAGAATGAATTGGAACTTTTATGCGTCGAAATGAATAAAAACATTATAGTTCTTTATTCTCTTTTGTTGTCTGAGGTTTTTAAAAGAAATAACTACTACTGATTAGGGAGTAGTTGGTATTAGTTTTCAATTCATTTTGTATGGCTTCCAAAAAGTGGGTGCTTTTATTAAGTGCTCTCATCTTTTTTTAGGCTGTTTTCGAAATGATTGCGCTATTCAACTACGGAGTAGGTTAGTTTAACAGTGTTGTTTAAGTTGTGTTCAACAATCGGGCCATTTAATTGAATAACTCCTTTGATAAAATTAATGAATTTATGTTAAAATTTAGGTTAAATTATAAACTGATGTACATAAACTAATGACGCAATTTAGTGGAGGAGGGATTATATGTATGAGTGAAATATCTTTTAATGAGTTAGAGAAGAAAGTGAAGAAGATTAAAATTGAAGGTTTTGTCATTTATAAAGGAAATACACGGATCTTTGAATATTTAAAGAATAAAAAAGTCGTAAAAAATCAGACAAAGGTTTATTCCATTACAAAAAGTATTGTGTCTATATTAATTGGAATTATGGTCGATAAAGGGCTAATAAAAAACATTCATGAACCTATTTATAACTACTTTCCGGAAATATTAGAGTTCAATGACCCAATGAAAGAGGAAATCACATTATTTCATTTGCTGACTATGACTTCGGGGTTACAAGTAGGAAAATTCCAAAGTTCAAAAAACTGGGTTAAATTCATACTAGAACAACCAGTTATATATAGACCAGGTTCAACCTTTGAATATAATAGTGGAAACTCTCATTTACTAAGCGCGATCATCCAAAAAGTTTCTGGAGGTTCTACCGCCTCATTTGCTGAAGAATTTCTATTCCATCCATTAGGGATAAAAAAATACATATGGGTAAAGGACCCGCAAGGAATTCACGAGGGTGGCTTTAGTATTTCATTAAATTTAGAAGACATGGTGAAGTTTGGATTTTTATTACTTAACGAAGGGCAATTTAAATCAAATCAAGTGATTTCATCTAACTGGATCCACGAGGCAAAAAAACCATATAAACAATTTGAAGCAGAAGAAGACAGAACAGCTGGATATGGTTATGGTTATCAGCTATGGACTTGTGAAATTACTAATAGTAACAACAAAATTGAATATTACTATGCCAATGGCTTATACGGACAATATATATTTATTGTTCCGAAGTTAAATATTATGGCTGTGGCAAAAAGCTATCTACAAGATGACCATTCCTCTGCACCGAAACTCTTTTTCGAAGAACTTTTACGTAGTTGGAAGGATGAATGAGACATTTAAACAAATGAAAAGGAGGAATCACTATCTTGATATTCCACAATCGGGCGCTTTAGTTAAATATTCGATTTACGAAATATCAAACATAAAAACAGAGTTGATTCTACACATTTTGTAGATTAACTCAGTTTTTATGTTTTAATAGCAACAATCTTCAAATATGCTCTAAATTTTTATGTTCCTCAATTTATATCATGTAACTTCATTTTTTCTAATTCTTTTTTTCTTTTATTTTTTAGAGATTCTCTTCCTCTAGCCCAGATTCCTAATAAAACTGCTGGACCAACAACTGCAACCTTAAAGAGTGTATAAGTATTGAATTTATCCATTCCGTTATACCACCATCCAAAAATAATAACTAAATACACAACTGGTACAATTGCTCCCCAGTAAACGTTAGTTCTTCTAGATAAATAAAATTGAGTTCCTAATATTACTATGGCTATTAAAATGGCTATTAACCATTTATACATTGGATCCATTATCCTTCATTCCTTTCGTCTTTATATTTATCAATAATCAATTTTGCCGTCTCTAAACTCAACCGTTCATCAATTACCAAATTTTTAATCATATTTACAAACTCGACGTCTTCTGTTTTGCTATTCAGTTCAATTTTTTTAATTAATGTATCTAATTTAGTCCTTACTGTCGGATATGATACACCATAAATTTTAGATATATTCTTTAAAGACCCAGAATTAATTATAAATTTTCTTATAAATTCAACAGATTCTTTATCTAAAGACAAAATCCAAGCTGGTACTTCATCACGGTTCACATTTTCCCCTCCCTTTTTAATAATATTAAATAATGGTTAAATAAAATTCAAGTATACATTAACATTATTCATTTGTTTTAAGGTTATTTTAAGCTAATCGCTTTTTAAGACACGGAAACTTTTCGTTAGGTTAATGTTAGGTTTGTCGTTTATTTTTTTATTATCAACAAAGGAAGGGATTTCGATAAAAACACCCGTTAGCCATCCATGAAGCACAAAAATCAGCACTTCACCACAGAAAATGAAAGATGATTAAGTTCTTTCATGGGAGTTGAAGAGTGATTGTAAATAGACAAACTATTAGCTGGTTTAGTTGAAGAATATAGCCAAACCATAAGCAACAGCTTTTCTCAAAGATTGTTGCTGTTAATATAAAAAGACGGATTCAATCTACAGAATATGTAGAATTGATCTATTTCTGTTTGTTTTGAGATTTCGCAAATCGAATATTTAAGTCAAGCCATGTTAGTTTAACAAAGTTTAAAATTATCCCTGACGTAATATCTTTTGAAACATTCTTGGTTGATGTTTTTCAAAAAAACGTTCCTCTTATTGATAGGAGTTCCTATTCTGGTATAATTAACTGTGAGAGAGGATGATTAATATGAGCAAAAATATCGTTGTTATAACAGGGGCTGGCAGTGGTTTAGGTGCAGCACTTGCTAAAAAATATTCGTCTTTAGGCAATCACATTTGTTTACTCGGTCGAACGAAATCAAAGCTTGAGGATACGGCTAAAGCTTTAACCAATGGCTATTCTATTTATGAGGTTGATGTTACTTCGAAACAAATGGTCGCTCAAGTAATTCATTCTATCCAAGAGGATTTTGGATCAATTCAGTTATTTATTAATAATGCTGGTGTTGGCTATTTTGATAAAGCTGAAAACTTGAATGAGGATTCAGTTCATCAAATGATTGATATTAACCTAAAAGGAACAATTTTTTGCACACAAGAAGTGCTAAAAGGTATGAAAGAACGCAATGAAGGAACAATCGTCAATATCGTTTCTACAGCTGGTCTAGAAGGAAAAGTAACGGAATCTGTTTATTGTGCTAGTAAATTTGGTGTACGTGGATTTACAGAAAGTCTAGCACTAGAATTAAGAGAAACATCTATTCATGTATGTGCTGTATACATGGGTGGTATGAGCACAGAATTTTGGGACGGGATATTTACTGAGGAAAAAACTAAGACATTAATGAATCCTAATGACATCGCGGATATTATTATGGAGAATATTAAACCGAGAAAAGCGTTAGCAGTAACTGAGGTTGTTATTAAAAATAAACGATAACGAAATGGATATGACCAGGCACTTCAATTAATGTTGAGCCTGGTCATTTTCCATTTCATTTAATATTTAAATTGCTAAGGTACAGTATATGTCTTAAAACGCAATCTATATTTCGATGAAAATTGAAATATCTATCTTGTACTATGAAAATTGAAAGTACAGATAGGAGGAGAGAAAATGACTCAAATTGCTAAAACAGAAATGATTAATCCAAAAATTCTATACTACGGGACACCTGTGATATTATTAACTACACTAAATGAAGATGACACAGTAAATATTAGCCCTCTTTCATCATCATGGGTGTTAGGGGATTGTATTATTTTAGGAATTGGGCTTGGGGGAAAGGCTATTGAAAATTTAGAACGACATCCTGAATGTGTCATTAATGTCCCAGATCATTCATTATGGGAGAATGTAGAAAAATTAGCCCCTTTTACAGGGAAAAACCCCGTTCCTGAATATAAGAGAGCGAATGGATTTACATTTGAAAAAGAAAAATATAAAATTAGTAATTTAACGCCAACCGATTCTAAATCAGTAAAGCCTACAAGAATTGCAGAGTGTCCATTTCAACTTGAGGCAAGAGTAAAACATATTCGAATTCCTGATTATGCTCCCTTTTTTGCTATTGTTGAGGCACAAGTAATACATGTACATGCTCATAAGGAGATTATAGTTAAAGAAAATTATATTGATCCAAATAAATGGAGCCCACTTATTTATAATTTCCGCCATTATTTTGGACTTGGACATCAGCTGGGGAAAGCTTTAAGGGCAGAAATTTAATTTGCTAATCTTTAACAAAGATCAGTTCTCTTTTTAGAATGGGAATCTGGTCTTTTGGTGTTTATTAAGATTCTAAGTTACAAAACTGTCATATTGAGATGTTTTTATTAATGTAAAACGATGGTTGTGGTATTAATTCCTTGTTATAGTTAAATTAAGGAATTTAATAACCTTGTACCAGCTTAAAGGAGAAATGAAATGAAGCCATCATTAAAAATCTACACGCTTCTAATTGCTATGATTGTTGCCTTTTATAGTTTAACGCCAACAATCGTAAATGCAGACTCAAATGAAAAAATTCAAAAGATTGATCAATTTGTTAAAGAGCAAAAGGAGATTAGTAAAATTCCAGGAATATCGTTAGTAATTGTAGAAAAGGGGAAAACGGTTTATGAAAAAGGCTTTGGATACGCTGATATTCAGTCAAAAACACCTGTTACCTCTAATACATTATTTGAACTAGGATCTACATCGAAAGCATTCACGGGACTAGCCATTCTAAAATTGGAGCGGGAAGGCTTACTAAAACGTTCGGATGATATCCAAAAGTATATCCCATGGTTTGAGTTAAAATATAATGGCAAGCCTCAGTCAATTACTATTAATCAGTTACTGTATCATACAAGTGGAATAGCTACTAGCACTATTTCTAATATCCCGAAAAGTAACGAAACGAATGCTCTTGAGTTAACTGTGAAAAAATTGCTTGATCAGCCATTAAATAGACAACCAGGTAGCTCATTTGAATACGCAACAATCAATTATGATGTTTTGGGACTCGTTATTGAAAAGGTTTCAAAACAACCCTTTGATACGTATATCAAACAGCAAATATTAAAGCCAATCTCTATGAATGATACATTTGTTGGAATTCATCAAGTTAAATCTAATGAGATGGCCACGGGATATAAAATAGGACTGATGAGAGTGCAGGAATATACACCACCGATCTACCGTGGAAATGTACCTGCAGGTTATGTAATAAGTAACACAAGCGATATAGCAAAATGGTTAAAGCTACAGTTAGGAACTAGCCAAATTGATTCGATTGATCATAAAATTATTCAAGAATCGCATATCCCAGATTTATCTGTAGAGACTTTCGATAAGGACACATACTATGCAAGTGGATGGGGAGTTATGGGAAAAGAAGAACAATATATATCCCATGC
>NZ_JBLLLQ010000018.1:0-109438 GCF_047737915.1 Lysinibacillus sp. NPDC056185
CTGACCTTTTATTTTTTTTGTTCTTAGTATTTTTAGTATCATCTTCCCATCTACAAATACTTTATTCTCTAATTTTACCTTGTGGTTATTTTTTATTTTATTAATAATAATTCTTTGTATTTTAGGGATAGGTTATTCAAAATATAAGACCCCTCAATTGAAAATTTTTTTACTAAGTATTATTATCCCATTCTTACCATTCCTTTTTTTGTTTGCTATACCTGAGATTATTTCCTATAAATATATACTTTCTGCCGAAATATGCTCCTTATTTTTAATGTTCATACCATATAGCTTTATATGTACACAGCTCACTGAACGTATATTTGATATGGAATACTTTATTACCCGTTTACGCTATTACTTTAATTTTTCATTTGTTTTTACGATTTGGTTATTAGCAGGTCTGTATGTAATTACTGATTTGTCTATTTCAAGAATGGCGGAATTATTCTTTTTTGCCTTCTTATCATTAATAGCACTTTTCTATATTAAAGAGAAAATAGATTATCATAAGCGAAAAATTCTTTTTTCAACAAAAGGGGATTATATCCATCGATTGTATACGACAGTTGATAGTATAGGTAGGGTCGTGAAGATTGAAGACTTGCTAGATAAATTTGTTCAAGAAATTGCTTTACACCTTGAGATTAAACATGTTTACGTATTAACCTATGATTTGCAAACACATCAAGTTACTTCCACAAGTACATCAAAAGACTATACTCAAAATCAAATGGACGAAATATTACTTGAGAATCTCCACATGGGGGATATAAAGAAAACGGAGCATTTTTATATAGCTTTTATCCACCAAGATGTAAATTATAAAAGAATACTAGTCGTAGACCATAATAAATCGATTTATTTAAAGGATGAGGAGTTATTATGGCTTGAATTATTACTTTTATATGTAAATAATTTTATTGAAAATACGAAAATGGTGGAAGGTCTATTAGAACAGTTAAAGCATATGAAAGAGGCTGATAAAAGTCAGCTACCATGGCTCAATAAGCTTCTTTGGCTACGATTTGAACAAGAAAAATATCAATTAGCTCAAGAGCTTCATGATACGGTTTTACAAGAGCAGCTACATATTGCTCGAGAAATGGATGTATGTATTCATGCGAAGAGGACAACAGATATTCAGGTGAACCTTACTAAGATTCATGATCATATGATTGCATCGTTGAATGATTTAAGAGGCTACTGTGAAAATTTGAAGCCACCATTATTAGATACACTAGGCTTAAATGCTGCGCTTGAGAAGCTTATTCAAAAAGTTCATAAGCGTGCGAATTTTGTTTTAGTTTATACAATCGATCGTCTATATTTAGAAGATGAGCGTTTAAACTTGATGATTTATCGGCTTTTTCAAGAGTTGTTAAACAATGCATTAAAACATTCGTATGCCAACACTGTCGAAATTCATTTGTTAGAAACAGACGATGGCTTTGAAATTATTTATTTAGACGATGGTGTAGGATGCAAAATGGATGGAATTATTGTTTCTGATTCAATGGGAATCAGGGGGATGCAAGAGAGGGTACATGCTTTTAATGGTCAGTTTTCTATCAATACCAATGTAGGAGAAGGAATGTCCATTCGAATTAAGATAAATGAAGGAAATGATACTCATTCCTATGACTACGATACTTATAATAGAAAGCCAACTCTTAGTAGAGGATAATATATGAATAGAAAGAAAGATATGAACCATTTAAACACCTCCTAATCTTCTCGTATTGTGTAGAAATTACAGTGCGAGTTGGATTGGGAGGTTTTGCATTGAAGTATATAGAACTTCAAGATATGCGGATTTGGCAACTCATCAGGTAAAAAATTTAAAGAATGATTATTCATTTTAGTAAGGAGAAACTCACATGCTATTAGAAGAACGGTTAAATAATTGGGTAGATTCTTATAATCGAAACGGTTATTTGAATGGTACTTTATTAATTGCATCTAATGAGAATATTCTTTTAAACAGAGGGTTTGGTATGGCGAATTGGGAGCATAGCATTCCCAATGTACCCACAACTAAACTTCGTATAGGGTCGCTCACGAAAGCATTTACAGCGATGGCTATATTTCAATTGCATGAAAAGCAAAAATTGAATATTGATGATTGCGTAGGAAAATATCTACAAGATTATCCGAATGGTCAACAGATAACAATATTTCATTGTTTAACTAATAGTTCTGGAATACCTAATTATACAAATGCCCCTGATTTTTGGTTTCGCACAATGAGATTGCCATCAACATTAGATCAACTAATTGATTCCTTTAAAGAAAGGGAATTAGAGTTTGAACCTGGTAGTAAATTTGGCTATTCGAATTCAGCGTATGCGTTGTTAACGGCTATTATTGAAGAAGTTTCAGACATGTCTTATGCAGATTACATACAGCAGTATATATGTCATCCATTAGGTATGTATCATACAGGCTGTGATGATGGGGTGAAGCTTGTTCCAGGTTTAGCTTCTGGTTATTCATTTTGGGAAGAACCCATTCATTCAGCCTATGCGGATATGTCATTCCCATTAGGTTCCTACGGTTTATATTCAACAACAGAGGACTTATTTATTTGGGATCAGGCATTAACATCATCCAAAATACTTCGCAAAGAATTAACAGAGAAAATGTTGACTCCAAATCTTGGCTCCTATGCGTGTGGCTGGATGGTCTCTGAAGTAATGGGGAAAAAATGTGTGCATCATTTTGGAGATATTAGCGGTTATTCAAGTGATTTCCTTAGATTTGTTGATGACCAAGTTACGATTATCCTTTTAAGTAATATGAATGTTACACCTGTCATGCACTTAAGTAGAGAGATTGCAAAGATTGTTTTTGATAAAAATGTATCTTCACCAACACCTAGAGTTCCGATAGCATTCACAAAGAAAGAATCTATCGTGGGGCAATATTTAATGGAAAATAAAGTACTTACTATTTCAATTAAAAATGAAGAACTTTATCTAACAGTCCCTAAGATGTATGGAGCTTTATATAAATTTAAGCTTATACCATTTAGTCATGACGCAACGAAAACGGCTTTTTTAACCGAGATGATTTATGAACGATTGATATTTTATTATTCATTATCAGGCGAAATAGAGCGTGTGCAGTACGTCGATTGTTATGAAAAAACTTATACGCTTCATAAGCAATAGATGGAGCATCAATATTATATTTTGAAACTTAGAAAGAGGCATCCCAAATCATTAGTTGAGATGCCTCTTTGATTTTATTTATTATATGCGCTTAGCGTGAAACCGAAGATACTTTCCGGTACTTTTCGTATTGTGCAGCATTCACGGTACGTGTATGGATTGGAGGTTTTTGCTTTTGGTTGCTATATTTCCTATAACAAACACTGTTATTTATGTATCATGATAGTATATTTATATAGAGAGGAGATGATATCTTCATGGAAATGGAAGAAATGATCCTGAATTATACATCGCAACAAAATGAATTGAGGAAGCGTATTTCCCTACAAAACAATTTTTCTAATGATCAAATTCAGCTCGTTGCAGGGGTGGATATTGCCTATTGGGGCGAAAATAATAAAGAATATGGAGCTTGTTGCATTCAAGTTATTGATTTTAGTTCCAAAAAAATCGTTGAACAAGTTGAGTACATAAATGAAATCACAATTCCATATATTTCTGGGTTTTTAGCCTTTCGTGAATTGCCTCTTGTATTAGAGGCTGTTAAAAAGTTGAGAACGGATCCAGACATTTATATGTTTGATGGAAATGGTTATTTACATAGTCGTCATATGGGCATTGCTACACATGCCTCATTTTTCTTGGAAAAACCGACAATTGGAGTTGCTAAAACTTATTATAAAATAGAGAACACAGATTTTATAATGCCGGAAAATATAACTGGAGCGTTTACTGATATTGTGATTGATGGGGAAGTGTATGGTCGTGCTCTAAGAAGTAGAAAGGATGTTAAACCGATATTTGTGTCATGTGGTAACGAGATTGATTTAGATACGGCAACTAATATAACGATGCATTTTATTGAAAAAGACAGCCGTTTACCAATCCCTACAAGATATGCGGATTTAGCGACTCATCAGGCAAGAAAAATACAACGAGATTAGAGTAAGTGTTTAACTTCTTTCAGCGGGTATTCAAACTCGCTGAAATAGAGGAACTCAGGCTAAGTACTTCACATCCTGTGAAAACGCCTGAGTGACGGACATCGTGTCGGCCTAAATCCTCCGGACGCAATTATGCCAGGGCATAATTGATTAGTGTTAAGGAATTCAATTAATAATTAAAATGAGAGGGATAACAAGTGAAAAGTGAAGCTGAAATTCTATGGAATCGTATAATTGAAAAAAATTCGAAGTTAGAAGTGAATGGTATAGAAGCATTAAACCTTCAGCCTGGTGCAACAGCTGAAGAATTTCAACTAATCGAAACTACATTAGGTATTACTCTTCCAGAAGAGATGAAAAATTTTTATCGTATATGTAATGGGCAAGTCTGGTCGCAAGGTGTACAGCCCTTTGTTAGGAATTTAACACTTTCCCCCATTTCTGAAATTATTGACAATTGGAAGTTTCTACAGGAGGAGTTTGATCCAGATGATTTGCTTTCAGATACAGAGTATGCTGTTGAGGTAAAACCAACGCTTTGGAATGAAAAATGGATTCCGATTGCTGAAAATGGTGGAGGCGATTATCTTTGTCTTGATACAGATCCAACAGAAAAAGGAGTAGTGGGTCAAGTGTTGTATTTTTGGCATGATTGGGGAGATCGAACAATTGATGCAGATGGTCTGTTTGAATTTATAAAAATCGCTTTAAATGAAGAAACTATTTAAAAAAGGAGGTAAACGACGATGATTCAGTTGATAATGAACAAATTAAAGGTTCAATTAGACCAATTATTTTCACCTTTTTTAAATCCACCAGCTTCTGAGGAAGAGATACAGAAGGCTGAAATTAAGATGGGTATTAAATTTCCTGATGAATTAAGGGAGCTTTATCTTTTGCATAATGGAGAGAACGAAGATGGGCCGGGTTTGTTTTTTGGAATGCCGTTTTTACCATTAGATGATGTTTTACAGGAATGGCATGTATGGGCACAGCTAGAAGAGAAATTTGCATTGGAAGGTGCTTCTTATTCCGTCCCAACTGGATACATAAAAGAGAGGGGTATCAATCGTAAGTGGATACCTATTAGTAAAGATTTTGGTGGCAATAATATCGGCATAGATCTCGATCCAGATAAGAAAGGGCGAATAGGGCAAGTCATCAATTTTGGGCGTGATGAGGAAATAAAGTATGTGATAGCAAATCAATTATCAGAATTCCTACTATTTATTTCTGAAACGATAGTACAGGGTAATTATCAAATTGAACAAGAAGAAGATTATATCTACTGGAATTATGAAAACAGCACCCATTTTTTAGATATACTAAACGCCATTGAATTGCCTGTTCTAGACCCTGTGCCGAGGCATAATTGATAGTAACATACATGTGAAAGAGGCATCCCAAATAACAATGGAGATGCCTCTTTGATGTCATTCTTTAAATGCGTTTAGCATGGGTACGTAGATATTTTTCAACATCATTGTATAACCCTGATTGATTTGCGTATTTCACGTAGTTTTTTGCAGTACGTAACCAATCTAATGTAGATGGTTGTATCTCTTCTAAAACGTGTAATAAATCATTAGTTGTGATTGGACGTTCATCACCGGTTGCTAAAATTTCAGCAAGTACATTTTCAGTAGCTAATTCAATCATATTTTCAATGTCTGCACCTGAGAAAAATTCTGTTTGAGCGGCTAGTGTTGCTACATCTATTTCTTCAGCATATCTTCCCGCTAGCTTCAATTTAAAAATTTGCTCTCTCGCTTTTTTATCTGGTGGAGCGACAAAGATGAGACGGTCGAATCGACCAGGGCGCTTTAAGGCATTATCGATATCCCAAGGGGTATTTGTAGCAGCCATAATAAGCACTTCATCTGTGCTTGTATCAATTCCCTCTAACTCTGTAAGGAATGTGTCGATGATTCCTCGAGTATATTCAGAAGCTTTAGACCGACTCATACCAATCGTGTCTACTTCATCAAAAAACATAATACTTGGCTTTTGAAAACGCGCTTTATCAAAAGCAGCTTTTAAATTTTGTTCACTTTCTCCAATATAGCGATTTAATATGTCTGTAATATGAACAGGATAGAAATTAGCCTTACATTCACCAGCGGTTGCCTTGGCGATAAATGTTTTTCCACAACCCGGGGGACCATAGAGAAGAACGCCGCCGCCAACTTTTTTTCGAAACTTAGCAAATAGACCTTTGTTATAAAATGGGCTAATAATACGTAAAGTAATGGTCTTTTTTAAGTCATCAAGCCCAGCAACATCTGTAAAAGTGATTTGTTCCTTACCTTTTTTTACTGTTTTAGGGGCTTTACCATCAATAATTTTTAACCTAGGTGTAAAGTCTATTAATTGATCCGACTCGGTTTCTTCACTTTTGACTTCTCTTTCAAGCAATTCTTCTGCTGAAGCGGCAATGTCTTCAGTAGTCTCAATCATTTCATCTAAATCAGGACTTTTCTGCTGAATAACTGGTGATTGGATATCCATTGACTTCGTTTGCTGAAGTTGTATACTCGTTTTTGTTAATTCATTAATAATTTCCATACGTAGTGTATCATCTGTACAGAGAGAAATTCCTGTTGAATACGATTGTACAGCTTCTAGCCAGCGATCGTTTTCAGCAAGCTCTTTTCCAAGCCAGTAATGTGCTTGAGGGTCAGTTGGGCTTTGTTCCACCATTTGCTGTAACCATTTAATTTTATCCATATCGATAACCCCTTATTTTTCTTAGCCCTTTTGTCAAAGGAACTGATATCCATGTATAAAGTGCAAGTACTACATAGCATTTTAAAAACAGCATGGCTAGACTATCAAACCCTAATGCTAGTAACAAAAAGGTTAGCCCAATCCCTACAAGCCAAATGATAGAGGGACCCCCTAAACGCTCCATAAAACGATTAGGCGCTAGCAGAGGGTGAGTTGTAATTTCCATCTCTTCTAATATAGATAGTAGTGTTTGATCCTCAGGATTTAAAAGAAAGGCTTGTCTGTAATATTCTTTCGCTTCTTTTTCATTATTTCGGAAGGAGGCATTTATTCCAAGGTGCAACAATTTTGCAACTTCACTATCTGCTGAATTCATATATTGTTCTAATGCAAGGATTTGTTGTTCTTTACTTCCATGTACACCTTGTAAAATAAAGTTTCTACGTAACACATATGAATTTTCTGGATCTAATTCTAATGCTTTATTGATTAATAACTTTGATTTATTACGATATCCTGTTTGTTTCATTAAAACAGCATAGCTTGCATGTGTTTCTGCATTATTTGGATTTAAGCGAAGTGATTCAAGAAAGGCTTTTTCTGCTTCTTGCCATCGCTCCGTTTCCATGTATAGATGGCCGAGAAAATAAAATATGAGTTCCTCATCGAATCCTAATCTCATGGCTTCATGAAATTGTTCTTCAGCTTCGTCAAATTCATTTATTGCATAGTTACTGTAAGCTAACATATACCAAAGCCCGCTATTTTCAATATTGTCTTGTAATTCCTCGTTAATAAGCTCGATAACTTGGGGATATTTCCCTATATTAAAATAATGATTGATAACTTCAAAGGATGGTTCTTCATATTCATCATATTCATCATATTCATCATATTCTTCGAATTCACTCATAATATACCTCCTATAGTGCTAGTAAGAATAACGTAATCAAAGCATCGATTAAGCCAGAGAAGATGATTGCGATAAACCCTGGCTTCCATAATGATTCAGCAACACCATCTACTGCTAAATGTTCTTTATATGGCTCGTCTAAAAAAACGAAGAAAATGAAAAAACAGGCAACCCCAAATAGTCGGCCAACTAATTTAATATACTTTTCATCTATGAGGATTAGTTGTTGACCAATTGCGTAAACGATTGCAAGCTTCGCAATAATAAGTACAATACTAATAATCGTTAACAACTGTATGTATTTTTTCTCGATTTTTAGCCATTTAGCGTTTTGTATACCTAGTATGGTAATGGCAAAAATACCACCAAACATAGCAACAAAAAATAGATTACCAATCTCGTAGCTTCTTGTCCTGTCTACTTCATTGTTTGTTAAACTAGGTTCATAAAGATTTTCCATAATACCATCAAGCTCCTTGTTCCCTATTAATATCCTAATAATAGTTGTATTATACATATATTTCTTGAAACTGGAAACACCTTCTTTGCAGGATTGTAAAACGGTTATTATGCTCCTTAATTCTCATTACTTACTATATTGTTCAGGTTAATTTTTTGGATCAAATTCATTCGATGATTTCTTTTGTTTCGTCGTTTTGGAGCTCATTAACTCAAGTAAATGACATTTGCTGTGAAAATGTGGAAGGGGATAAAAGTAGTATTGAAATCGATGGATAATCAAAATATTATTATTTTTGTTATTGAAATAGGGAGGAAATACACTTTTTAGAAATATTCAATAAAATGAAGAGAATTATTAAAAATGTAACCGATATAATTCAATAGATGATAGAGGAGGTATGAAAATTTGAATAAAAAATTATTTTTGACAGCAGCAGCTATCCCAGTAGCTCTTATTGTACCAGCAGTTGCAGGAGCAGCAGCCAATACAGTTTCCATCACAGGACAAAATACAGTAAATGAAACTTTAAAAGCTTCTATTGAAAACTTACCAGCAAATTCGATTGTTAAAGGCTATCAGTGGTATTATGTAGATGGTTCTAACGATTCAACGAATAAACCAATCTCTGGTGCCACAACAGCGTCATTTACAATACCAGTAGAAGCGGCAGGCAAAGCAGTTTTCGTGGAAGCGACTACAACAAATGGCGATAAGTATAAGAGTGAACCCCGTTCGATTAATGAACTAAAACTTTCAATAACTGCGCCAAGAATTGATAGTAGTTCAAATTATGCAGTACCTGGTGAATTGGTACAAGTCGCAGGTGCGATTGTAACCGATGATGCCGGAGCAAAGTTGAAAAGCAGTCAGATTACATATAGCTATCAATGGTTTTATAAAGTAGGTGAATCCTTCACAATAATTGATGGAGCTACTAACGACACATACCGAATTCCTAATAATGCTTTAAGTATTGGCATCACAGATATAATGGTTAATGTAAAGGCAAAGGTAGGAACTGCTTTCGTAGAATCTGAGTTTTCTAGTGTGGTAACAGTATCTAACGAACCATCTGAGTCAATGATTAAGGAAATAAAAACTTTATTAATAAATGACAACAAATATAATGTAAAAAGTTTAGAATCTTTTAAAGCAGAAGTAACGGCATTAGAAAGTAAATATCAGGCACTATCAACTGCAGCAAAGGCGAATGTGACAAATTATGACGTATTAAAGAGAGCAGCTGCAGATGTAGATTTAATTAGCAAGTTAAATG
This sequence comes from Lysinibacillus sp. NPDC056185, assembly GCF_047737915.1. NCBI lineage: Bacteria > Bacillati > Bacillota > Bacilli > Caryophanales > Bacillaceae > Lysinibacillus > Lysinibacillus sp. NPDC056185. Next base: position 9,500 of record NZ_JBLLLQ010000018.1, read on the forward strand.
AGAAAGTAGATAAGGTAAAAGAGGTTAATGAAAAAGACCTACCGAAATATTTAAAAGAAATCGATGAGTCCTATGATAAGTTTGATTTATTACAACGTAGTTTAGATATAAATGATGCTTTATACAATAGTATTAAAAACATTTTGATAGATCCGTCACATATCGAAGAATTTAAAGAAGTTAGAAGACTAAATCAGGCAATTGTAGAATTGTTAGCATATAAAAATTCTTTTGTTACGTATGTACCTACTAGCATAGAATCTTTACAAACAGCAGTTGAAACAATTGAAAAGGATATAGCAAAATTATCTCAAACTTACCGAGCAACTGTTCAAAATCAAACAATTTTAAGTGATGCTAAGTCGGATATTAAAAAGATTGAACAATTTATTAAACTTTTCGATAAGCTGTCACAAAATGATTCGCCTAGCAAACAGGTGACAACAGCAAAATCAATTCGTACGTCTTATGAAAAGTTAACTTATAAACAACTTCAACTTGTACCAGCAAAATATATTAGTACATTACTTCAAGCAGAAAACGCAGAAAACAGTCAAATTGACAGATTAAATATCGAGATTGACAATTATGTAGGCGATGTGGATGACAGTTACCCAATTGATCCGTCAGTAACTTCTTGGCAAAGTCATGTTAATAATGTAAACCGTATTATTAATGAATATAAGGGCTTAACGAAAAATTCAGCGGCTAAAATTGTCGGATATGATAGCATGGTAACCCTGCAAAAGGATTTTAAAGCAGCTGAAAAAATTATTAAGGACATGGACGCCTATCAAAAGCTATCAGTAACGCCAGGGGTAGCTGAAAGTAAGTTGAAAACTAATTACACTAATGTATTGAAAGCTTATAATAAGTTAACTAGTCTACAACAATCACTTGTTTATAATGCAAACGATTTTTTATTAAATACCCCGACTATTACGGTTGATTTAAATGGTAAGGAACCTGCTGATAAAGCTGCTGCATTGGCTTTAAAGACGGATGTTGATAAGCTTACTGATGTAACGAAATATACGTTTACCCAATTCGAAAGTGCTGTTAATGCAGCAACAACAAAATATAAAAACTTATCTTCCGCTGGACGAAAGTACGTAACAAACTATTATTTATTAACAGCGGCTAGTAAAGATCTTTCTGGTGTTAAGTCATTCCATAAAAAAGTGCAAACTGCAAGAGAAGAAACAGATGCTACGAAACAAGCGAAAAAAATTCAAACAGTACAAACTGCTTATGCAAAGCTACCTGCAAATCAACAGTTTCTAGCAAAACAGCAATATGAAGACTTGCTTAACCATCGTTTAGAAGATGTTAATGCACCAGATATCACAAAGTTAAATAATGAAATTGCAAAAATTGTCTCAAATGATACGTATACAGTTTCAATAGAAAAAATTAATGAGCTTTCAACGCAATATAATAAGCTGAGCTCTAGTGATAAAAAACGTATTACGAATGCGTCTATCTTAACAACAGCGGTTTCCGATGTGAAAAAAGTAGAATCATTTATGAAGACGTATGAAAAATCATTTACTAATAACCCAACAACTGTCATTAAAGCTTTTTATAAGCTAACATCAAAACAAATGAGTTTAGTCAGTCCAGAAATACGACAATCCATTATCGATAAGGATCAAGGTCAACAACAGTCTAATGAAAGTGCTTTGAAGTTAGTAGAATCAATTAATTCACTCCTTGTAAATGGTGAATATATTGATGATTTGGAGACTAAAGTAAAAGAAATTCGTACAGCATATGATGGCCTTAGTGCTTCAGAAAAGAGCATCGTAAAAAATTATTCTAAGCTAACACAGGCCGAGAGTGATTTGAAAAAGGTAGCCGATGTACATGCTCTTTATGTACCTTCGACAGAAGAGAATGCAGCAGCTCGTAAAACTTGGCAAACTGCTTACGGTAAGCTCTCGAAAAAATTAGAAATTTTATATAATAAAATGTATGCAAACGATTTATAAAAAATAGTTTAAACCAAAACCCCGAATAACGAATTTATTCGGGGTTTTAGTGTGTGTGCCTGGAAGGTGGATGTCGATAAAAATTAAAAGTTGGGTGATAAAACGTGAAAGTTAGTAGATAAAATTCAAAAGTTGGTTGATAAAACAAAAAAGTGTTCCGATGAAATTCATAAGTTGGATGACATTATGTTAAAAAGGATGTCATGTGGATAAGTTGATTGGAGAGAGGAAAATGGTTCAGGTAAAGCTTATATGGCGACAGCTGGTATTTTTGATGATGTCAATGATGCAATATCTTATCATCCGGGTACTTCTACATCTGTTTTGACTTACACCTCTCTAGCAAACTATGCAGCTACTTTTAAGCTTACCGAGAAGCAGCCACACCACATTTAGGAAGAAGTGTATTAGATGCAGTTGAACTCATGAATGTTGGGTAAACTATTTACATGAACATATCATTCCAGAAGCACGCGTGCATTATGCGATTACAAACATAGCAGGATCGTCTCCAAATGTCGTTCAACCATATGCAGAGGTGACATACTTAGTGATTTAGGAATACCAACTTATGAAATAGACTGCTGTTGATTTAATTGACAATCCAGCACTTATTGAAGAAGCTAAAAAAGAGTGGTAGGAACGTCTGGATGGGGAGACTTATGTTTTGCTAATTCCAGAAGGCTAAGCCTCGAAAACTTTAAAAAGTCTTTAAAAAGTTATACCAAATAGAGTCTTCGTAGGGTAAACTATGGAGACTCTGTTTTTGCCTATTATTAAGTTTTTTTCTTAGTAAAGTGTATTTATTGAGTAGTTATGGCGTAAAAATGCCATTTTTTGAAAGGAGATCACAAAATGCCGACAGAACATATCAATCATAATAATCAGCTTGCGGCAGAATGGGTGAAAATGTTTCGTCCTTATGCTAAAGAGGGACAATGCGCAAGCTATATTCCTGCTTTAGCGGAAAAAGATCCAAATCAATTAGCGATTTCGATTATCGGTACTAATAATGAGGAAATGAAAGCCGGAGAGACAACTGAACTATTTACCCTGCAAAGTGTTTCAAAAGTCGTTACATTTATTTTAGCGTGTATGGAACGAGGGTTACCTTATGTTTTAGAACGAGTAGATGTTGAACCTACAGGTGACACCTTCAATTCAATTATTCGTCTAGAGAGCCATCAACCTGGAAAACCTTTTAATCCAATGATTAATGCAGGTGCAATTACAGTATCCTCTATGCTTGATGGAAATTCTCCGCAAGAGAAGGTTTCAAAAATCCTTCAATTTTTAGAACAAATCGTTGGCAAGGAATTAAAGGTTAATGAAGAGGTTTATCAATCTGAGTGGCAAACTGCAAATCGAAACCGTTCATTAGCCTATTATTTAATGGATTCGGGCTTTTTAAATTGTCCTGTAGAAGAAGCATTAGAAGTATATTTGAAACAATGTGCTATTGAAGTAAATGTTTCGGATTTGGCAATGATTGGTTTAGTCATTGCCAATGATGGCTATCATCCTCATTTAAATAAACAGCTCTTCCCTAAACAAGTAGCAAAATTAGCGAAGGCATTGATGGTTACTTGCGGTATGTATAATGCTTCTGGGAAATTTGCGGCATTTATAGGATTACCCGCTAAAAGTGGTGTCTCTGGGGCAATTTTGGCGGCTGTACCAAGTCACGCAGGCTTAGATTCACCTTTTCCTACCGGCTGTGGTATAGGCATTTATGGACCAGCAATTGATGACATTGGGAACAGTGTAGCCGGAGTGAATTTACTCAAGCATATTGCTACCGAGTGGAATATGAATATTTTTTAATCAATATGAAAGATGACTTCGTAAATGGACGAAGTCATCTTTTTTGTGATTTTACTTCGCTTTCGCACAATAAATAAAGCCCTGAATAGGTACACTTTCTTTAAAAGTGTCACTATCCGGGACAATTCATTTTACCGTATTAGTTCTTTCTTTTCATTTTATAAATAATCATTAGTATGATAAACCAAATTGGTGTTAACAGTAATGCGGTGCGTGTTGCCTCTGAAATGAACATGACTACTAATAGAAAAGCAAAGAAGGCAAGTACTAAATAGTTCACGAACGGAGTAAAAGGTGCCTTGAAAATCGATGCTTCATGAAGTGCGCGATTTTTACGTTTATAAATGATATGAGAGATTAATATAATACTCCATACCCATATAAAGCAAATAGCACTAATCGTTGTAACAACACTAAAGGCGTTTTCAGGCATTAATTTACTTAGTAATGCACCAGCGGAAACTACAATTGCAGAAACAACGAGTGCGTTACTTGGCACACTGTTTTTATTGAGCTTTGCAAACTTTGGCGAAGCTTGCTTGTTGTTCCCAAGATTAAAAAGCATGCGGCTAGTAGAAAATAAACCACTATTACCGGCAGAAGCGGCAGATGTAAGTACGACAAAATTAATAATACCTGCAGCAATTGGAATACCAGCTAGTGTAAATACTTGTACAAATGGACTACTAGAGGCAGACATTTCATTCCAAGGATTAATGCATAAAATAACAAATAATGCCCCTACGTAGAATAATAAAATGCGTAATGGAATTTTATTAATGGCCGAAGGAATATTTTTTTTAGGATTGGCCGTTTCTGCAGCAGAAACTCCTACTAATTCGACACCAACAAATGCGAAAACAACCATTTGGAATGCCATTAGGAAACCGTGTAAGCCGTTCGGGAATAACCCGCCATGTGCCCAAAGATTTTCAACAGAAACTGTGCCAGAGCTTGTTTGAAAACCTGTAAATAACATGAATACTCCAATCACAATCAGTGCCACAATTGTAATGACTTTTATAAGTGCAAACCAAAATTCTAGTTCGCCAAATAGTTTTACAGTTAATAAATTCAATATTAATAACAGTACTAAACAGCCAATTGCAGGCACCCATTGTGGTATATCAAACCAATATTGTACATAAACGCCGACAGCAATAATATCTGCCATAGCGGTCATGATCCAGCAGAACCAGTATGTCCAGCCAGTGATGTAACCTGCCCAAGGTCCTATGTATTCGGATGCAAAATCAGTAAACGATGTATAGCCAGCATTCGATAATAATAGTTCACCTAATGCCCGCATAACAAAAAATAAGGCGGTTCCGACAATGAGATAAGCAAAGATAATGGAAGGTCCCGCTAAAGCAATGGCTTTACCTGATCCTAAAAATAAACCAGTACCGATTGTTCCGCCAATCGCTATGAGCTGCACATGGCGATTTTTTAATTCACGTTTTAATTGTTGTTGTTCCACGTTAATCCCCCTCAAAGATACGTAAAAACTATGACTGGAAAATAAAAAAAGAGACTAGTAGTGACACTAGTCTCGTAAATGACAGAATAACAAATACCAATTGCGGATGTTGTATGTAAAAAAAGAAAACATTCGTGTGGTATAGCTTTCATGTTGAAAGTTGATATTACTCCTCTGTCCTTTTGCCTGAGATAGTGAACCCTTCGGCGACGCAAAATGCGCTCTCTCCAGAACTGCTCCTGCTATAGTGTTATCCATAGCATTCATAGCTTATATTGTATGTCTGTATGACATTATTTTAAGATATTATAAATCCTATCAGTGCCTACTTAATTATTCAAGGATAAATTTCAGACATTTTCAGAAAAAAAGAAGAATGGAGTTCATCTAGGTAAATACTTTACGAAAAATAGTATTTTTAGACATATGTAAATTTAAGGATAATGTTTTAATTCGCGGTATATGGAGTTGGAAGAGATGAAAATTGGAACTAGCTTAGGAAGCGGCTCGCATTTTGGTAAAGGAATGTGAAAGAGAGTATGTATCTTTCGTTGCTTTAACTTACTCCAACTAACTTGTCAGACATTAAACAAAATATATAATATAGTAGAAACTCAGAATTTTTTGCAAAAAGTAAACCATCTCATAGTCATTTGAGATGGTTTCTTTTTGTTTAAACAATGTGATATAGGTAAATATAGATAAATTTACTTTGTTTCCGTGAGTAGATTTATTTATATTAGTCACTAATGTCTTATTGATTTTTTAATTTTGTTTTTTGGACTTTATTTTACCTGTCCAAGTACGGAAGCCTCCTTGAAGTTGGTAAATTTGGTTGTAGCCACGTTTTTTAAGAAATAAAGCAGCACGTGAGCTACGGCCTGTATTTTGACAGTATAAATATACTGGTAAATCTGGGCGGATTTCTTTGTGACGTTGACGTAGAGTAGTTGAAGGAACATTGCGTGCACCAAGGATGTGACCAGCATCAAATTCTTTTTGTTCACGTACGTCGATAAGCTGTGCTTTACGATAGCCTTCAATAAATTGTTCTTGTGTTAGGTTTGTTACGGCTTTTTTTAGTCGTAGGGCGTTAATGCCGATATAAGCAATTACAACTACTAAAATAACACCGATTGTGATAAGTATGTTCAACAAAATTTCTTACCCCTTTCTATCTTCTTTATTATTATAAAAGATGCGCTAGCGATAGTCCAATGAGTTTGATAAAATAAATTAGATTGTGGCTAGAATTAATTTATCTCTATTTATATGGATTTTATTAGTGAACTGTCACAGTATCTTTCCACTATTTTCTTGGATTAGGGTGGTGGATACTTTCATAAAGAATAGAACTTAACGCACGGTGTCAAAATTTTGAGAAGCATTATTTTTGGCTCATAACAAAGAATTGGATAACATTTGTTAAAATGAATGCCATATATAAGGTGACTTATTTTGTACACTTTCGCTAAAGTTTAATTAAATATTTGTAGGAGATGAAAATATGACAACTTGGTATTTTCTAAATTCAGGGAAATGTAGCCCTTCTTTTAATATGGCATTAGATGAAGCATTACTTGATTGGCATAGTGAAGGTTTAATTCCACCAGTTATTCGTTTTTATGAGTGGGAGCCAGCAACACTTTCGATTGGCTATTTCCAGCAGGCGAAAAGAGATATTAATCTAGAAGCGGTACGAGAACAAGGACTAGGCTTTGTTCGTCGTCCAACAGGTGGTAGAGCTGTTTTACATGAACATGAATTGACATATAGTGTCATTGTTTCAGAAAGCTATCCAAATATGCCTGAATCAGTGACAGAGGCGTATAGAGTGTTAAGTGAAGGTATATTGAAAGGTTTTCATAATCTAGGTATGGATGCTTATTTTAGTGTACCTGATACAGAAGAACAAAGAGCAGACTTAAAGAAACCAAAAAGCGCAGTTTGCTTTGATGCGCCAAGCTGGTATGAGCTTGTTGTAGAAGGTAAAAAAGTAGCGGGTAGTGCACAAACTCGTCAAAAAGGTGTTATTTTACAGCACGGAGCTATTTTACTTGATTTAGATCAGGAGAAATTATTGTCTGTTTTCAATTTTTCAAGTGAAGAAGCGAAGGACCGCATGCGTAGAAAGATGCCAGAGAAAGCGGTTGCTATCAATAACCTTGTCAAAGAACCAGTGACTATTGAACAATGTGTGACAGCTTTTCGTGATGGTTTTGCAAAATCGTTGCAAATTGATTTAAAACCATTTACACTTTCTGAGGAGCAATTAGAATATGTACATGCACTAGAAGAAAAAAAATATGCATGTGATGATTGGAACTTCAAAAAATAAAAAATGGTATAAGAAAAATATTTTTTTATCGTTCAACCCTTGTAATAACAAGCAGTTCGGATTCTATTCGAAATTGCAAGAGTTGAATTAAAAAACTATATATAGTATCTTTTTTAAAGAAACATACACAATATGTAGTGTTTAACGACACATGATATTGTGTATTTATTATTGTAATGCAGAAAACAAGGGAGGCAAAACGATGGTACTTACAAATCATCAACCCGAAGTAAACAAATTTGAACAGTTAAACAAAGATATTGAACAATTTCCACAGGTTCATCCTGTAACACCTAATATGCACATAACGCATAAAGGTGTATCTAGACTTGTGATGATCGATCGCTACTCGTTTAAGGATACGGAGAAGAAAACGTTAAAAGCCGGTGATTTCGTCGTATTAACAGTGAAGTCAGATCCAAAATTCCCTGCACGTGGTTTAGGGACAATCCAAAAGCTTGATATGTCTACAAAAACAGCAGAAATTTTGATTGAGGAAGATTACCGTAGTGCTTTAGATGATCCGAAAGAGCAAGAAACGGGTGTGATTACGCGTTCAATTGACGTGCTAGAAAAGCCTCTTGAAATATTTTATGAACAAATCGCAAAACGAAATGCAACAGGACTTGCTTCTGTTGAAAAAACACCAGAGAAACGCCAAGAATGGTTTGAGAAATTTTATGAGCAGTTAGTATCATTAAAATTCATTCCAGCTGGACGAGTTATTTACGGAGCAGGATCTGAAACAGATGTAACGTTCTTCAACTGTTACGTAATGCCATTTGTAGCAGATTCACGTGAAGGAATTAGTGATCACCGTAAGCAAGTAATGGAAATTATGAGCCGCGGTGGTGGTGTAGGGACAAATGGTTCGACATTGCGTCCACGTAACACTTTAGCACGTGGTGTAAATGGTAAATCATCTGGCTCTGTATCATGGTTAGATGATATTGCGAAGCTGACTCATCTTGTTGAACAAGGTGGTAGCCGCAGAGGTAAGCATAATCTAGGTGCTTCTGCGTAAACAAACCTCGTGAATTGCTGGAAACTCTTTAACGGAAATATTGTCACTTTAATCGAGGTGGGAATTATGGATGTTTATGATGCGAAACAGCCACAGACTTGTTTAATATGTGGTTTTACAATAAATCATAATAAACAAGGTTGGTATACGTCTCATTTGAAAAATGAGCATAACTTAACGTTAGATAATTATTTAATATCTTATTTTTATCCAATAGAAATGGTTACCTGCCAATATATTTTATGTAATAAAGAGGTTAAATTGAGGCGTGGTATTCCCAATCAATTTTGTAGTAGAAGCTGTCGAGGAAAAGGTGAGCCTTTAACTTGTGTAATTTGTGGAAAACTATTCGATGAAAAACATCGGCAGACTAAAACTTGTAGTAAAGAGTGTGCGAGTAGGCTTCGATCACAAAATACAGGAAAATGGCATAATGAAATGCCGGATGAACAAAAGAAGGTTCATTTTGAAAATATCATTTCAAAAACAGCTAAAACTAGAAAAATAAATGGAACTCCTTCATGGAATAGCGGTAAGACAGGGGTTTATAGTGAAGAAACCATCGAAAAGATTCGACAAGCTGCATTAAAGCAACTAGAGAGGGAAACATTTAGAAAAACTAGTATTGAAAGAGCTTTAGAGCATTTCTTAGTTGAACAATCAATTCCCTACAAATATTCCTTCATCTTTGAAGGAGCACAATTTGATTTTCTACTATTAGGGACAAATATTCTAATTGAGTGTGATGGCGATTTTTGGCATGGGAATCCAAAATTTTATTCCACTTTTTATGAAGTTCAAAAGAGGATAAAAGCCAGGGATATTGAAAAAAATCGAATTGCAGCGGCTCACGGGTACACTTTACTTCGTTTCTGGGAAGATGAGATAAAAAATGATTTTGAAAATGTTAAAAAACGCATTATAAATGCACTGCTAGCTACAACGTAACTGGAAACGGTAAGCGTGAATGCTTGAAAATAGCAGTGGGATAAAGACAATCAGCAGCCAAGCCTCTTTCAGAGAGGAAGGTTCAACGACCATCGAAAGCACGCTATGTTAGCGGAAGTGAGTAGAGTAGGAGTGAAGCCACTCCGAAGTGCGAGGACATCTAATAAGATGTAAGATATGGTCTCAACTTCTATGGTGACATAGAGAGTGGGTATAGCGAACCCGCGTAAGAAATCGGCACAAATGATTATGCTGGCAGATTGGCATCCTGATATCGTGGAATTTATTATTTCGAAAATGCAAAATCCACGTATTCTTCGATACCTAATCGAAAATACAACGGATAATTCAATTATTCGTCTAGCAAAAGAAAAATTAAACTTTAAGCCTCTTTCATCTCAAGAGGAAGCTATGTACCAAGGTATTGTTAACTATAAAGGTATCGAAGGCTTAGGCGGTTTTGATACGGCTATTATTCGTGAAGCAGAAAACAAACTTCGTGATGGTGGTACTTATACTGTTCACAATCAAGAGTTTTTAACTGGTGCAAATATTTCTGTAACATTAACAAAAGAATTTATGCAAGCTGTAGAAAATGACGCTGACTTTGAGCTTCGTTTCCCAGCTGTTGAAGAATATACAAAAGAAGAGATGGCTATTTACAACAGTGAATGGCATAAAGTTGGAGATGTACGCGAATGGGAGAAAATGGGCTATAAAGTACGCACTTACCGCACGATTAAAGCGAAGGAATTATGGAATTTAATCAACGTTTGTGCAACATACTCTGCAGAGCCAGGTATTTTCTTCATCGACAACGCTAATGACATGACAAACGCAAAAGCTTATGGTCAAAGCGTTGTAGCGACAAATCCGTGTGGGGAACAACCACTTGCACCATATTCTGTGTGTAACTTAGCGGCTGTGAACTTAGCACAGTTTGCGAATAAGGAAGATCAAACAATTGATTATGAAGCACTACGTGAAACAGTTCGTGTTGGTGTTCGTATGCAAGATAATGTTATTGATGCTACACCATACTTCTTAGAAGAAAACCGTGTACAAGCTCTTGGAGAGCGTCGTGTTGGCTTGGGTGTAATGGGCTTAGCGGACTTACTAATTTATTGTGAGAAAGAATATGGCTCAGAAGCGGGTAATGAGCTAGTTGATGAAATCTTTAAAACGATTGCTGAAACTGCGTATGAGACGTCAACAGAGCTTGCAAAAGAACGCGGTAGCTTCCCATTCCTTGTAGGAGCAACTGAGGAAGAGACAGCACGTTTACGTAAAGCATTTACTGAAACAGGCTTTATGCAAAAAATGCCTGCACACATTAAAGAACAAATTTTAGCAACTGGTATTCGCAACTCACATTTACTGACAGTAGCTCCAACTGGTTCTACTGGTACGATGGTTGGTGTGGCAACAGGTCTTGAGCCATACTTCTCATTCACATATTACCGTTCTGGTCGTTTAGGTAAATTCATCGAGGTAAAAGCAGAAATCGTACAAGAATATTTAGGACGTCATCCAGAAGCTAATGAGAATGAACTTCCTGAATGGTTCGTTACGGCTATGGAGTTAAAACCAGAGGCACATGCTGATGTACAATGTATCATCCAAAAATGGATCGATTCATCTATTTCAAAAACTGTAAACGCACCAAAAGGTTATACAGTACAACAAGTTGAAAAAGTATACGAGCGCTTATATAAAGGTGGCGCTAAAGGTGGTACGGTCTATGTAGATGGTAGCCGTGATTCACAAGTACTGACACTAAAAGCTGAAGAAAATGATATGGATCAACTATCATTTGAAGAAGAATTAGTAGAAGTACCAACGAAGCGTCCTGTTGTATTAGTAGATACGATTCAAGCATTAGAATCGACAACAGTTATTGGTTCGGATGTAGGGAATACTTGTCCTGTATGCCGTAAAGGAACTGTTGAAGAAATTGGTGGCTGTAATACATGTACAAACTGTGCTGCACAGTTGAAATGTGGCCTATAAAATAATGAAAAAGTGTCTATCTCGTCAAAATGACGGATAGACACTTTTTTTATCTTCATTTAGACAAAAGCTAACTACGGAAGTACCCCCACCTTTGAGGGGGAGGCCTAAGCACAAAGCCGATTGCCGTCCATTAAGACAGAGGCTCTTACTTGACGTTTTTAGTTATTACAATATTTCAATATACCCTTCTGTTCCATGTACGCGAATTCGTTGTCCGTCTTTAATCAGTTTAATGGCATTTTCCACCCCAACAACTGCTGGTAAGCCATATTCACGCGCGATAACTGCTCCATGGGTCATCAGTCCACCAACTTCGGTAACTAGACCTTTTATGGATACAAACAATGGTGTCCAGCTAGGGTCAGTAAAGGAGGTAACTAATATATCTCCTTCTTCTATATCGGCATCTTCCATGTTTAAGATGACACGAGCCCGTCCCTCGATAACTCCAGAAGAAACAGGCAGCCCTACAATAGCTTTGGCTGGGAGATTTTCTCGTTTGTATTCACCTACAATGATTTCACCATCAGACGTGATAACGCGTGGGGGAGTAAGTCTTTCATATAATTTGTACTCGTCTTTTCGCTCGCTGATGATCTGGTAATCTAGTTTATTTGTGTGTACGATTTCACGAAGTTCTTCAAAAGTGAGATAGTATATATCTTCTTTTTCATGAATAACGTTGGCTTGTACGAGTTGTCCGGCTTCTTTCAGTAAAGCCTGCTTATAAACGAAGTAGCGATTAATCATGCCGTATTTTGGATACTCGCGATAACCGATGAAATTTCGGATTAGGCTGATCATTCGTTTTGTTTCTTTGGCTTTTTGTTCACCATCCGGTAATTGCTTCAATCGCTCTAATAACTCTTGTTCTTTTTTCAAAGCTTCCTGTCGCCCTTGCTCAAATTTCCGAGTGCGGGCATTAGGCTGCAAGTTTTTTATATTGTTAAGAATCATGGGGACAAGTGTAATCGGTTTTTCACTCCAACGAGGTTTCGTAATATCGATTTCTCCAGCACATCGCATTCCGTATTTGTTGAGAAAAACATAGAAAGCGTCTCTAGCTTCCTGTCCACCATTGAATTTAACTAGTTCATCCAAAAAGGTATCATCTTTTGTGTGTTGTAAATATGCAATTACTTCTGGATAAGGACGGATCACATCTGCGACATCCAATAGTGCTAGACCCATTTCCGAAGTAATATTATTTGGTACAGATTGAGAAAGCGTATCTGCTACGTTTTTTTCACCTAACCACTCGTTCATTTTTTCATTAACCCATATTGAAGCATTTATAGCAGCCATAAATACAGCTGAACTTTGTGGGTCAGATAAAAACTTCTTTAATTCCTGAATATCTTCTAGAATAAAATCAAATAAATCTATTCCTGATTTCGTTTGGATGTTTTGTTTTAACTCTTCTATGGATGTTTGATTTCGCTTAATCAATTCAGAAACGATTGATGGATTGTTTTCGATTTGTGCTAGCGTATCTGTATTGCCTCTGTTGGGACTCGGTGCTTTAATATCATTCGGTAACGATTTTATAAAATCTCCACGCTCAATGATGTTCATAAGTGCGTCTTTCATGAGCGGATCGTGTTGTCCCATAGCTTTTAATAAATTGTTTCTACTGACCGGTAAAGCTAGTTGATGCGTAACATCAACAAACAACCTTCCGCCTGCTTTACGCATGGGCGCAGAAGTCGTTAACAGAAAAAAAGACAATCCCAATGGTTTCATAGGATCTGTCATCATTTGTTGGTGACCGACAGATATATAGACGTGGTTTTCTTGATCATTCGCATTAGGGATGGGGAAAAGAGTCGTGATTGGGCGACTTTGGACAATATAAAATGTATCATCAACCAAACACCATTCGATATCTTGTGGGCAACCAAAATAAGCTTCGATCTGTCTGCCGATGCGTGCTAGTTGTAAAATCTGTTGATCGGTAAGTGTTTGTGTCTTTTGCTGATTCGGATCGATCTGTTGTGTCTCTGTTCCTCCTCCTTTTAGGCTATAGATAGCTAATTTCTTGGTTGCTATCATTTTATCGACGATTTTATCTTCCTGTACTTTATAACAATCGGCAGAGACCAAGCCAGAGACCAGTGCTTCTCCGAGTCCAAAACTGGCATTGATTGATAGCAGTTTTCGGTTAGAAGTTATCGGATCAGCGGTAAATAAAATCCCTGATGCTTGTGGGAAAACCATTCGTTGTATGATAACGGATAAATACACTTGACTGTGGTCAAATCCATTTTGCATACGGTAGATTACCGCGCGATCCGTAAATAGGGAAGCCCAACATTTGCGAATATGCTGCAAGATGGATTCTTTGCCGATGATATTTAAATAGGAGTCTTGTTGACCAGCAAAAGAGGCATGTGGTAAATCTTCAGCTGTCGCACTAGAACGCACTGCATAAGCATGGTCATCACCTAGCTGAGAGAGTGTGTGAGCAACTGCATTTACAACGTCGGAAGGAATTATTACTTCCATAATGATTTGTCGAATCTTCCTGCTGATTTCACCAACTTGATCTCGATCCTCTACTTTTAGCGTTAATAGTTGGTCCAACAATATTTGAAACGTTTCGTTTTGTTCGATGGCTTTTTGATAACCCACCGTTGTAACACAAAATCCCTCTGGTACTTGTATTCCTTCGATTTTTGATAATTCCCCTAAATTTGACCCTTTTCCACCAACGAGCAAAAGTTGTGTTTTATCCATTTCCTGAAAACCAAGAACTAAAGAATTCATTCTGCATCTCTCCTAACCATTTTATTGAGAAAAAATATTTGACAAGAGCTTACCAGTGCGATATAATTAAATTATAAAATAGGATTACTATGCACATTTAGTGGATGACAATTGTAATATAATTATATCTTCGTGTCTGTTTTTGTGCAATATTAAAGAACTTGGTGAAAATATCCAAGTCTCTTCTTGATTTCCCTCTTCCGCTAATCACATCAAAAACCTGATTTAATCCGACTCAATACATAGTTAATCCCGGCATGCCTAAGATACTTTTTAACTCTTCTGCGGTTTTTTCTTTCCTATTTCGCTAAATTAATTCCTTCACGTTGACGTATTCGAATTAGATCACGTCTAACGGATTTACTATACCCATAACCGTCATTAAAAATTGCCTATACGGATTATCTTGCCACCAACGGGTGCTTATGTTGAATTACGCTTAAGCAATGTTCTTCAACAAAACCACATAATAAAAATAATATGATATCCATTAAAGGGCGCGATTGTGAAGGACGCAGGTAGAAAATGATCAAACTTTTTTATAAAACTGATAATTAATTCTTCTGGATAAGAATCCATTTTGATCTATCTATGTTCAAAATGGATTCTTTTTATTTATCGTAAAATACTGGTTGTGGGGTATTTTTGATCGAACTTTATTTCAAAGTAACCATCTATATCGTTAACAAGACGGATAGGTACTTTTTTTATCTTCATTTAGACAAACCCTAGCTACGGAAGTCTCCCACCTTTGAGAGGGGAGATGGGTCCTTGTCATTTCAACGTAAGATGTGGGGTCAGAACTAAAATTTAAATTTTTTTAGTAGGATTTTCAGGAAATCTCTCGAAATATTTAAGTATAGAGGGGGAGAGTGTATGTTTAGTTTACCAATTATAGTAGCTCCGATGTTTTTAGTTTCTAACCCTAAGATGGTTATTGAAGCTAGTAGAGCAGGGGCTATCGGTTCATTTCCATTATTAAACGCAAGACCCGCTTCAACATGTGCTGAGTGGCTAGAAGAAATAAAAAAGGCACTACCGACTGAGCAATGGGCAGTCAACTTAATATGTCACCCTGTAGCGAATACACGTTTTGAAGAAGATATACAGTTAATTGAACAATTCCAGCCACCAATTGTCATTACGTCACTTGGTAATCCAAAGAGAGTTTTGGACATTGTACATGGCTATGGAGGGAAGGTCTATGCAGATGTTGCGAACGTTAAGCATGCCGAAAAATCTGCTGCAACGGGTGTAGATGGGCTAATTCTTGTTTGTGCAGGTGCTGGTGGGCATGGCGGGCAACTGAACCCATTTGGCTTTGTATCTGCCGTAAAGAAATTCTTTAAGGGGACAATTATTTTATCTGGTTCCATCTCTAGCGGTGCAGACGTATTAGCTGCTCAAATAATGGGGGCAGACTATGCCTATTTGGGTACTCGTTTTTTAGCTTGTGATGAAGGAAATGCGCCTGAGGAGTACAAAAATATGGTGATTGACAGTGATACCTCTGATATTTTATATACCGATGCCTTTAGCGGTGTCCATGTTAATGTGTTAATTCCATCTTTATTGAAGGAAGGCATTGATCCAGCGACATTGAAGCCAAGAGAGGATGTTGATTTGACACATCTTGTCAATGTAAAAGCATGGCGAGATATTTGGTCGGCGGGTCATGGTATCACAAATGTTATCAAGCGAGAATCGGTTCGTGAAATACTCATAACATTGGAAGCGGAGTACGAGAAAGCAAAGCAACAAATAATTTCTGTACAGCCATTGTAAAAACTATAAAAAAGGGCAAGTCCAACCAAACTCATCAGTTGGACTTGCCCTTAATTTTTAATCATGATTTAAAGTAGCTGCGATTTCTGGTTGCTGTTCAACTTGAAGCAGCATATTGAAGGATGCGATGGCTACTTCTACTTGCTCATCCTTAGGCTCACGTGTTGTTAGTAATTGCAGCCATAAGCCTGGATAGCCCAGGAAGCGTAACACGGGAATATTACGGCACGCATTTGTCGCTTGAAGTACTTCAAATGATATACCAAGAACAACTGGAATTAATAGAATACGGTCCAAAATGCGTAACCAAAGTGGATCAGTTGGCACGAAGAAATATAAAAACATGCCTACGAACACAGTGAACAGCATAAAACTACTACCGCAACGATAGTGTAAGCGTGATTGTGCTTGCACATTTTCCACTGTTACGTCCATACCAGCTTCATAGCAATTGATAACCTTATGTTCTGCACCATGATATTGGAATACTCGTTTAATTAGTGGCGTTAAAGATATAAAATATAAATAGGAAAGTAGTAAAACTAACTTAATGCCACTTTCAAGTAAAATTTGACCAGTTTTGCCTTCTATCCATTTAGAGAAAAAATCCGCAATAAATACTGGAATTAATGTAAAGGCAAATTTACTGAATAAAAAGGTAAGAATACCTACAACTGCAACGCCTAAAATCATTTGAAGTCTCGAGCCTTCCTCTTTATGCTCTTCTTCTTCGCCAGGTGTAACGTCGAAACGGTCCCCTGAAAATTGCATGTGGCGAGAGCCTAAACCAGCTGATTCAATCAGTGCTACAACGCCCCGTACCAATGGAATTTTTTTAAGCTTTTGTAAAATAGGGTTTTGAACTTTTTTAAAATGATAATAATCAATGGAATCATCGTTACGGCGAATAGCGGTAACCGTATGTTCCTTTCCTCCGAACATTACACCTTCTAATTGTGCTTGTCCCCCGTATACAGGTGAATTGCTCAAGGCTAACACCACTCTCTTTATATATTTCAACTGTACCATTGTACTAAATTTAGTGAAAAACCTCTAGAGTTACGCATAGTAAAATTTCTATATGGTTACACTAATCGTACAGTTTAGGAAATGATTAACGTTTGAAAATAAACTCGTGGTACAAGTTAGGAGGATTTTACTTGAAAGTAGCTAGTATAACATCGCTCGTCAGTGCACTTGTTTTAGCATTGTGTTTAAAGGGGCTTGAATACTTTCAACTCATTAAATGGAATCCAATAGGTTTTTATAAGAAGTGGGATATATTTGAAGGAAGTTCAAAACTATTTCAATGGAGCTTTCTTATCCTAGTCTTATTTTTTATTGGATTTTTATTATTTATTACATTGAGATATGTCTATATTATCCCAGCTGTGCTATCTTCTTTTTTACTTGGCCTATTTTTGTCCATCACATTAGAATGGATTGTTCTGGATTTGCCTTTACAATCTTCTTCCTTTAAAAAACTATCAATCCCTTTCATGGTCATTGTTATTTGTCTATTACGTTTCTTGCTTGAAACTGCGAATTTTCATCAAAAGGAGCACACAGCACAAAAAGGAAATTAGTTGCTGTCTGCGCCTTGTATGATAAAATAATGGCAAGTACATAGAAAGAGGCGAATATGCGTGAAGTTATTATGTTTGAATGGACCTAACTTAAATCGACTAGGTAAACGAGAGCCACATATTTATGGGTATGAAACATTAGAAGATGTGAAAAAAAATGTTCAGAATCTTGCGGCGTCTTTAGGTGCTACTGTCGAGTTTCGTCAATCTAATCATGAAGGGGTACTTGTTGATTGGGTACATGAAGCAGAGGACGAAAAATATGATGGTATAATCTTTAATCCCGGTGCATATACCCATACAAGCATTGCGTTACATGATGCAATTGCAGGGATTTCTGTGCCGGTTATAGAAGTACATATTTCAAATATCCATAAACGTGAGGCTTTCCGTCATCATTCTTATCTCGCTCCGGCATGCCTTGGTCAAATCAGTGGACTAGGTACGAAAGGCTATGAACTGGCACTACGCACATTTATTGAGAGGGAGAATTGATTATGATGAAATTACAAAAGCTACGTAAGGCACTTCAGGAACAAAATATTGACGGTATTTTAATTACAAACGAGTACAATCGTCGTTATATGACTGGTTTTACAGGAACAGCGGGCGTAGCGATTGTGTCTCAAAATGATGCTGTGTTTATCACGGATTTTCGTTATACAGAGCAAGCAGCTGCGCAAGTACAGGACTTCCGAATTGTAAAGCATGAGGCGACGATCATTGAAGAAATTGCAACACAAGTAAAAAATATGGGTATCAAATTATTGGGCTTTGAGAAAGATACTGTTAGCTATGGCACGTATGAGCTGTATAAAAATAAAATTCAAGCTGATTTAGTGCCGATTTCTGGGCTAATTGAAAAAATTCGCTTGATTAAGACGCAACAAGAGATTAATATTATTAAGGTTGCGTGTGAAATTGCTGATCACGCATATACACATATCTTAAACTTCATTAAGCCTGGTAAAACAGAGCTTGAGGTTTCGAATGAATTAGAATTTTTCATGCGTAAACAAGGAGCAACTCAATCCTCGTTTGATATAATTGTTGCGTCTGGTCTTCGCTCAGCTTTACCACATGGCGTTGCAACGAATAAAGTGATTGAAAAAGGCGACTTTGTCACATTAGACTATGGAGCACTGTACAATGGCTATATCTCGGATATTACACGTACTGTGGCAGTTGGCGAGCCATCTGAAAAAATAGTGGATATGTACAACGCAGTCCTTGCTTCCCAGCTTTTAGCACTTGAAAAGGTTGGGCCTGGCTTTACAGGGATTCAAGCAGATGCGATTGCACGTAACTACTTAACAGAAAAAGGATATGGCGCGGCATTTGGTCATTCATTAGGACACGGGATTGGTCTTGAAGTACATGAAGGCCCTGGCTTATCAATGCGTTCAGAAGCGGTGCTAGAGCCAGGTATGGCCGTAACGATTGAACCAGGAGTGTATTTACCGGGAATCGGTGGTGTACGTATCGAGGACGATATTTTAATCACAGAGAAAGGTAATGAACTGCTAACTCATTCGTCAAAAGAACTTATTATTTTATAAACTATGGAGGAACACAAATGATTTCAGTAAACGATTTCCGTACAGGTCTAACAATTGTTGTAGATGGCCAATTATATCGCGTGTTAGATTTCCAACACGTTAAACCAGGTAAAGGTGCTGCGTTCGTACGCTCTAAATTACGTAACTTACGTAACGGTTCAGTAAATGAAAAAACTTTCCGTGCTGGTGAGAAAGTTGAAAAAGCACAAATCGATAACCGTAAAATGCAATACCTTTATGCACAAGGTGACGAGCATGTTTTCATGGACTTAGAATCATATGAGCAAACTGAACTTGCTTCAGCTGCAATTGAATATGAATTAAAATTCCTAAAAGAAAACATGGAAGTTCATATTCAATCATACCAAAGTGAAATGCTAGGTGTTGAATTACCAAATACTGTTGAGCTAGAAGTAACAGAAACAGAGCCTGGTATTAAAGGTGATACAGCTTCTGGTGGTACAAAACCTGCAACTCTTGAAACAGGTCTTATTGTACAAGTGCCATTCTTCGTAAACCAAGGTGACAAGTTAATCATCAATACAGAAGAAGCTTCTTACGTTTCTCGTGCGTAATAAATAAAAACAATCAACCTACTCTTTTTTAACAAAAGGGTAGGTTTTTATTTAAATTCTTTCAGGGGTGTCCAAACATCTGTACCTGTCGCTACGCTTTCGCACATAAAACATCTGCTCGTATTTGATACATATAAAGTTAAATTTTTTGTGACAATAGATAGAGAAATAGCGACCTTTACTATTTTTATAAAAAGTAGTTTCTATCATTTGGTATGTGGTCATATTTGGAAAAGTTGTTTACAATAATAGTAAGGAGTGAATGCTATGTTACAAACAATTTTTGAGACCACGTCTCCAATAATACAGGCGCCAATGGCTGGTGTAACTACGCCAAAATTTGTGGCTGCCTGTGCAGAGGAAGGTATTTTAGGCTCGATTGGAGCAGGCTATTTAGATGGCAAGCAAACAAAAAGTTTTATTCAGGAAGTTAAAAAGCTAACGAAAAAGCCATTTGCTGTTAATTTATTTGTACAGGAAGAGCCACGTATTGATATCGATGTACTTCAAAAAGCTCGAATGGCTTTACAACCGTTTTATGATGAGCTTGGGCTTTCGCCTGTACAAAGTGTCACGTCCAAGGAAGTATTTGAAGAACAAGTACAAGCTGTTCTTGATGAAAATGTAGCCATTTGTTCCTTTACGTTTGGCATTCCTTCAGCAGATGTGATTCATCGTTTAAAGGACAACAATGTTTATGTTATTGGTACAGCTACTACATTAGAGGAAGCGAAGCGTGTAGAACAAGCAGGGATGCAAGCTGTTGTCCTTCAGGGTGGTGAAGCCGGTGGTCATCGTGGTTCTTTCACTGAACCAATGCAATTAATAGATTTGCATGATTTACTGCAGCAAGTAGTAGGACAAATTTCCATACCGATTATTGCTGCTGGGGGCATTGTCACAAAGGAAGATGTAAGTAAAGCACTAGCAATAGGTGCTCAAGCGGTTCAAATTGGTACAGCGTTATTAGTAGCGGATGAGTGTGAAATTTCACCTCTTTATAAAAATGCCTTGCTTGAATCGAAAGCGCAGCAGACGACGATTACTCGTGCTTTTTCTGGTAAACCAGCAAGAGGCTTAGCAAATGCTTTTACGGAACGTATGAAGGATGCTGTTGTAGCACCTTATCCATTGCAAAATGATCTAACTACAACTATTCGTAAAGAAAGTGCAAAACAGAGCAAAGCCGAATATTTATCGATGTGGATGGGTGAAAAGAGCTATTTAGTGAAACAACCAGGTTCTGTGAAAAGCATCATTGAAAAGCTACTGTAACTTATTTCCAATACAGGACGTAGTTTTGCCAAGGCATCATTAATTTCATAAAAATACTAAGATCTCTATACGTATGTATAGAGGTCTTTTTTTTGGGGTAGCAACATATATTGCTGTACACGAGGGGGCGTATGAAATGGAATTACAAGACGTATTAAGAGTCGCTGGAGTGGGACTAGTAGTTGCGCTTCTTCATGTCTTCTTTGATCAAACAGGAAAAAAAGAATTTTCATTTTTCCTATTTTTCATTGCCTACTTATATATGACAGCGGAATTACTGCGATTTTTACGTCTATTTTTCAATGAAATCCTTACATTCTTTCAATGGCTGACCTCTTCTGGGTAGTGTAAATGGAAATTGTCATTGTAGCTGTTGTCATGCTGCTTTTATTATTGCTTATAAAAGAAGTCATAAAGCCACTCCATGCGCTGATTAGTGTAATGTTTTCGTTTTTGCTGTTTAGTATGCTGTTTTCTACACTCCTATTGCCATTCATCAAGCAATTGCTTGAGACATTAGCTTTTTTGCCTTATGCAAAAGCAATAGTAGTAAGTGCTAGCCTTTTTTATGTAGGGCAATGGGTGTCTTTTTTACTTGTAGAACAAAGCTATAAAGTACTCGGGCATATTGTCTACGATGGGGTCAAGATTGTTATTTTGTTGTACTGGTTTAAGGAATTTTTGGCTGTTTTACAGGAGGTGTCGGCCATTTTACAACGGCTAAACTAAGGGGCGAAGACATTGCTGGAGCAAATATTTTCGTTTTTAACGGATCCATTTTTTCTATTGCTGAAGATGACGCTTATTTTGTGTGGGTATGTCATTATTATTTTGATTGTTAATATGATTTTACCAGAATTTGAAAAAGGGACAAGGATACTTTTTTTTCTTATTGTACTGGCGACTATAGGACCAGTTGTTGTGAGTTCATTTAATTTGATAGACGAAATAGCACAGGGACTTGCACATATATTTACTGCATTTTATCCCATTCTTACTTCAAGTTTTCTTTTATCTAGCAGTATTACAGCGATTGCTTCTTGGCAGCCTTTTTTACTTTTCTTTGTACAAGTCTTAACGATTATTAGTAGTAAATGGCTTATTCCAGGAGTGCTTTTTGCCATTGTGTTTGATGTCTGCAGTGTCATTGTTAAAGAAATTTCGTTTACGAGAATTGCCGAATTGATTCGTTTTACCATTATGAGCATCGTCTCGGCATCTGTAATTTGTTACATCATTTTAATGTCGGCGAGTGGCGTGGCCGCATTTAGTGTCAATGCAGCTGTTGCAGAGCCTGTGAAGAAATTAATAGAGGAAAATATTCCGGTTGTTGGTTCCTTTATAGTAGATAGTTTTTCGATGTTCCAGCATATGACACAATTTTCCTCTTCTATTACTAGTATTTCTGCTTTTATAGCGGTTATTACCGTGTCGTTTATTCCAACAGTTCAGCTTGTTGTCAGTGCGTATTCGTTGAAAATGTTAGCTGCTATTTTAGAACCGATTGCTTTTGATGATATTTGTAAACTACTTGATCATGTTAGTAAATCTCTATTTACCTTATGTGCTGTATCATTTCTAATTGCTTTTTCATTTATGTTTTCTTGTTTATTCCTCATCGTTTTTGTGCAAGTTATGGCTGGGGGGAGATAGATTGATTCTTTTATTAGCGATGCTCTTTATCTGTCAGATATTTGTGTTTTTAACAGAAGATAAAGAAATAATTTCACTTACAAAGCTTGTTATTACGTTAGTATTTTTGCAATTGCTATTAAAGATTCCATTTATCAATTCATAGGAGGAAACAAGCGTACATACACTTGAAAAAGAGAAGATGAAAGGAGGCAATGTACAAGTGATGTGGAAAAGAAACGAAAAAAATCAACGTCATTTATAGTCTTAATGCTTATTGCTGCCTCCGTGGGAATTTTCATCATTTTACCAATGTATCAAACGGGTACAACGAATGGGCAAGTAACTTCGATGACCAGTGAAGAAAAACTTGAGCAAACACTAAAGGCTATGAAAGGTGTTGGGGAGGTTAAAGTCTATTTTTATTACGGAGATATGACAGCTGAGAAGGATGACAATAAACTATTCAGTCAATATTTTCGAGGAACTGAACAAGGCACGAAAGAAGTAACAGGGATGCTAATTGTTTCAGAAGGAGCATCAGATATCTTTGTGAAAAATGAAATTCGTGCTGTTGTTAGTCAAGTAATGCAATTGCCGATTCATCGAATTATTATCGTTCCAATGGAGAATAAGGAGGAAAAGTAAATGCGCGTACGTAGAAGAACAGTTTGGTTTATGACATTATTAAGTCTAGTAGCGGTTATCTCAGTGTATTATTTGGTTGATCCAGCAAAACAATTTAATGGACTAACTATTTTCACAGATGACGCATTACAGCAAACTGCGGTAACGGGTGTGACTGATCAAGAAGCAACGAAAGAGGGAGAGACGAAGGAAGTATCTTCTCCAAGTCATTTATTTGAAGAAATGCGCATGCAAGTTAGTGATGAAAGAAGCCAGCTTCGTTTGCAATTAGAGCAGAAGATCGGTTCAAAAGATTACACAGCAGAACAAAAAAGTGAAGCTTATAATGAAATGGATAACCTTATAAAACAAGAATCCTCTGAAGCAATGTTAGAAATGCTTATTAAATCTTCAGGTTACTCCGATGCGTTTGTTCGAGCAGATGGTGATAAAGTACAGGTAACTGTTATGGCTGAGGAGCTATCAAAAGCTCAAGCAAATGAAATTATTTACTTGGTAAAAACAGAGATGGAAGGCGCAAATGACGTCCAAGTAAAATTCAGCGCGAATAACTATTAAAAATAGAGAGAAAAAGAGGAATTTTCTGTTTATTTGAAACTGTTGTTATATATCAGTATAATGAAAAGGCTTTCGTTTAGTAAAGGAAAGCCTTTTATTTTGTTCATATTTACTTAATTTGCATTAAAGTATTTCAAATTGTTCGAAAAAAATATAAAATAGTATTTGTAGTAGATTTTATTTCATAAGGAGAGTTAGAAATGTTCAAAATTCAAGAAATTCGCGAAATTATTAAATTAGTAGATTCTTCTTCGATTGACGAGTTCGTTTACGAAGTAGATGGCGCAAAAGTTAAATTAAAAAAGAATGGTGTTGTTGTTACTGATACTGTAGCACCTAAAAAAGAAGTAGTTGCACCTGTTGTACAACAGTCTGCGCCTGTAGCAGCTCCTGTAGCACCAGCTACTCCAGCAAAAGCTGAAGAAGCACCAGCTGCAGCACCAGCAAATAACGACCCATCGTTACATAAAATTGTGTCACCGATGGTTGGAACTTTTTATCAATCTCCAAATCCAGATTCACCAGCTTACGTTAAAGTGGGGGACAAAGTTGGTGATGAAACAATCGTATGTATCGTAGAAGCTATGAAACTATTCAACGAAATTGAAGCAGAAGTTCAAGGGGAAATCGTTGAAGTACTTGTTAAAGACGGTGAATTAGTAGAATACGGTCAACCATTATTCCTTGTAAAAGCTGAGTAAGGAGTGCACAACCATGAAAAAAGTTTTAATTGCAAACCGCGGCGAAATCGCTGTGCGTATTATTCGTGCTTGTAAAGAGTTAGGCATTCAATCTGTTGCCGTATACTCAGAAGCAGACGCTGACGCATTACATGTGAAATTAGCAGACGAAGCATATTGTATCGGGCCAAAGCTTTCAAAAGATTCATATCTTAGCTTCCCAGCTTTACTTAGCGTAGCAGAAAAAACTGGTGCAGACGGTATCCACCCAGGTTACGGTTTTGTATCTGAAAACGCTGACTTCGCTGAGGCTTGTGAAAACGCAGGCATTAAGTTCATTGGACCTTCATCTGATTCTATTAAAATTATGGGTATTAAAGACGTTGCACGTACAACAATGGAAGCAGCAGGTGTTCCACTTGTTCCGGGTACTGGTATTGTTCCAGATATCGAAACAGGTAAAGAATGGGCTGCTAAAATTGGTTACCCTGTGATCATCAAAGCAACTGCTGGTGGTGGCGGTAAAGGTATCCGTGTAGCTCGTACAGAAGAAGACCTTGTAAAAGGCATTGAAATTACGCAAAAAGAGGCTGCTGCAGCATTCGGTAACCCAGGCGTATATTTAGAAAAATTCATCGAGTACTTCCGTCACTGTGAAATCCAAGTATTAGCGGATGGCTATGGTAACGTTGTACATTTAGGTGAACGTGACTGTACCGTTCAACGCCGTATGCAGAAATTAGTAGAGGAAGCTCCATCTCCAGCGCTATCTTCTGAGCGTCGTGCTGAAATGGGTGCCGCTGCCGTTAAAGCTGCTGAAGCTTGTAACTATGAAGGTGCCGGAACAATCGAGTTTATTTATGACTATCAAGAAGATAAATTCTACTTCATGGAAATGAATACTCGTATCCAAGTAGAACACCCAGTAACTGAAATGATTTCTGGTGTGGATCTTGTACAACAACAATTAAAAATTGCATCTGGTGAAAAACTTCCTTTCACTCAAGATGATATACAATTAAATGGTTGGGCAATTGAATGCCGTATTAACGCAGAAAATGCTTATAAAAACTTCATGCCATCAGCTGGTACTGTAGATACTTACGTAACTCCAGGTGGCTACGGTGTACGTATTGACTCTGCTGTATATGCTGGCTATACAATCCCACCATACTATGACTCTATGGTTGCAAAACTAATTGTTCATGCCAATACACGTGAAGAAGCGATTGCGAAAATGAATCGTGCGCTTAGCGAATTTGAAGTATCTGGTCCTGGGATCAATACAACAATTCCATTCCACGAAGCATTGATGAACAATGACGTTTTCAAATCAGCACAATTCAATACGAAGTTCCTAGAAGAGAATGATGTTTTGGGGACAAGCAAGTAATTGGATTCGTGGATTTGGGGAATAGAATAAGGAATAGAATGCATTCCAAATATCGCAATAAAATTACCTTCTAACATTCAATTGTTAGGAGGTTTTTTATTTGGCTAAAAATGGTCAGCGTACAGGGATTTTTGATTTAGAAGATGTGACAGAAGCTATACAGCTACCAAATTTTGAGGGTACGTTTCAAGAGGAAGATACGATACTGATTACTCCACCAAAGCTAATGATCGATGTAGCTGAATTACATGAGGGTAAGAAAGGTGTAGAAATTAATAGTGCTTTGTTAATTGTGAAAGAGCAAATGCGTCTGTCGGGCGTTCGTAAAGCGACAATCAGTGAATATATTTATACTTTTAACCGTTTAGTAGATGCAATGAAAATTGAATACGTAGATGACATTAAATTGGAGTCTATATTTGGTTGGCTTGCGAGCTTAGGGGATATTTCAGATGTATCGAAACAAAGCCGTCTACGTGTCATTAAAGCTGTTTTAAATCGACTTTACGATAACGGGTGGATAGAGAGAAACTTTTGGAAAGACGTTCGTATACGTGTTGATACCAAGATTAAACTTCCTGCTGATGAGAAGCAATTATCAATCTTATTGTCATTACTTGATATGGCGAATTTCATTCAGTTTCGTGATGCGGTGGCTGTACTGACTATATACAAAACAGGTATTCGAATGAACACGTTAATACAGCTAGAAGAGAAGCATATTGACTTTAAGACTAACTCATTGCTACTGACAGGTGACATTATGAAGAACCATGATGTATTGAAATTGCCATTCGATGATGAATTAGCACTGTATTTGAAACGTTTGATAACTCAAAATAATATCATTCGTAAACATTATAAGAAACGAAATGAAGTTGTATTTTTAAGTAAGTTTGGTGATTCTCTAGATGTTGAAACAAAACCATGTGCAATTACTAAAAGGCTTTCTTACTATGCTAAGAAGTACAAGTTAAACAATATCAGCGCTCATGCTATTAGAAGGTTGTATGCAACTAACTTAAGGAAAAAGGGGGCGGATGTTGTTTTAATTAGTAAGGCGCTTTCTCATAAATCATTATCAACCACAACGAGATACTTAGGGATAAGCTCTGATGACCTATTGAAGGGGTTAAGGGATTATTTATAACATGCTATGAGACTGTCCTTTCTTGGATTCAAGATTACTGATTACTTGATTTATGAACTATTAAATAAGAGAGTATAGGATTTAGAGAAGCTAGAGGAGAAATCTAGCTTCTTTTTGTTTGGTTGTATTATCTCAAAGTGATTTGGATTGCAGAATATCAATGCTCATGCAATTAGGAGAGTCTATGCGAAAAACTTACATAACAATGGAGCAAGCGTAGCATCAATCTTAAAGGCAATAGGATATTAACCTTAGTTCCACAGCTTTTTATCTTGATTTAGATGTTGAAGAAGTAGCGAATGATTTGAGGGAATATCTAAAAAAATTTAGTAGCTGTTTACTTCTTTGATTGATGATGGTTTGTGTTCGAATGAAATATTAAAGGTGCATTGATTAGTATTATGGGATAGGGTGGTTATTTATAAAATCATAACAGTGAGAAAATATAAATTAGTTGATCTGGTATATTTTGCCTAAATTTGTGATAAGATATTGAGTTGTATGGATGATAATAATTTGAGAGGTGAGTTTTGTGGAAAGAAAGCGGTCAGCAGAGTCTACTATTGCAGGATATTTGTATCAATTTGATAAAACAATTATAGAGTTAATTAAGCAAGAGGATAATGATACGGTTATCTGTGTGGAAGGAATTGAAGATATTGACATTGAGAATATAAACGAATTGGATAATACCTCTGTTCAAGTAAAATATTATGCAAAAACTACATACAATACATCTGAAATTAAAGAACCTATTCAACAGATGTTTAAGCATTTTAAAGAAGTAATAAGAAATAATTTTAATAGGCGAAATTATTATTTATATGCATATTTTAAAGAAGAAACAGAAAAGTTGAAATTAGATGCTAACAAGAATCTTATAAGTCAAGGGGAGAAAAGTGCTTTAGATTTTCTCAAAGATGATATATTAACAACTAGGAACATTAAAGGAGAAGTTGTAACACAATTGTATATTGATTCAGGTGTTGAAATACCTGAAGAAGATTTAAAAGAATTTATACGGCTATTAAAAGTGGATTTAGAAGCAACAGATATACATCTCCAATATAATGAAGTTTTATCATTATTGAACGAGAAGATAGATAACTGTAAGGACTTGGAAGAAGCAGAGAATTACTATTACAATAATGCTCTTAAAGTTATTTTTAACAAAGCGATTCAAATTTGTGAAAATGGAGAAGCCCTAGAAGAAAAGCATAAAGAATTAAAACAAAGAATTACATCTGTACAGGGGAAAATCAAATATAGGGAAAAATGTATAAGAGACGGGAAAGGAGAAAAAGAGAAACATACTGATGATTTACATACTTTCAAAATAGAATTACAGGGATTAATCGAGGAATTAGAATCACAGGATTATATAGTAAAAGCGCAAGAGAAGCATAAAGAGAAGAGAAAAATAACTAAGGAAGAATTCTTAAATGAAATCGACAAGAAGGCTCTTTTGTTTAATAAATGGTTTGCTTGGCATAGGGGAAAGGATAATTATTACGATTATGTAATAGAAAAATTGAAAAGTACAAAAGGGCTTAGTAAAACAAAAAGTAGGTATCTTTATATAGGGAAGGATTATCTCGCTAATAAAGAGGGAGAAATATCATTTAGCGATTTTATCTCAAATGTGATAGAAGATTCATTTGCTTTAAATGAGGCGCTTAGTAAACACAAAGTTTGGACTGTTGTATTAGATTTAAAGTCGGACGAAATTTCTTTATTAAAAAGAGAACTTTTGACAAAGAATATTCAGTTTAACGATGGTAATGAGAGTTGGCAGATATTTGATGCTGATAAATTTAACCGAGAGCCTATAGTTTATGTTGATCAAAATAGCGCTATAAAACAGGCTGAATATCAAATTAAAATTATATCAGCAAATACTTTTATAAATCGAATTCAGGAAATAAACCATATTGATGTAGTTATATGCTTTGGTGAAAGTACGCTGTATAAGTCAATTTTAGATAAAAGTGATGCAACGGTGTATGCTATAGAAGATACAAAAGATATCAAGACACTAAGTGATATAAGCAAGATTTTCACATTGAAAAACAGAAACAATAAATTTTTCCGAATTCTTTCTGTATCGCCTAGCTGCATACAAGTAGAAGTAACTGATCCTGATAAATTTAGAAACTTAAATGATAAATTTACTATAGGGAGTTATATAAAAATAACAGATGAATTTGAGGAGTCGGTTGTAGGGGTTTTAAAAAATTATAAGATAAGAGATATAAATGACTATTTTAATGAAATAAATATAAAAAAACAAAAGCCTACTTTTATACTCGATATCCATCCTATTGGTTATATACATAATAATGAATTCTATAGAGGAAGTAATAACATCACTGTACCTCCAAATCATGTAGAAATTGTTGATAATGAATTACTAAAGCGTATTTTTCATCAGGAGATAAAAGAAAATGAATTTTATTTTAGTTCACTTCCACAAGCTCTTTCCACAAATAGTAAAGCAATTAATGTGGTATTGGACGGGAATAAATTTTTTAATAAACATTTGGCGGTAATTGGGTCTACAGGTAGTGGGAAATCATGTACTGTAGCAAAAATTTTACATGAAGGAATAAATCCGTTTACTGTGGAACAAAAAGAGGGACTGTTGAATAATTCCCACATTATCATATTCGATATTCATGGGGAATATCAACACTCTTTTAAAGATAAATGTAGAGCATTAACTGTAGATGACATAAAATTACCCTATTGGTTAATGAACTCAGAGGAACTAGAGGACTTCTTTTTAGATGTAGAGGGTTCAGATCATAATCAAAGAAATATTTTTAAGAGGGCAGTTGTACTCAATAAGAAGTTTTATAACAAAGGTACAGATGGCGAGTTTAAAGATGAAATCACATATGATACACCAGTTTACTTTAATATTAAAGAAGTGCTTCAATATATAAAAAACTATAATATCGCTAAAGAAGCAAATGGTCTTGTAGTTTTTAAAAAAGGTACTGAGCATATTTATGATGATTTTGAGAATCAAAAAAGTGGCAGTATATTTGAAGAGTTAGAAGAAGCTGAGAAAAAAATTGGTGATATTAATACAACTAAATCCACTACATTTAACGGGAAATTCACAGGATTTGTAAATCGTTTAGAAACAAAAATCAATGATGATAGATTGAAATTCCTGTTAAATAAAGGGGATGATTATCGTATTAACCTTGCTGATATAATTAAACAATTTATTGGATATAAATTTGGGGAAGAAGGTTCTATTCAAGGAAAGAAAAATGTTGTTATTATTGATTTAAGTGGTATGCCATTTGAGATTATTAATAATTGTGTTTCGCTTGTTAGTAGATTAATTTTTAACTTTGCATTTCACAGGAAAAAAATTAGAAAGGAAGAAGATGTAAAAATACCATTTTTGTTAGTTTATGAGGAAGCTCATAATTATATTCCTAAAAGCACGGAAGCAAAATATAAGTATGTAAAGGAATCAGTTGAACGGGTAGCAAAAGAAGGGAGAAAATATGGGGTTTCAGTAATGATTGTAAGCCAAAGACCATCTGAGATATCTGAAACAATATTTTCACAATGTAATAGCTTCGTGGTAATGAGAGTAACCAACCCTAACGATCAACAGTATATAAAGAAACTACTGCCAGACGATGTAAGTTCTCTAACTGACAGTTTATCTTCTTTTAAGCAAAGAGAAGCCTTGATTATCGGGGAGGCTATCCCTATGCCAGCAGTAGTTGAGATAAATAAATTAGATAGTAATCAGCTACCAAAATCAAATGATGTGAAATTTATTCAAGAATGGAGAAGAAACTGGGATTCATTTAGTGAGTTTGATGAAGTTATAAATTCATTAATAGGAAACTAGGAATAAAGTCTTATTGGGCATGAATAATATGAAAAGGATAGCCTAGTATTTGGGGCTATCCTTTTTGTCTTGTTCTTTTAAGTCATTTTGATTTATTGAGAACTAGGCAAGGCATTTTTACATTGAGCAGTTTCAACTCAACCTCCTTCATGATAGGGATGCGTAAATTGCTGTCAATTCGAAATAGATGCTTGGTGCAAATAAAAATGCTCATGCTATTAGAAGAGCTTTTGAAAGAAAAATGTAGAGGAGGTTGCGGAGGATTTGAAGGAGTATCTTTAATATTGTGAAAACGGAGTGTTATTTATCTAGAAAAAATTATAATAGCTATTTACAAATTCGTTAAAGTGTTGTAAAATCCAAATACACGAATATTTCTATGTATAAAAACGTAGAAAGTTCGTGTTTTGTACTATATATGGTTGATTAGTGTTGCTGATACTAATCAACGTTCGGATTTTTTTGTGCAAAGTACATAATTGTATATAAGGTGAGGTGATAATAAATGACTAAAGAGTTCTATACTATTCCAAAAGATTGGTTTACTAATCTAGTAATTGAAAAGTTCCGAGCGTATGTAATCGTAGATGTTGAAAATAAAATTCAAAAACTAATTCTTTCTTCTAGCAGAGGTGAAAATTATGAAGAATTAATCGCAGAACTTAATAAGAAAAGGAACTACTATTCCAAAGCATCAAATCAACAACTATTGGATGAGTTCGTATTATAAGGTCAGCCAGATATTTCTGGTTGACCATTTTTTTTATGGATTTATTATAGCAGTAGCCAGGGTAGAACGTAACTGCCCGTGGGGCTTGACCCCGTCAACTAAACCGTTCGCCCCCTACTTGCAGAAACATGATTGAGGCTGGTTGGGACTTAGATCTCGTATAACAAGCGAAGCTATGACACTGCATGGAGGATTAGGGGTAACTGGCAAACTATGATTCTAGGAGGAGATTAATAATGAATCCAGTCGTTGGTCTGGATATTTCAAAAGGAGAAAGCCAGGTTCAAGCATTTTTAGATAAAGGCAAACCATATCGTAAAAGTTTTAAGGTAACTCATACTTTAGAAGGTCTTAATGACCTTGTTATATTTTTAGAGGATGTAAAAAACGAGGCTGGTATGAAGCCTACAATCATTTTAGAAGCTACAGGACATTATGGTGCTCCTGTCATACATCATTTAGAAGAACGAGGATATTTATTGATTATCATTAATCCGTTAATTTCATATAAGGCAAGAGGAACGAGTTTGAGAAAAGTAAAAACGGATGCCATTGATGCCTATCTTCTTTGTGAATTGTTCTATAAAGAGGAATTAGAGCCATATAAAAAGCGTGGTGTGCAGTTATTAAATCTTCGTAATCTTACAAGACAACATGAAAATATAACTGGCGTAATGATTCAAACTAAGTTGCAATTTCAGGCAGTCCTTGAACAGGTATTTCCTGAATATAAAGGGGTTTTTGGAGATTTATATTCTAATGTTTCACTATTAACTCTTTCAGAGTTCCCTTCTTCAGAAGATATTTTGAAAGCAAGTGAGGAATCCATTACAGACAAAATTTACGAACTATGTAAGAGTAGATCCATTAGATGGGCAAATGAAAAAGCTTTACAGCTTAAAGCCGCTGCAGCTCGTAATCCTTTTGAAAAAACAGTTTACCAGAGTCATATTTTAAGTCTGGATATGTATATAAAGATCTTTCTTCAATACAAAGAGCATCTATCAAATTTAGAGTCAGAAATAGATGCCCTCGCTAAAGAAATTGAAGAATATAGTATTATCAAATCTAACCCCGGTATCGGTGAAAAAATCGCTGCAACGATTATTTCTGAGATTGGTGAAATAGATCGATTTAACAACCCTAAAAAGCTTGTGGCTTTCGCTGGAGTTGACCCAAGTGTTTTCGAATCAGGTAAGTTTTCAGCGACCAAGAATCGAATTACAAAACGAGGTTCAAGTAGACTTCGTCATGCCTTGTTCATGGCTGTTCGTTGTGCAATAAGAGATTGCAGAAAAACTAGAACAGACGATAAAATCATTCCTCGAAACAAGAAATTACGTGAATTTTACGATAAAAAACGTGACGAAGGAAAACCTTTTAAAGTAGCGATGGTAGCTTGTATTAATAAACTATTACATTGGATTTTTGCCTTATTAAAAAACAGAACTACGTACCAAGATTTAGCCTGATAAGTAAGTACAACTAAATCAAACAAAACCTTCCAAAAACAAACTTTAGGAAGGTTATTTGTCATGCGCTTTTTAGTATAGCACGTGCATATTAAACTTTTAACAGAAAATTATTGACAAACTATTAGCTGGTTTAGTTGAATAACTGAACAATCAGTTGTTTTGTCTAGAGTAATATATTTACAAAAAAAGTTGTAGATGCGTGTAGCATTAACAAGAAAGATTGGCTGTTACAGCAGGCGATACGATAATGTTTAAACCGTTACAAATCTAATCAATCGCTAATGTCAGAGGAATCACACTATAAACCTGTATTAGTTGCTCCATTGAATAGATAGATAAAAAAGTAGCAGTACATAAGTGAAAATGTGTCAATATCTAGATTATGTGATTTTTTAGGGTGTTTTTATAGAAGAACTAGATCTTTACGAGAGCGCATACGATTACATTAAATAACCATAAGGGAAGCTACAAAATGGGAGTGCAATAAAAGATTCTAGATGCCGAGGGAACAACTAAAGGCAACTGCTATGGAGTATAGAGAGCCTTTAGTTGATATGTAATTGACTATCGTGAAAGATACGTAAAAAAATCTGATTTGACTTGATCGGGTCGAAACATTCGTCCCTTTTCAAGTTTTACGAGAAGATGATGAATTAGTTTTCAGCGTTAAAAATTTCATCGTATAATTGGTTGTGCCCTTCAATTGAATCATAAATAGATGGATTGAATTTACTTTTACTACAGTAATAGATAGGAATTTCATTTGATGTAGTACGCATGTCACCATCTAATGAAACTAACGCACTGTTATTTTGAACAGCACTACTCATAATAAAAGCATCGGCTGAATGTAAAGGGTATTCAAAGGAAATTTGTAAAGCTTGTTTTGCTTCAGCTGCAATAGACTTTGTTACTTTGAACAAAGGAAATAGTTCGTTGATAGATGTCAAAGCTTTTTCATTATAGTCCTTAAGGAGCTTAAGGTTGGAGGGTATGCGACCTTTAGGTAACTCTATCCAAGCTGAACTAGCCTCGTATTTTTCTTTGTAATTGCAGCTTAAGAGTTGCTCAGTTATAAACAATTCTTTAGCAACAATGTATAAAAGCTCTTGTAAAGCTGTTTGTGAAATAAACCTTTGGCAATCTTGATTTACAGTATGTATTATGAAATGCTTAATTGCTTCATGGTTCTTACTTTTTTCGTTTAAATAATCTATTAAAACATTGGTATCAAAAAAAAGGGAGTCACCTTCGTTTAATTGGATGACTCTCTTTGAAAAGTTTATATCGTTATTTGTCATCTATATGTTTACCTCGTAGTATATTTGTAGCAGTTACAGAATCGAAATCTTCGCTGAATTGATGAATACCTGCTGATTTTTTTATAGCTTTTGCTAATCTGAGTTGTTTAGCAGAAAATTGTTTTTTGGTTTCTTCTCTATTTAGTAAAGGTGTAGTCAATTTTTGTTTCCTCCTTTTCTTCATTAGAAAGCACCTCCTTGCTAAGCTATACCCATAATATATGTGAGTTAAGCAAGAAAGAATACTTATTATCATATTAACATTTACTAATTTTTGTGTAAATGGATCATGAGGGAAGTTGTTCATTTGAATTAGGTAATATGTTTGATGGTATCATAAATTTTAAGCTTTGACACCGTTAAAATGATGCTGTATTATCAAGGTATCAAACGGTGTCGTAATTAAGTGTCATAAATAAGCTTGGGAAGAGGAATTAAAATTACAGTATATGGATATGCACGTGTCTCAACTATAGGTCAAGACCTAGAAGCACAGATTCAAGATTTGAAGAAGAACGGTGCTGAAATCATCTATAAAGAAAAGTTTACAGGCACGAAAACAGATAGACCACAATTTAATGAACTTTTAAGCGTACTAAAAGAAGGTGATACGCTTATGGTAACAAAGTTAGACCGTTTTGCTCGTTCAGCTTCACAAGGTAGTGAATTAGTAAAAGACTTAATTGCAAAAGGCGTGAGAGTACATATTTTGAACATAGGGCTTCTGGATAACACACCTGCTTCAAAGCTTATTAAAAATATTTTCTTTGCATTTGCAGAGTTCGAGCGTGACATGATTGTGGAGTGCACACAAGAGGGGAAAGCGATAGCAAAACAAAATCCAAGTTATCGTGAAGGGCGCAAGCCTACATATACAAAGGCACAGCTTGATCATGCTATGAAGCTGAAAGAAACACATTCATTCTCGCAGGTAGAAGAAATCACAGGGATTAGCATGAGTACCTTAAAGCGTGAAGCTAGAAAGAGAAAAGCAAAGAAATATAACAACTTTACTTGTTTTTCAAAAGGTGACGTTTATGTATATTCAGACGAAAACCTTGATTTATAGGACTTTATGACACACTAGATTTTTATGAGTTGACGTGTTAAATCATCGTTTCACTTTGGTCAAGCTACGGAGTGTCAGAAGTAATCTATAGAGCTACAGGAGCGTTACAGGTCGCTCCTAGAAGTCAAATTGATAAATTGGTCAGTGAAGGTCAGAAGCGTGTCAGGAGAGCGTTTGGGGCGCTACAGAGTGTGGAAGTAGAGGGGGTATTTTCCGATATTTTGATGATGTTGAATGAAGAATCTAAGCTACCTGTTACACGCACACCAAAAGAAAGTTGAAGCGATACGAGAGCGAATTTGTGGAGTTGAAGTATATTGGCATCATTGATGATGAAATAGACAAAATAATGGAAGGCTTTGTACTTTAGGTAGCATTGTTGTGAGTGTAACTTTTAGAAGTTAATGGGTATAAACGATGAGCTATTAACATTTAGTAAATTCCCTAAAATATTACTTATAACTTTTTTGTGTGTTAAAATATGGATTGAAAATAAATGTAAATATGTATGGGGGTTTATCAATGAATGTTCAAACTCGTATTAATAAAATTGAAGGTCTAAAAGATTCAGTACACTGTATAACTAATGGAGATTTTAATGAGGTAGAAAAAGTAAAACATATTTCAGATTTAAAATTACATTCTTTACTAGAACAAAGCAGTGCAGATAAATTGTGTGAACAAATTGCAATTTTAAATTTTAATTATTCGGGTATAAGATTTAGTGGGAATGATTACTCGGACAGAGAGTATAATAGTTTTGAGAACGCAAGAAATAGTTTCTTAGCTATTCTAGACACTGCTATTGAAGAGATAAAAGTTAAAGAAGAATTTGAACAATTTAATTCAGAAAAAGAAGATGAGACTTCTCAAGTCGCAGTAAAAGATGTTCAGAATGACAGGATATTTTTAGTTCATGGGCATGATAGAGAACTTCTATTAGAGGTTGATAGATTTATAAGGAAACTATCATTATCTCCTGTTATTTTAAGTGAAGCTGATGATGATGGACAAACAATCATTGAGAAGTTTGAAAGAGAAACACAGGACACAAAGTTTGCAATTATTCTGAGTAGTCCTGATGATTGTGGTTATTCGGTAATAGATGGAAGTGACAAAATCAAATATAGAGCTAGGCAAAATGTAATATTTGAAATGGGTTACTTTGTTGGTAAGCTTGGAAGGGAAAGGACTCTAACAATTCTTAAGGGAGAATTAGAACTGCCTAATGATATACAAGGAATAATATACAAGAAAAATACAGAAGATTGGCAACCATATTTAGCAAAAAAGCTATCCAAATTAGGTTACAACGTGAACCCTGATTGGTGGAAGTAAAATCATTCTTTTAGCGGAATTTAAAAATGTATGGGGAGTGTAAGTTTTCTATAAAAACTTGCACTTTTTTAGATTATTTAAAAATTAACTTATGGATAAAAAAGGTGTGTAGTATTATTAATAGAGACAACAAATTTGACCATAATGAGATGTGATTAAAGTGCAGTTTTATTGTGGGCAAGTTAATTTGAATTGTTTAAGTGGAAAAATAGTGAAGAGGTTGTGGATGAAAACTTAGTAAAGATGTAGGATGAACTGGCTGATATTATTACATATACACTGCTATTTGCTATTGAGACTGGAGTTGATGTTGTTAATGTAATTGAACAGCAAGTAAAAATAATGTTAAGTATCCTATTGAAAAAGCATATGGGATTATTGAAAAATATTAAGAATTATATGGGCGGGGATAGTTTCCGAATCGATGTAATTAGACTGGGAATGGCAGGTTGTCCATGTACACACACGAAACTGAGTTGAAAATACAAGCGGGGAACTATTTTTAGCATGAAATTCAAAAGGGAAGAAAAAAATGAACTTATTTGAAGTATCAAAAAAAATTAATGATGAGCAACTAAATTATAAATTTAAAATGCTGAAAGATAATTTAATTGAAGAGAAGAAAATAATTGAAGAATGGTCAAAAGGTTTTATAGATAAAGATAATAAATTTGCGCATCAATTTCAAACAACTTTTCATTCTTCTTTTTGGGAATTATATCTACACGCAGTTTTTAAAGAGGCTAAATTTACCTTAGATTATTCAAAACAAGTGCCTGATTTTATAGTTAAATCACCCATTGAGTTTTATGTTGAAGCTGTGGTTGCAAATATTAAAGATAAAGGTTTACAAGAGGAAGAAAGGACCTTCATGGATACCTTTATAGGATTAGAAGCATTACATTTTAATCCCAATTTTAATCAAATAATAGATGAATCAATTGTTAGGTATTCTAATTCAATTCGTTCAAAACTTATGAAATATAAAAATCAATATTCCACAAAAGAATGGATAAATAAAGAGGCTCCATTCACTATTGCTTTAGCTTCTTATGATCAAATAAATTATGGAGTAGAGTTTATTTACCCTCTAATGGCATTATTATATGGTTTATATTTTGATGTTGAATCCCAAAGTTACGGGCAGAAAGACTTTATTTTGAAACCTGGAACTGATGCTGAAATAAAGTTAAATATTTTTAGTGATGAGGAATTTGAAGATATATCAGCAATTATCTTCACCTGCACGCTTACAATAGGAAAATTAACATCACTAGTTATTTCGAAAGGTGAAGATTCTTTAAATAAAGTATTTTGTATTCAACATGATATATCTGATGATGATTTTCCATACAAATTAAATAAAGTGTCTCCTGCCACTCCTGAACATCTTTCGGATGGATTAATAGTTTTCCATAATCCGAGAGCTAAGAGTCCATTACCCCTAGAACTTTTTAAAGAAACAAATGCATTGCAAATTTATGCCAATCACAGTGGTGATTTACAATTGATGTCAGAAAATTTACCATTAATTGCTCGTGTAAATAGTGCTTTTTTGAGATTATTTAATGATGAAATGATAATGGACTTGATGATTAAATATAATGGATTGGATGATAAAATGATTATTGATTTGATGATGAAAGATTTAGGGTTTAAATCTAGTGAAAAATAGAAGATTTTAGCGATGAAAACTAAAAAAAGAACTTCGATTACTTTGAGTTTTTTAAGGTGCACTCTAACCAAACATAACATAGTATTGAAGATTGTAATGCTTGGTATAGTGCTGTATATGGAATGATTAAATGACGTCAATATTGCAATGAACTCATACCAAAGAGAATTGAAGTGGTGCGATAACTCATAAGGAGAACATATGGAAATAACACATTTTAGACAATTAGATTACTTTATAAAAAAAGGCGCAATTCCAAGAATAGAATTGACTGACAAACAGTCTATCGATTTTAGTTTGGGTTTCTTTTTAGGTATTGAAAATGGATTTCCCTTACATGAAGCTTCTAAACTTTCTGCTCAAAGTTTAAAACAATCCTGGGAAGAAAATAATAATTATATAGAAAAAGTAATTGAGTATCTAGAAGAATTTTGGAATTGGGAGATAGAGTATAGTAAGAATTATATCAATTTACATTTGGATAACGAAATCATACGAGCTATAAAAAGTGTAACCTTTCAACCTCCTACTACTTGTTGTCCTATTTATATAATTACAGTTGGTGAAGGTGAAAGTGAAAAAGTTGTTTATATTGGGAAAACTTCTTCTGCAAATAATAGATTTAGGGGAGGACATACAGTTGCCCTTAAGTTGCATCATCCAAAATACGATGGACTGAAAAAAAGTATTTATTTTGCAAGCGTTATGTTACTAAGTAAAGATGAAGAATATCTTCCTTTAGAGTTTATTTCTAACTTAAAAGGAGCTGAAA
The DNA here is from genome assembly GCF_047737915.1 of Lysinibacillus sp. NPDC056185. Lineage (NCBI taxonomy): Bacteria > Bacillati > Bacillota > Bacilli > Caryophanales > Bacillaceae > Lysinibacillus > Lysinibacillus sp. NPDC056185. The sequence continues at coordinate 48,965 of NZ_JBLLLQ010000018.1, forward strand.
AGTTATTATTAGAAGTAGAGGCTAGCTTGATATACCAATATAAACCTGAGCTAAATACCATAAGTAAAAAGAAAGCTAATTATGATATAGTTTCAGAAGTCCACATTCAAAATTTTTCTCATTACAGTAAGTTCCTTAATGATAATTTCATTTATGTTTAGTTAGCAATTTCAATGCATACTTCATTAGCTCTGAAGAAACTAGTAGGGCATGTTTCTGATATTGAGGTAGGGTATCTTTCTATATAAAGGTGACCTGCTGCATGCACACGAAATGACTTGATGAATAGCGTCTAGCGTTCAACTTTTAAAAATGCTATTCTATTTAATAGAAGGTGATAGTATTGCGTTCTGAAATCATTCTATTCTTAAATATCCGTATAATTCTTGCTCTGTAAGGGTTTCTGAGCTTTGTAAGATGCTCTTGAATCCTTATGGAACAACAATTCCATTCCACCAAGCATTGATGAACAATGAAGTTTTCAAATCAGCGCAATTCAATACGAAGTTCCTAGAAGAGAATGATGTTTTGGGGAAAAGCAAGTAATTGATAATGCGGATTTAGTAAATAAAATACCTATCAAAGTTCGCAATTTTATTACCTCCTAACTTTTATTAGTTAGGAGGTTTTTTATGTCCCAAAATATACAGAAAACAGGGATATTTGATTTGAATGACATTACAGGGGGCATACAGCTTCCAAACTTTAAAGGGGCATTTCAACAGGATGATACAGAGCTAATTGCACCTCCGAAATTTTTAGTGGACGTCAGGAGAAGGGCATCAAAATCGCTAATGCATTGCTCTTTTTTAAAATTATCTCCAAGCATTTCATTTGCCAACAATCCCATACTCGGTCTTTGTGCCAATATTGATTAAAAAAACTAGAGACATTTGCATTCGTCTCTAGTCATTTTTAAATAATAATTTTCGTGATTTTACATCATAAATTTCGTAACCCATAGTAAACATATTGTCTTTTGTAAACATATTTTCTTTTGTAACTGACACCTTACAATAGTAAGGAATTGACATACCATAAGCATCCAGTTCAGGAATATCGAATGAGGTATATTGTTCACCAGTTTCAATCATTTCAAAAGTTGTTGATGTACGGCGTCCGAATGAACCAACTTCGATCGTACACTCTCCACTAATAACGTCATAATCTTTTTGGATAATAGTTTTTAGACTCGGTAGGGTAATCACTAATAACGTAACACCTACTAAAAAACCAAAAAGAGACTTAAATCCATCGAAAGATAGCAATTCTTTGTCTTGATACATAAAAATTAATGATATAGCTTGCGAGAGAGCAAGTATTAATCCTATTGAGAGTACTATATAATACAATTCTTCACTTCCTATGTATAACTGTTGAATATTTCCTTGTGCAAATTTGAAGTTGGCCTAACATATTTTATCGTATTATTCTTATCAAGGTAAACAGGATTATTATTCCATTGATAATTATTATTCATGATTAATTTGAATAAAGGGGTGTAAAGCTAAAGGAAAGTTAAAAGGGCGTAAACGAAGTTAGTTGAAGGCGAAGAAGAAATCAGACGCAACGCAATCATTAAGGATTATCAATACGGCGTTTCAATTGTTGACATTCGCAAGACTTACAAAATCGGAAAAGGAACAATTTATCGATTGCTTGAACGTGAAGGAATAAAACGATAACAAAACGATTAACGAAAGAATTAAATCTCGTTTGTTGGTCGTTCTTTTTTGCGTTGAAAGTGCGTGACCCCAAAGCCCTTTATTCTGACAGGTGCATTCTAGTGTTCGGAACTTGCGCACAGCTTTTAAACATTTTGAAGAATAATAGTTATAATATACACATTAATATTTGTAAAGATGGTGAAACGATGGAACAGATGATAAAGGAAATGATGTCTCCAAGTAATCAATATAAAGTTCAAATTATAAAAAAGAGGGATCGTCTTTATACAACAGAAGTATATATGTGGCAAGAAGACTGCGGATATGAATTTTGGAGTCCAATAAAGATAGGATTGAGTTTAATTGAGACAGAAGAAGGTGCAGTGATATTAGCCATTGAACATTTAAGAGAATACTCTGATGAAATTATCATTCTTTAGTTACCTCACTTATTCAACGCTGTCAGACGTATCGAGATCGTTTAAGTGGATAGTTGGTCGTCATGAGCAATATATAGAATTTAGTTATCCCGATTAACTTACGTCAGTTTTGCGTTAAAAAAATAAGCGCAGGAATCCCCATAAGCTCATAACTCGTTTTAATAGCCCAAAATAAAAGTCATGACAGCCGATTTTCATGTGGTGTCAAGGGCATTATACTCCGAATTAAGGAGAGTGATTGACGGTGCATACACGAAATTTATCAGTAGACCAATTACACATAAAGTTAGGCTTTTACATACTAATAAGAATGCTTTTGTCTTGGAGATATCGGAATTGTGAGAGGCTAGGTAGTTATGGAGGTTGTAACGGTTTATATTACTCGCAAGCGGAATTGGCGGTCAGGCTTATTTGATTTGACAGTATAGACACCTTTTATGAAGCATGTTTTTGGGTGTGTTATAATCAAATTTATGAAGAAAACTACACTAACGGTGCAGTATGGTTAAATGAAAAAGGGGGACAAATGATGGATAACCAATATGTCGTAGGTTGGGGTACATTGGCGTTGATAAATGCTGCACTTGCACAAGGGAAGAATAGAACAGGGTTCAATTGGTTTTTACTTTCTCTTTTGTTAGGCCCATTAGCAACACTAATTTTGTTATTTGTTGAAAAGAGACAGTAACACTACATATTCACAATAATTTATATAAGTTAATAAAGTGAGAAGTGTGGTAATGTAGACTCTCACTTATTCAATTAGGGTGTTTAATAAGTCGATTATTGATCGGCTTATTTTTTATATACTAATGTACTTTTTAACGCTTAAATAAAATATCTTTTTTTGGAAAAATGATACAATAAATATAATTCAGGCCAACATCAAAATATGTACTTGCAATGGTGGCGAGTTTTAGTTCCGAAAGCAAAGCTGTGCCGACGGAAAGCATTCACCTGTAACGGAATATACAGTCAAGCATACATTTTGATGAAGAGCCATAATTCAAAAACTAAATTGTTCCTTATTTTAAACAACGCGGTAATTACAAGTTGGAACAAATCGATAGTAAGGAAGGAGAAGAAAATGAAAACTCAAGTGTCAAACTATATAAAAATAGGCTCTTCAGAACAATTTATTTCTATTTTTGGTGAAGATAACGATCTGCCTCTTTTAGTGTATTTGCACGGTGGTCCAGGTGATGCCGCTTTACCACTGATTTATAAATATAACTCAGAACTTGGAAAAACGTTTAATGTTGTAGTCTGGGAACAAAGAGGGGCGGGGAAATCTTACTATACTTTTTCGGAAGAGGAACAAATAACTATTGAAACTTATATAGAAGACTTATACAGTTTAATTCATTATTTGTTAGAAACGTTTAAACAAGAGAAAGTTTACCTTTTAGGTCACTCATGGGGAAGTGTCCTAGGCTTAATTTTCATTAAAAAATATCCACAATTAGTACATAGTTATTTTGGATGTGGTCAAGTAGTTAACATGAAAAAAGGATTGCAGTGTCAATATGATTTTGTTTTGAAAGAAAGTCGAGAACAAAATAAAAAAAAGATTGTTCAGCGATTGGAAAATATTGACCTTTCATTGACTCAAAAAGATTGGTTAAACGATTTATTATTTGTTACTAAATTAGTGGTTCGATACAGACATTCTTTATATGGGAAAAGCAATTACAACCAACTGGTAAGGGATTTCATTTTTTCATCAAAGTACACATTTAAAGATTTAATCAATCGCGAAAAAGGTAGTCTACAATCTATACAATATTTGTGGCAAGAGCTCATGGAAATTGATTTTAGTGAATACAAGAGTTTCGATGTCCCTATTACGTTTTTTGAAGGGCGTCATGATCAGCATGTTTCTTCTTCATTAGTAGAGGATTACTATCACACGATAAAAACGACAAAAAAACTCATTTGGTTCGAAAACTCAAGTCATTTTCCCCAGTGGGAAGAGTCAGTCAAGTTTAATCAGTCTTTGATAAGTGTCAAAAAGCAGAATTAATGAACAATGACGCTAATTCAAGCTTAACATTAAGAACCAAGATGTCCATGTTGGCTTTTAGTCTATTTATTTTTTGGTAATTTGGCTTAGGAGAAAATGTCATTAATTTCTAAAAAATCCATCAAAAAAGCCACTCATTTGAGCGGCTTAATTTTTACTTATTCAAATGTCATAGTCCAATTACCATCGGCTTTTATATCAAAGAAGTAAGTTGATGTATCTTCTACTTTTTGAACTTTTGAGCCACTATATGCACCAATTTCATTTACTAATAAAGCACTATCATTTGCTTTAACTACAAAATTTCTAGAGCCATCATGCGTAAATGAAACTTTCTTTGCTCCTTTTGATATGTTCATAAACACAACACTATCACCTTTACCAGAAACTTTACCTTCTGGTGATACATCTTTCGGGATGTCTTGTGACATGTTAATTGTCCATGGTCCGCTTGCGGTTACCTCATATAAGTATTCACCGGCTGGTATTGCATATATCATTTTGCCTGAATAATTACCTATCTCGTTTACCACTAACTTTAAAGTATTGGAATTAGAGTCTAGTAACTTTACAGCGAAGTTTCGTGACCCTTGATGTGTAGCATCGATAATTACGAAACCAGCATCTAATTTGATTTTTTTAGTGACAGTATCACCTGATCCTGACAATTTTAAAGCTTCTAATTTAACAAGTCTTTCAGCTTCAGCCTTAGCCTTTGCTTCTTCTTCCGCTTTAGCTTTCGCCTCAGCCTCTTCTTTTGCTTTCTGTTCAGTTAATGCTTTTTCCTCAGCTTCTTTAGCTTCACGTGCAGCTTTTTCCTCTGGTGTTTCTTCCTTAGGCTTTGCTGCTGTTTCTACTTTTTCTTTGTCATTTTTAGTTGTATCACTTGCGTCTGAAGTCATGCCAAATCCAATAAAAGATACAACCATTATGGCCCCAGCAATACCTGCAAATTTAATTTGTTTTTTACCTTTTTGGCTGTCCTTTTTTGCAAATTGAATAACAGCTAAAATTGCAAAAATAAGAATAGCAGCGATACTTAAAAATGAAATAATAAGAAATAAATCGTCCATAATATTCCTCCTTCTATCTATATAACTATATAGGAAACGATAGGTAATTGTACATATAAAAAACAGACAACCTAATAAGTTATCTGTTAAACTACTACCTGATCATAGAATATTTATTTTATATTAATGTTCCCCACAAAGTTCCCCAAATGCATTCTTTTCTTTTGTTTTCTTGCTTAGATATTAACGATAATTTAATAAAGCAGCAAAACCCTAGTTGTATAAAGGATTAGTAGTTTTCCGAGCCTATTCATATCCATGTGATAAAAAAATGAAACGGATCAGAAAATATAAAAAATGTTTTGTAACGTAGTATAAATGAGTTCGTCAAATATTAAGGGGGGATGTGCATGAAGAAGAAATATTTTTTATATTTAGCAGCTCTTTTTGGACTTACCTTAATGGGGTGTTCAAATACTAATGGATTGCCAGGAGGAAAGCCTCCTAAAGTCTATATAGAAATTGATAATAAAAAATTTGAAACTACACTCGGTACCTATTGTTGGCCAAATAAATGCGTTGATACCGCTGGACCAGTTGAACTATTAGAAGATAAAAAACCTATAAAAGTTAAATCTGGTGAAAATATAACTCTTGTGATGGAATACGAACCAAAACCAAATGAATTTAATATTGTACTAATAAGTGATAAAAAGGAAACTGAAGTAATGGTGAAAGACAATCGTTTCACCGCACCAACAAAACGTGGAGTTTATTATTATTCATATGGTGTATGGTGGAAGGATGAAAAGGAAGCGAATTTATCTCGTGGCGACGCTTTCTACCCCTCGCTTTAGAAGTAGATTAGGTAGTTCATTAAAGGGAGCTATTATTGCACAAACTAAGGAAAAAATTGCTCCCTTTAGAGTAATTCGAAAACATTATGTTTTTTATACTGCTACTTTTATTTCTCCCATTATTTCACCTACTTTAGAAAAGTGCTAATTCAGCATATTTGATATACTCTTTTAAAAATTTAGGTGCTTGAGGGTTGTTAAGTATTTCTTCCGTAGCTAATAAAAATACTATTTCTACTTCTTCAGGTTGTTTAACAAAAATATCACCTGATTCATATTCACAGAGGAAAATAATATCAACAACGTTTTCACCCTTATCTGTTACAAATGAAGTGCTATGTATATATTTTAAATTCTCTTTAATTTTAATACCAATTTCTTCAAAAATCTCTCTTTTCAAAGTTTTTTCTAATATATTTGGTGAAATTCCTTCAATATCTACTTTTCCTCCAACAAGTGAAAGTAATCCACCCGCATGTTCTTCTTTTTTACTTCTTTCAACAATTATCCACTTATCATCTTTTCTTATAGCCCCTTCAACATTGACAATAAACAAATCTAATTCCCCCATACTGAAGAAACCTACGAAGATTTCTTCGCTTTTCAATTTTTATCGAGAGGTTATTTGAATTTATCGATTAAAATTTTGGATTTATCGCCTAACTTTTTAAAATTATCACCCAACTTTTTATATATTTATCGACATCACGACTTTCAAAGCGGTTTCGTTTGCGAAAATGCATTGAATCTGTTATTTATTTAAATTTGTTAGAGTTAAGATCATACGCACAAACCTAGAATAAATGTTCAACTTAATCACTTGTATTTTCTTCTTTATCGTGGTTGTTCTTCTTCAATATTTCAATAATTTCTTTATTTTGTTCACGTATATCTTTCAAAATTCTTTCTATTGATAAACCTGTAAAAACTAAAATTAACACTAATATAAACGTAAAAATACCCATCTTGTTCAATTCCTTCTCTTACATATTTTTAATTATTCAGAAATTCCGTATATAAGGGAATTATAGCGTATTATGATTGTTTGTTGAAATTAAAATGGAAAAAATGAAATATTTTGGGATGTTGATTATCGGAATAAGAAGTCGTAGGTGATAAAATCAACGTCAGGTTTCCGAGTGAAAAATGGCTAGTAGGAGGATTCAATCTTCTGTAAGTTAAATTTGATTATTTTACAAAGAGGGAAGTGGAAAATTCATTGTGAGGTAGCGGTTGTTTTCGCTTTTCATTTTTATCGCCCAACTTTTTAAATATATAGACATAAATCTGTCTCATATAAATTAAATCTGCTTTACGAAGCCAAACCTCCCTTTTTATAGTATAATAAGCGTAAGTACAGCATTTGTTTGTGATGTGTAAGGGAAAGGATGATATTTGTATGGCAGAGAAAGTAGGACAATCTTTCGTACAACCAACGCCTTCTGGAAAAGAAGAACTTGGGAAAATTGAAGTAGCAGCGGAAGTAATCGAGGTTGTTGCTGGAATCGCAGTGAACGAGGTAGAAGGGGTCGCGGCCACTCGTGGTAATATTGCTACTGGCGTAGTAGAACGCTTCGGTAAAAAAGTTCACAATAAGGGCATTAAATCGGGTGTTACTGAAACTGGTGAGATTGCCATTGATGTATTTTGCTCTGTAAAATACGGTTATACAATTCCGAAAGTGGCGAAAGAAGTACAAACTCAAATTCGCCAAGCGATTTATAATATGACAGCACTTGAAACAGCAGAAGTGAATGTACACATTACAGGTATTCACTTTGAAAAAGAAGAAGTAGCCGTACAAGAATAAAAAGAAGGGTTGCCTATAGGGCAATCCTTCTTTTTACGTTATTAATGGAAATTGATCAGCAGTGATTAGTATTGCTATTTTATTATATTTCAATATGCTTTGGTTTTCTCCAGAACAAAGCAAGGATAACACCGAGTGTTAAAACAATTGTCGCAAAGTAATATGGGTAGTTCAAATTGATATCGAACAATACTCCACCTAAAATAGGGCCGAAGATATTACCAAGACTTGTAAACATGGAGTTCATGCCACCAACGAACCCTTGTTCATTACCAGCTATTTTTGATAAATAAGAGGTAACGGCAGGACGAATTAAATCGAAGCCGACGAAAATAAAGAATGTGACAAATAATATTGCGAAATAGTGGCTTACAAATGTCATAGCAAATGTTAAAACAGCAGATAGGACGAGTGAATAACGGATAAGATTAATCTCGCCCATTTTCTTTGTTAGCCAATCGAATAAAACTAGCTGAGCAAGAGCCCCGACTACTCCACTTCCCGTAATAATAATCGCGATATCTGAAGGTGTAAATGCGAATTTATGATCCACAAATAGGCTAAATAACGATTCAAATGCAGCTAAACCAAATGATAATACGAAAATAAGCACGAATGGAATAAGGTATAGTGGGCTAAAAATACGCTTCATACTGCCTAAAATTGATGGTGCAGACTGTTCATCATCGGCAGCACGTGTCGGTTCTTTTAGTAAAAAGAATGACAAGAGCGCTGCTAAAAATCCGAGTATACCAGCAGCATAAAACGGTAAGCGCGTTCCGAATTCGGCCAAAAATCCACCGATACCTGGTCCGATAATAAAGCCAGTACTAATCGCTGCGCTCATGTAACCTAATGCCTTTGGACGTTGTGACAGGGTTGTAATGTCAGCGATATATGCAGTTACCGCAGGCATGATGAAAGCAGCACTGATACCACCTAACATACGTGAGATAAAGAGTATTTCAACTGTGCGTCCAAGCCCGAATAATAGCTCTGAAAAACCGAATATAAAAAGACCCGCAACGATCATAATTTTACGGCCAATGTTATCCACCATTTTACCAGAAATCGGCGAGACGATAAGTTGAGTGATAGCAAATGCGGCCACCATATAACCAACGACAGAGCCTGAAATTTTCAGCTCATTCATAAGTGTTGGTAGCACAGGTATAACTAAACCAATACCTAAAAAGGCAATGAATAAATTCGATAATAAAATACTTAAAGTTAAAAGTTGTTGCTTATTCATATTGTTCTCCTTCAATCTTTCACGATACATGAATCAAAGTCTACTAGAATATTTCCAAGTAATACAATAAACCCTATAGTAACTATAGAGTCAAAAGATTTGTTTTAACTTTTTATAAGTGTGGAAGTATTCGTTCGCGGTTATACAAAGTGTTATATATTTCTTTCATACGATGTCAATGGAGCAGGCATATTTATTTCTCTACGTTCATTCATAAAATGCCCTTACTGGTAAGAGCTAAAGAAGTTTTATATCGCATCAAAATGAATTTTATATTTACAAATATCGCAGTAAAATAGGCGGGATTTGCGTTCGTTCTTTTACGGCTTGTACATATAACTTCATAATGCGTAATGAACACCTGAAAAATGATGTTTAATTTCCTTAATTATAACATTCTTGGTATTTAAACAATAAAGGTTGATTTTTAATTTCAATATATTTCTTAGAAAAGTTAATTGCAGGGTGTTAAAATAAGCAAAAACTTGCTTGAAAAAGGTATCAGATTATTTAAAACTTGCTTGAATTCGTGTTTCTCTCACGAATTTATGCTATTATAAACCTTAATGCCACTTAAGAAGGAGAGCTTTACATGAAACGACATGAAGCACGCGAAAAAGCGTTGCAAGTTTTGTTTCAGCTAGACAATACCGATCTAACAGTTGAAGAAGCAATGGGTCATATCAAAGGCCAACCAACAAATGTCTTCTACGAAAAGATTGTTACTGGAACAGTTGAACATTTAGAGGAAATCGATGCTACTATAGAGCAGCATCTTGAAAAGTGGTCACTTGCCCGTTTACCTAAAATTGAAAGAACGGTTTTACGTCTAGCTGTATACGAGATTTTATACATGCCAGAAACACCAAAAAGAGTAGTACTTAATGAAGCAATCGAGTTATGCAAAACATTTGGCGACGATGGCTCGTCGAAATTTGTTAATGGCGTACTTTCTAAATTTACAGAACAATAAAATGTGTTGAATTGGAAGGAGTAACTAAGGTCTATGTCAAGTGCAATTATTAATGGTAAAGAAATTGGTCAAGAAATTCGTAATTCAGTAGCAGAGCGAGTAATGCGTTTAAAAGAGCAAGGATTAACACCAGGCTTAGCGGTTGTTTTAGTAGGAGACAACCAAGCCTCGGCTACATATGTGAGAAATAAGCAAAAATCTTGTGAAGCGATTGGTATGTTTTCTGAGTTAATCAAACTGCCAGAAGAAACTACACAGGATTCATTATTAGCACAAATCGAATTATTAAATAATCGTGAAGATATTCATGGTATTTTAGTACAATTACCACTCCCAAAACATATTGATGAGGATACTGTTATTGCCACAATTGCTGTGGAAAAAGACGTTGATGGCTTCTCACCAGTAAGCGTTGGGAAAATGATGCTTGGCCAAGAAACATTTTTGCCTTGTACACCGTTTGGCGTAATGAAACTTCTTGAATATTCAGGAATTGAAGTAGCAGGAAAGCACGCGGTCATCGTGGGGCGTAGTCATATCGTGGGTAAACCAATGGGACAACTACTACTACAAAAAGATGCAACCGTTACATATACGCATTCCAAAACACCGAATCTACCTTCATTCACTAAACAAGCAGATATATTAATTGCGGCAGTTGGACGTGCAAACTTTATTACGAAGGAACACGTTAAAGAAGGCGCAGTTGTTATAGATGTTGGCATTAATCGTGATGAAAATAACAAGCTTTGCGGTGACGTAAACTTTAGTGAGGTCGATGGTATTGCTTCTCACATTACACCTGTACCAGGCGGTGTAGGACCAATGACAATTACTATGCTTCTATTCAACACAGTTCAAGCAGCAGAAAATAAGCTTGCACATACAGTTAAGTTATAATTTTGAATGATTGAATGACTCTTTAGTTTGCAAAAAAGCTACCTCAATTTTTTTATTGAGGTGGCTTTTTTGCATTATTTCACTTTTCAGGTATTCTTTATGAACTTTCCATTACCTTCAACGTCTAATGTAATGTTTGGGTCATACATATTAATAGGGAGGTTTTTATGGAAAACATAGATTTAATACTTATAATCAAACATATCATTATCGGTCTTGTACAAGGATTTACTGAGCCAATTCCTGTATCATCGAGCGGACATGTTATGATTGCTAGCGAAGTTCTTGGTCTTGGTGAGCAAGGTTTTACTTTTGCTATTTTAACGAACACAGCTTCTTTACTAGCTATTGTCTATATTTATCGAGAGGATATTGTCCGACTCATTACAAACTTTTTCCTGTATCTCAAAACAGGAAAGAATCGTTATAAAGCTGATTTCCGTTTTGCCGTTTTCATTGTGATTGGTTCTATTCCAGCAGGCGTTTTAGGTGTTTTATTAAGGGATGTTATTGCGGATAATGTTAGTATGACTACGATAGCACTTATGCTATTTGTGACAGGTATTGCCCTATGGCTAATCCGTAATATGCGTGGTACGAAAAAGGATGCGGATTTGACTGCAAAAGACGCCATTATCGTAGGTCTTGGTCAAGCTGTAGCTTTAACACCTGGCATTAGCCGTTCAGGAGCGACCATTATTTCAGCCGTTGCAGTTGGTATGAAGCAGGAAACCGCTTTGCGATTTTCCTTCATGCTTTATATTCCTGTAAGTCTTGGTGGGGTTGTCCTTGGAATTTCAGATTTTTTAAATGAGCCAAATAAAGGTGAATTAGCAATTCCATACGCTTCGACATTTATTGTGACATTATTTATGACTTATTTTGCAATGCGTTGGTTTATGGGAATCATGAAAAGTGGCAAGCTTAGCTACTTTACATATTATTGCTTTCTTGTAGGTACTCTCTTATTAATATTTTATTAATTTAGCTATGTAAAGAATATTGTTAGAAGGGAACTACATCTTTGGAGTTCCCTTTCTCTATTTATGCTCTTGCTAACTGACGAACTCGTGTTTCAGAATACTCATTCTTAAACGGTCAATAAATTCACCATTTCTTAGTCGGTCCTGTCTTAGTATACCTTCTTCCACATATCCAATTCTTTTATAAGACTTAATTGCCTTTGTATTGTCAACTTCTACTCTAAGCCAAATCTTGTTAAGGTCTAATTCATTAAAGCCCCACAAAAGCATTTCTTTCATTGCAGATAATCCATAGCCCTTACCCCAATAGGTTTTATCTCCTATTGCCACCCCTAGTTCTGCGTGTTTGTTGAGTGTGTCGATGTTCTTCATATCTATCCAACCTATATGCTTTCCTTCTTCTGTAACGATCGCTTTTTGTTCATATCCATTTGTTTTGGTAATGCACATTTTAATCCAACCTTCAGTTTCTTCCCTACTAAAAGGTGGATATTTCTCTGGCATATTTAAATGTTTTATCACTTCTTTATCAAGACACCATTGATAACGGTCTTCAACATCATTAAGAGTTAATTCTCTTAAATTGACTTTTGGTAGTTCAGTTGTATTCATCTTCTTTCCCCCTGATTATTTTTCTAAATGGAAAATTTTGATAGCTTGAGTTTATCATAGGTAACAATCGTTGAGAACAAGCAATTTTCAATAATGATCTTGCTACCTGTTGTATCATCATTACGGTTATTTTGTGAAAAATTGAAAGCAACTTAAATAATGGTCAAGGTATTTCGTCGCCACGCCATTAAATCGACATATCCAGCTTTCAAACGACTATGAAAACTTTCTACATTCGAATATGATAAACCCCTTGACTCGTTTCTTCCATCTGAGTTCGTTCTTATCAAATATCAACAAAGCTCTTAAACATAGGTATTAATTTAAAAAGCCTCATAACTATAATTAGTTGTGAGGTTTTCTTGTTGTTGAAAAACGAAATGGTAGAAGTTCTAAATTAGAGTGACGACCTAAAGACACATATAAGAGAAATGGTTGATTGGAGTGGAGGCTGGACGCCCCCAGGAAAGCGCCCAGTCGGAACGGAAATCAACCCCTCGCTTTGCATTGAAAGCCATACTTTATTTAATATATCCCTTAGTTAAAAATAACATGAAAATCTCAAAGCTTTGTGATTCTTTATTTTATTTCAGTGAATTATCGAAATTTTTAAATGCAATTCGTTTGCAGAAGCAATATCATTTTAAAGAAGCTTTATTCAGGTAACAATACTATAGAAATGTTATAGTAAGGTTTTCAATACTATGAAAGACAGTCGTTTTTTCTAACGAAACTGCATTTTGGCACGTCAAGCGCAATAAAAAATGTTATGATAGGTGTAGTTTTGTGAAAAACTTGATTTTAGTAAAGGAGCCGGGAAAATGTCATCTGCTTCTTATTTAACTGTAAAAGCATTAACAAAATATATTAAACGGAAATTTGATGCTGATCCGCATTTACGTGAAGTCTATGTAAAGGGAGAGCTATCCAATGTCAAGATTCATCAATCAGGACATATTTACTTTACATTAAAGGATGATGGAGCACGAATTGCGGCTACCATGTTTAAAACTGCAGCCACAAAATTAGCGTTTGAACCAAAGGAAGGTATGCAAGTATTTATCCGTGGAGATGTAAACGTTTATGAAGGCTACGGTACATATCAATTATATGTACAGGAAATGCAACCAGATGGAATAGGTAGCCTGTTTGTTGCCTTTAACCAGCTGAAAGAGCAGTTACAACAAGAAGGACTTTTTAAAGCTGAGTGGAAACAACCAATTCCGAGGTTTCCAGAAAAAATTGGTGTTTTAACGTCAACAACAGGTGCTGCCATTCGAGATATCTGTACAACATTAAAAAGACGCTATCCACTTGCTGAAGTTTTTATTTATCCAACCCTTGTACAGGGAGCACAAGCAGCGCCAAATATTGTTCAAAATATTGAGCGAGCAAATATCGATGCGAGTTGCGATGTACTGATTGTTGGGCGTGGCGGTGGATCGATTGAGGATTTATGGGCATTTAATGAGGAAGCTGTTGCACGAGCGATTTTTGGAAGTCGTATCCCGATTATTAGTGCAGTAGGTCATGAAACCGATACGACTATCGCGGATTATGTAGCTGATTTGCGCGCTCCGACACCAACGGCAGCGGCTGAAATGGCTGTACCTGATCAACAAGATTTATATCAACGGGTGCTTACACAAAAATCACAACTGCATCAAATCGTGAGAGCGCAACTTATGGCAGAACGTCAGCGTCTAAATAAGCTCCAACAATCTTATCCGTTGTCAATGCCAGAACGCCTATATCGACCATTTACGGAAAGGCTAGCACAACTTGAATCGGGATTACAAAAAGCAATGCAGGTTGATTTAATGAAGAAAAAAGCAAAGTTTCAACAATTACATAGTGCGGTAGAGCAGCACTCGCCAAAAAAGGCATTAGCTTTCCATCAACGAGAGCTAGAAACTCACGTCCAACAATTAACTCGTGCTGCAACTCATTATGTAACGAAACAAAAACAACAATTTGAGGCAACTGTCAGAACTTTAGAAGCATTGAATCCACTTGCCATTTTAACAAGGGGCTTCACGGTAGCTTATAAAGATAATCAAATGTTAAAATCATCAGTTGATGTAAAGCCACAGGATCAATTAATACTTTCCTTCCATGATGGAAAGGTTATTGCTGATGTGGTAAAGATCTTGCCGAAAAATGAGGGGGAATAATTGTGGCAGAGAAACAACAAACTTTCGCAGATGCAATGACGGCACTTGAGGAAATTGTCCGTCAGTTAGAGCAAGGTGATGTGCCTCTAGAAAACGCGATTGATTTATATAAACAAGGTATGGAGCTATCACAATTTTGCCATGGCAAGCTGCAACATGCTGAGGAGCAGTTAATTTCTATTGTCCAAGAGACAGGTGAGACTACGGCATTTGATCCACTAAAGGGAGAGAACTAAGAAATGAACGAGCAATTAAAACATTTTATTGAAAGCAACATACCACAAGTTGAAGCTGAAATGTTTGCACTAGTCGAGAAAATTGATGCACCAGCCAATTTAAAGGAATCAATGCTTTATTCATTAAAAGCTGGAGGTAAACGTATTCGCCCTCTTTTCGTATTGGCTGTTCTTGAACTATACAATAAGAATTTGAAGCATGGTTTAACTGTAGGATCAGTTGTTGAAATCATTCATACGTATTCGTTAATCCATGATGATTTACCAAGTATGGATAATGATGATTTCCGTAGAGGTAAGCCTACAAATCATAAAGTTTATGGTGAGGCATTAGCGACACTTGCAGGCGATGCATTGAATACACTTGCGTTCGGCATATTAGCACGCATGGATGTATCAGCTGAAAAACGCATTGAATTAGTCAATTTGTTAAGTAAAGCAGCTGGTGCAGAAGGTATGGTTGGGGGTCAAGTACTCGATATGGAAGGTGAGAAGCGTCAGCTCAACATTGCTGAGCTTGAGCATGTTCATATTAATAAAACGGGCGCTCTATTACGATTTAGTATTGAAGCGGGAGCAGTATTAGCTGATGTAACGCAAGAAGAACGCGAAACTTTAAAGGAATATGCGCATCATATCGGTCTTGCCTTCCAAATTCAAGATGATATTTTAGATATTGAGGGTACTACAGAAGAACTAGGTAAAACTGCAGGTAAAGATGTAGCAAGTGATAAAAGCACATACCCGGCTCTATTATCTTTAGATGGGGCAAAAGAAAAGCTTGCGGAGCATTATCAGCATGCCATTAACGCACTAGATAAATTGGAAGTAGATGCCAGCTTATTACGTGAGTTTGCAGCCTATATTGTACATCGTAAAAACTAGGGGAAAAACGAGGCGTTAAAGGCATATAATATGCTAAAATAGGTGAGGGCGTTTGCCAATGTGCAAACAAAAAAAGTGTTCGTACTTTTAGCATATTAATAACACTGTTATAATAGTGGAAACACGATTACGGTGAATAATTTATTGAAAAGGTGTGTGAGAAAGGTGGATTTAAATAAGATAACTAGTCCAGCCTTTTTAAAAAGCTTAGATAAGAAGGGTCTTGAGCGACTTGCAGAAGAAATTCGTACCTTCTTAATCGAAAAATGTTCTGTCACGGGTGGTCATATTGGACCGAACCTAGGTGTTGTGGAGCTAACGATTATGCTCCATAAAATGTTTGACAGTCCAAAAGATAAGTTTTTATGGGATGTTGGCCACCAAGCTTACGTGCATAAAATTTTGACAGGTCGTGCAAATCAATTTGATACATTACGTCAGTTCAATGGGCTTTGTGGTTTTCCGAAGCGTGTGGAGAGTGAACATGATGAGTGGGAGACAGGTCATAGCTCGACATCTTTGTCAGGAGCTATGGGTATGGCAGCAGCACGAGATATCAAAAAAGATAAGAATTTCGTGATACCAATTATTGGAGATGGAGCTTTAACTGGTGGTATGGCTCTTGAGGCATTAAACCATATCGGCCATGCTAAAACAAATATGATTGTCATTTTAAACGATAATGAAATGTCAATCGCTCCAAACGTCGGAGCGTTACACAATGTACTAGGACGTCTTCGTACAGCCAAAGAATATTCAAAAGCCAAAGAAGAATTGGAATCGCTCATTAATAAAATTCCAGTGCTAGGTGGTAAGCTTGCTACAACGGCTGAGCGCGTAAAGGATAGCTTAAAATATTTAGTAGTATCAGGTGTGTTCTTTGAGGAGCTTGGCTTTAAATATCTTGGTCCGATTGATGGACATGATTTTGATGCTCTTGAGACAACTTTATCACAAGCTAAAAAAGTAAAAGGCCCAGTGCTCGTTCATGTCATTACGAAAAAAGGCAAAGGTTATAAACCTGCTGAAGATGATACAATTGGTAATTGGCATGGGACAGGACCTTATAAAATTGAAAACGGTGCCTTTGTAAAGTCTGAGACGAAAGGTCCAGCTTGGAGTAGCTTGATTGCTGAGACAGTCCGCAAAATTTCTCATGAGGATAAACGCGTTGTCACTATTACTCCTGCAATGCCAGTGGGTTCAAAATTACAAGGGATCCAAAAAGATTTCCCAGAACGTTTCTTTGATGTAGGGATTGCTGAACAACATGCAGCAACGATGGCGGCAGGTTTAGCGACACAAAACATGAAGCCGTTTTTAGCCATTTACTCAACATTCCTTCAACGTGCCTATGACCAAGTGCTACATGATATTGCACGTCCAAATCTAAATGTCTTTCTAGGGATTGACCGTGCAGGCTTAGTTGGCGCAGACGGTGAAACACATCAAGGCGTATTTGATATTGCATTCCTTCGTCATATACCAAATATGACAATTATGATGCCAAAAGATGAAAATGAAGGTCAGCATATGGTGAAAACAGCCATAGACTATGATGGCGGTCCAATTGCATTACGTTATCCTCGAGGTAATGGTATAGGTGTTCCGTTGGATGATGAGCTTATGACGTTACCAATTGGTAGCTGGGAAGTATTACGTGAAGGTAAGGATGCAACGATTTTAACCTTTGGTACGACCATTCCAATGGCAATGGAAGCAGCCAATATTTTAGCGCAGCAAGGTGTAGAGATAGAGGTAGTCAATGCCCGTTTCATTAAACCGATGGATGAGGATATGCTTCACCGTATATTAACAAGCCGTAAGCCAATATTGACGATTGAAGAGGCAGTCCTAAAAGGTGGTTTTGGTAGTGGTGTATTAGAATTTGCCCATGACCATGGCTATTTAAGTGCAATAATCGATCGTATGGGAATCCCTGATCATTTTATTGAGCATGGTAATGTAGATCAGCTTCTCGCTGAAATTCATATGACGGCTGAGGATACAGTGGCACGTTTGCATGTGTTACTTCAACAAAAACAGCAAGTAGGTTTGAATAAATAATGACAAAACAACCAAAAGAACGTGTAGACATTTTACTTGTAGAGCGTGGACTATGCGAAACGCGAGAAAAAGCAAAGCGCTCTATTATGGCAGGGCTTGTTTTTTCTAATGAAACTCGCATCGATAAGGCGGGGGAAAAAATTGCTATAGATGCACCACTACAAGTAAAAGGCTCTGATTTAAAATATGTTAGTCGTGGCGGCTTGAAACTTGAAAAAGCGCTACAAATTTTTGATATGTCTGTAGAGGGGAAGCTAATGCTTGATATTGGCTCCTCTACAGGAGGTTTTACAGATTGCGCATTACAGAATGGTGCAAGACATTGCTATGCATTAGATGTTGGTTCTAACCAACTAGCATGGAAAATCCGTTCTGATGAACGTGTAACTGTAATGGAAAAAACAAATTTCCGTTATACGACAGCGGCAGATTTAACAGAGGGCTTACCAGAATTTGCAACAATTGACGTTAGCTTTATTTCATTATCGCTTATTTTACCTGTCTTAAAAACAGTGTTAATGCCAGGTGGCGATGTAATGGCACTAGTGAAGCCTCAGTTTGAAGCTGGGAAAGAGAATGTCGGTAAAAAAGGCATTGTTCGTGATAAAAAAGTACATTTAGAAGTTTTAGAAAAAACTGCTGCAATGGCGACAGAGGTTGGCTTTGTCGTTAAGGATGCTTCGTTTTCGCCAATTACAGGAGGCGAAGGAAATATTGAATTTTTATTCCATTTAGTGAATCCTGTAGGTAATGAAGAAATTCCTGCATATACAGCTTTTAATGCACTCGTTGAAGAAGCGCATAGTGCACTAAAATAACACGTGCTCTCTTATAGAGCCGTGTTTTTTCTTGTGCTTTTATGTTTAAAATGGTAGTGTAAATATACAAATATTCAACTATTTATAAGAGGTGACCGACATGAATAAAGGACAGAGGCATATACGAATTCGGGATATTATTGCCAATCATGAAATTGAAACACAAGATGATTTAGTCGATTTTTTAAAGGATGCAGGCTATAATGTGACACAAGCAACAGTATCACGTGATATTAAAGAGCTTCATCTTGTGAAAGTACCTTTACAGGATGGACGCTATAAATATAGCTTGCCCGCAGACCAACGTTTCAATCCTATACAAAAATTACATCGTGCATTAGCTGATGCTTTTGTCAGCATTGATGGTGCATCACACTTTTTAGTAATGAAGGCTCTTCCTGGTAATGCCAATGCTATTGCATCACTACTTGACCATTTAGATTGGCCTGAAATTTTAGGTACTATTTCTGGAGACGATACTATTTTAATTATTTGTCGTAACGAAGATGAGCGTGAAAATACAAAAAATCGCTTATTAGAAATGCTATAAAATAGCAGGGTAATTTGATACAGAGGTGACAATTTGTGTTAAGAGAGCTTAGTATTCGAAACTTTGCCATCATTGAGGATTTAACAGTTAGTTTTTTAGATGGTTTAACAGTTTTAACAGGTGAAACGGGTGCAGGAAAATCAATTATTATCGATGCCGTGCATTTACTTGCTGGCGGCCGAGGGAATTCCGAATTTATTCGTCATGGAGCTAAAAAGGCTGAATTAGGTGGTTTATTTCAAATTTCAAGTTCTGGGCATCCTGTTTATAAGAAACTTGAAGAGGCGGGCATAGAAATAGAAGAAGATACCATTATTCTACGCCGTGATTTAAATGATTCTGGAAAAAGTGTTTGTCGAGTAAACGGTAAACTTGTGCCATTATCTGTACTACGTGATATTGGGGCTAGTCTTATCGATATTCATGGTCAGCATGAAAATCAAGAGCTTATGGATGAGAAACAGCATATCTATTTACTTGATCATTTTGCTGAGGAACAACTAACACCTATTCAAGATTTGTACAGTTCTCAATACGATGAATATCGTTCACTTAAAAAAGAATTAGCTTCGATTTCGATTGACGAACAGTTAATGGCGCAACGTATTGATTTGTACCAATTCCAAATGAAAGAGCTAGAGGATGCCAATTTAAAACTTGGCGAGGAAGATGAGTTGCTGGATGAACGTCGCCGTTTAATGAATTTCAATAAGATTTTCGAACGCTCGAGTGCCGCATATGAAGCTATTCAAGGTGATTCAAAAGGCCTTGACTGGATTGGCAATGCAATGGGTGCATTAGAAGATGCTGCGACAGTTGACGAGCAATTTAAAGAAGCATCAGAATCTGTCACGACTGCATTTTATGCATTACAGGATGCTGCTTACCAGGTCAAAAATGTATTGGATGAATTAGAATTTGATCCAGCTCGATTAAATGAAGTTGAGCAACGTTTAGCCTTAATACAAAATTTGAAGCGCAAATATGGTTCAACAGTTGAAGAAATTTTAGCGTATTACGATAAAATTAAAACAGAGTTAAATGAGCTTTTAAATCGAGACGAAATTTTACAAGTAAAAGAACGAAAAGTATTGGAAATGGAAGCAGTATTAACTGAACTTGCTGCAGAACTTTCTACTGTTCGAAAGGACGCTGCACATAATTTAAGTGAAGCTATTATGGCCGAACTACGTGAATTACATATGGAAAAAGCAAAATTCATTGTTAATTTTGATGAATTGCCTTACTTTGATGCAAATGGTAAAGACCAAGTAATTTTTTATATTTCTACGAATGTCGGTGAGCCGCCAAAATCTTTACCGAAAATTGCTTCTGGTGGAGAATTATCGCGTATGATGCTTGCGTTAAAGACGATTTTCTCCTCCTCTAATGGCATAACATCTATTATTTTTGATGAGGTAGATACAGGTGTAAGTGGTCGTGTAGCACAAGCAATTGCAGAAAAAATTGCTGCAATATCCGTTAATTCTCAAGTTTTATGTATTTCGCATTTACCGCAAGTGGCTGCGATGGCTGATCATCATTATTTTATTAAAAAAGAAGTCGAGCATGATCGAACATTTACGTCATTACTGGAAATAGATACGAATGCTCGTATTGAAGAAATCAGTCGCATGATGTCTGGAGCGGAAATTACAGATTTAACTTTGCAGCATGCAACAGAGCTCTTAAACATGGCTAATGCACGAAAAAAACAAATGAGATAGCAAAAGAATCCAGAAACAGCTCGTTGTTTCTGGGTTTTTTCTTTTTGCGCAAATATTTACCGCTTATAAGAACGCCACAAAAACACATAGTAAAAAGACAAAAATAAAAAGGAGGTGTCGTATGTATCGTCGTTGGCGTCAATTTGTCATTTTGCCTATGCTCATCGTTTTATTATTCATGCCCGTAAAGGCTTTTGCCGCAAAAAAGCTTATTCCGATGGGCGAAGCAATTGGTATTCAACTTCAGCTATCACATGTATTTGTAGCACATGATGTACTGTTAGCTTCCAATCAGTGGATGAAAGGAGGCGCTGTAATTGAAAAAATAAATGATATTACAGTAAAAACGCTTGTAGATGCCAAAAAAGCTGTTGCTCGGCAAGGACAACAGAAATGGACGATAAAAAGTGAAGGAAAAGAAATGACACTTGATTTACAGGAGCAAGAAGCAGAACATGTTATTTCCTTTCTAAAAGATGAAACAGATGGAGTAGGAACATTGACATACATTGATCCAGAGACAAAAAATTACGGTGCATTAGGCCACCAAATCGTTGATTCAACGTTACAAGAAGCCCCTATTTTTCATGCTGGCTCCATTTTTTTAGCTTCGATTCAACAAATTCGTAAAAGCATACCCGGTCAACCTGGCTATAAAATATCCTCCATTGAAAAACATCATAATCGATTAGGGAGTATAGATAAAAATACAGTTTATGGAATTTTTGGCCGTTGGGAAGACGGTTATCAACAAAGTTTGCCTAAAGCAATTGAAATTATGCATGAAAAGGATATAAAAACAGGGAAGGCTGAAATCTATACTGCGATTGAGGGCAGTAAGGTGGAAACTTTTTCAATTGAAATTACCAAGGTTGAAAATGAACGCCTTGAATTCATAGTAACTGACAAAAAGCTCATTGAAAAAACCGGTGGTATTTTGCAGGGGATGAGTGGCAGTCCTATCATTCAAGACGGTCGTTTTGTAGGTGCGGTTACACATATGTTTGTGGAGGAGCCAAAAAAGGGAGCAGCGCTTACAGTAGCAGAAATGTTAAAAAAATCATCTTAAAAGAAGGAGCTGCCAAAAAGGTAGCTCCATTCTTCATGAAAATATCTTGTTCATCAAGTATTTCGTTTATTTATGAAGCGATTTGCGATACTAAAAAAAAACTGTAGTTTTATCTCCGTTTTTTCTCTAAAATAAATGATATAAGCATTCGAAGCTTTGCAGGTATTTATCATAACTTGTCGATATAAAAAGAAAGTATCGGACTACATACTCATTTTTGGAAATTGAAAAGGTTTTTAAAACGAAAATGTCGAAAATTCCAAAGTGTGCAAAAATTGCATTAGGGGATAGGTGACGCTTTGGGGTATTTCAAAGCACAGTTCAAAAGGAGGAATTTAAATGACAAAGGTTAAAGTAGCGATTGCAGATGATAATCGTGAGTTATTAAAAACGATGGAGCAGTATTTTCAAGGGCATCCTGAAATTGAAATAATTGCAACTGCTTCAAACGGGAAAGTTTGTTTACAAATGCTAGAAGAATTCGCACCAGATATTTTGCTTCTAGATATAATCATGCCGCATCTTGATGGGTTAGCTGTTTTAGAGTCGATGTATCAAAATGAACGAATGTCATCAATTCAAGTTATAATGTTAACTGCTTTTGGCCAAGAAGATGTGATGAAACAAGCTGTAGACTTAGGTGCATCCTATTTCATGCTAAAGCCATTTGAATTTGATCAATTGGTTCAAAAGATCTTACATTGTGCTGGGCAGAAGGCTACACTCCCTAAAAAGACAAGTGTTTTACAACCAGCTGCACCTCAAAAATTAAATCAACATCAATTAGATAGCACGATTACAGCCATTATTAAAGAAATCGGCGTTCCAGCTCATATTAAAGGTTACTCTTATTTGCGAGAAGCTATCCAGATGGTGTTCGAAGATATCGAGTTATTGGGCTCTGTGACGAAAATTTTATATCCAGAAATTGCTAAAAAATTCAATACAACGCCATCACGAGTTGAACGTGCGATTCGTCATGCCATTGAAGTCGCGTGGAACCGTGGCAATTATGAATCAATTTCGTCGATGTTTGGTTATACGGTGCATCATTTAAAATCGAAACCGACAAATAGCGAATTCATCGCCATGATCGCAGACAAGATTCGCATCGATATGATGGCGAGTTAAGGTTAGAGCCACAAAAGATTACAGGACTTATTTAGAGAGAATTCATTGAATTTATACCGACTAATTACTGAGATCATAATAATTGAATTAAACTATGAAACACATTCATTTATGGGAATTCCCATTCATGGAGGTGTTTTTTTTTATGAATAATTTCGATAATGAAATAGACCGTTTTATGTTGGATTGTGTGGCAAAGGGACTAGACGAATGCAAAGGTCTAGTTTCTTATTTGTCTTTTTTAGTCAGCATGAGCTAGCTATTGGTGGATACCTAGTAATACCAATTGCAACTAAACTTGACAGGTTATGACGTTTCTACCACATACAAACGTCTAGGATATCGCTAGAAGCCTCCTTGTTGGCTTTGGTAACTGAATGGTGCTGCCGAACATAAAGGGCAGGAAAGGAAGGTCTGAGTGGCTATGGCTACGCAGGATATACAATACATTTTCGTTGTTGCCGTGTTCTACATAATTTGTGAACATGTTACGAGAGCGTGTAGCAGACGATAAGACGTTTCGAGGGCAGAAGTATCATTTAAAAAATCAAGACTTTTAACATTTTATAAATAAACTTTTCTTGAAATAGAACAATCTAGTACTATAAAAGTAATAGATCTTTTTGGAACAGCTTGTACTTTCTATGACATAATTTCTTTCAAATAAATAGAAGTGGTTTGTTTGAATTGTAAAGCATGCTCTTTAATGGATTATATAGTAGAATAGTATGAAGATAGTTAAAAATGGTAAAATAAGCTATAGAAATTTAATTAAAGAGGTGGTTAAATTGCCTTTTAGAAATATTTTAATTGTTGATGACCATATAGAAATTATTCAATTAATGACTGATTTTCTAGAAATGGAAAATTACGAAGTTTATGGTGCTAAAAATGCTGAAGAGGCAGAAACACTGTTACGTCAAATGACAATAGATTGTATTATTTTAGACATTATGCTGCCTGGAACTGATGGCTTTACCCTTTGCAAGAGAATTCGAAAAGATTCAGAGGTTCCTATTTTATTTTTAAGTGCCAATCATCAAACCGATGCAGATAAAATTAGAGGTCTCATGCTTGGAGCTGATGATTATATTGTCAAAACGGCAAGTCCAAGTGAAATCGTGGCAAGGGTCAAGGCAGTTGAAAGAAGAATAGCTATACATTCTCGGAAAGCTATAGATGTGCAGAGGGTTTTATCTATCGATCAACTTGAATTAAACCTAGACACGAGGTCAGTGAGGGTAGGACAACAAGCAGTAGAGCTAACGACAATTGAGTTTGATTTATTATATTATTTTATGGAAAATGAGGGGATTGTGCTAACGTATGAGCAAATTATAGATAGAATATGGAATGACGATGTAACTGGGTTTCACAGTGTGCGAGTCCATGTTGCAAAATTAAGAGAAAAGCTAGCTCCTTTCGATACAGTTCCCGAGATAAAAACAATTAGATCCGTTGGTTACCAGTTGCATAAAGGAATGAGAGGATAAAAAATGCCAAAGATTAGTTTTAAGGCGTTTATTGCGTTGAGCCTTATCGCTATTGTTTTCACGCCAATCCTTTTAGCGAAAACTGCTTCACAACTAACGAATGTTTTTTCATCCAAAGAGAGTCAAAGATTCGATTTGGACTCATGGGTGCAGAATAATATAGTGAATACTGATAAGACACAGTTTGATAAGGAAGAATGGAAAAGTCAATTAAGAAAGAAAGCCGAAGAAGATAATCTTGATCTGCTCATTATTTTTGCAGATGATGAGTTGCTCTACACTGAAAGAATGAAGGAACCTGAAAATACTCTACTTCCTGAAGGTGATCAAGCCCTTTCAGAAAATCTCGATGAAAAATCTAATTTATATCTAGTTCAATCTTATTTATATACAGCTCATTATAATGTTTATTCAGCTGATAATTCGTTCATTGCAACGGTATATATTAGCCCTCCTCCGATACCTGCAGAAGAACAACTTAAAAGTACGAACTACGATTTTGTCTTTTACATTGGTGCATTTTCTTTAGTCTCGATACTCTATATATTATTTTTGCAAGTAAATTTAATGAAGCCATTGCGTGCTATTAATAAATCTTCACAGCTTATATCGAATGGAACATATAGCATAGATTTACCAAGTTCCAACATTAAAGAAATGAACTATACCACTCATGCCTTTATTGAAATGGCTAAAAATCTCAAATTGTCGAAAGAGAATAACGAAAGATTAGAAGATGAAAGAAAACTCTTTGTGTCTTCCATTGTTCATGATTTAAGGACGCCTATTTTTTCATTGCGAGGTTATTTGGAAGGATTAATAAAGGGACTTTTTAAAAACGAACAAAAGAAAACGCAATATTTAGAAATGAGCATGAAACAAGCAAATCATCTGAATGAATTGGTCACGTCTTTGGCTAATTATTCAAATATTGAAGGACAAATTAAACTCGAAGAAATAACAGTATTTCAAGTTAATGATCTACTACACGATTTAAAGCAGATGTTGTTTTTTAAACTTTCAGAGAAAAAACTTACGCTAGAAGTAATTAATCGAACGAGTCTCCCCATTACTGGTGATTATCTATTGCTAAAAAGAGGATTTGAAAATGTGCTTATCAATTGTATTCGCCATAGTCCACCGACAGAGAAAATAGAAATATTCATTAGAGAAAAGGATAGTTTTATAGAAACGATTATTTTAGATAATGGAAAGGGATTTGCAGAAAAGGATCTTGAGCACATATTTAAACCTTTATATAAAGGAGATGAAGAAAAGTTTAGCGATGGACAAAGAATGGGATTAGGTTTAACTATTGCACAAGTTATTATTCAGAAGCATAGTGGAACAATCCAAGCCGCAAATGATGTGGAAAAAGGGGCAAAGATTGTTATAAAGATTCCTAAAAATATCATTGAATAAAATAATCAGAAAACATAAAAAATGAAGGAAATCGCTTCCTTCGTTTTTTTTGATTGTTATTTTTTCAAAACAGTGAAAGTGAGTATAAAGTATACCTAGTTGTTGTATAGAAGGATGATATTTCTTGATAAAATCTTGATACTAATTATATAGAAAATTGATTTACCTTGGCTATAATTCTTACAAGAATAAGAAGGGGGAGATTAAAAAATGTCAGTTCTTAGCGTGAGAGGACTCTCTAAAATATATGGTCAAGGTCAAAGTCAAGTAAAGGCATTAAATCATATTGAATTAGAAATTGAAAAAGGCGAATTTGTCGCAATAATGGGGACAAGTGGTTCTGGAAAATCAACCCTTTTAAATATGATATCTGGGCTAGATACATATGATCAGGGAGAAGTTCTGATAAGTGGTGAAAATATAAAGGGGTATTCTGATCACGAATTGACTCGTTTACGCAGAGAAAAGATAGGGTTTATTTTTCAATTATTTAATTTAATTCCTGTATTGTCCGTTATAGAGAATGTTACCCTCCCAGCAATGCTAACTGTAAAGAATAAGAAAGAATTAGAAGAAAAAGCGATTGACTTGTTGCATTTGGTTGGTTTAGGTTCTTTTATACAATCTAAACCTAATCTATTATCTGGCGGTCAACAACAAAGAGTAGCGATAGTGAGAGCACTTATAAATGACCCGGAATTAATTCTAGCAGATGAACCTACTGGTAGCCTTGATTCAAAAACCTCTAAAGCTATGATGAGTATTCTACGTAACTTCTGTGAGGAACTGGGACATACGTTAATTGTAGTAACACATGATGCAAATGTAGCTGCTTATGCTGATAGAGTTATTTTCATGCATGACGGTAAAATCTGCGATACGCTAAATTTAAAAAACTCAAGCTTGAAGGATCATGAAGTAGTTAGGATTATTGCATCTAAGATTGAGGAACTAAGCTTATGAGATTATTTATTAAAGCAGCTATTAATTCAATATTCAACCATAAGGCCAGAAACGCATTCTTAGTTTTAGGTATTTCTCTAGGTGTTGCTCTAATTGTAATTGTGCAAATATTATTAGCTAGTTTACAAGAATCAAATGAACAGACAATCAAAGATTTGCATGGCGATTTTGACATAGTAGTTGGTTATCAAGATAGTCATAAGTCACTTACTAAATTAGAGATTGATACGATAGAGACGATAGAAGGAGTGGAGAAAATAAGTCCCTTCCTATACCCATACTTAAACAAAGAAGTAGAGTATGATATGTGGGGCGAACCAACTTACATTGGTTTTAACAATGATGAGTTGGCTTATGAATATCCGTTTGTATCAATAAAATCTGGTAATTTCCCTAAAGCACAAGAAGCTTTAATTTCTCCCACATACGCTAAATTGAATAATTTGCAAATTGGCTCGATGATAGAAATGAATTTTCCACCACAAGGGAAAAGAGATGTTACGGTATCGGGAATTACTGAAGAGCATGAAGCCTTATCGAATATGGTCATTCTCGACTTTCATTGGCTTCAAGAAGTTACTTTAAACGATGGAATAACAACCGCATTGATTATTAAGTTAGATGATATTGAAAAGAAATCGGATGTTGTTCAAGAATTGAGAGAGCTTAACCAGGGTTTTTTTATTGATAATCGATTAGAGATTGATAATGAACGTAATAATATTGGCGGGCTTGGACCATTTGTAAAGGGGCTTAATATTGCCATTTACCTTATAAGTGCATTGATACTTATTAGCACAATGAGAATGTCCATTCAGGAAAAACAAAAGGAACTTGCAACGCTACGCCTATTAGGTTTTGGGAAAAAACACATTATGTTTTTAGTTTTAATTGAAACGATGATGGTAGGATTAGTTTCTGTAGCAGTGGGAATCCTTGTTGGTATTCTAGTCCCTTTTCTTACACTTGATGTGTTTTTAAGACTAATGAATATTCCAAATGCCGGTATTGTATTACCATACCACGATATATTATTTAGTTTGGGGATTTTTACAGTAATCATTTTTTTATCTTCAATCATTCCTGGCTATATAGCAAGTCTTTCTCCACCAATTGTTGTTTATAGAGGTGTGAAAAACATCCAAGGTATTACTAAAAGGTATTTCAGGATTAGTTTGTTGTATGCAGTATTCATAACTATATTATTTGCCCTTAATCAATGGCAGTGGCAATCGAGGTTTATATATGTTATTAACGCAGTTTCGTTTATAGCATTAATATTTATGACGATCCCTCTAATGTTTGTGATATTTGAGAAAGGAATAAGTCTGTTAGATCGAAAATTAAGGGTTAGAGCAGAAGGCTTATTAGCTACAAAAAATTTACTAAGACAATTAGGCAGAAATGTGCAAATCTCTACTATTTTCACTTTAGGGGTTATCATTTCTATTATAGGAATGGTGGTATTAACAAGTGTTAAAGTGAACACAACTGAAACAATCAAGGATACTTACCCAAATGACTTGAAATTAGTGTCTGTGGGATCAGAAATAGAAGAGGGGTTTCCATTTTCATTCTATGACCTTGTCAGTGAAAGCCCTAATATAGAGGCGCATTTTTACACAAATGTAAAGCTGTTTGATACGATGAATCTCCCTTCAAAACAAGGTGAAGTGATACTTGCTCTTAGTGGGACTGATTTACAATACAGCTTAGATAAAAATGAGGTTCAGATAAAGGACGGTATTCATCTAGAGGAAGATTTGAGTCCTAACGGCGTTATGATAACAGAGTCTACTTCAAAGAAATTAGGATATCATTTAGGCGATGTAATAGAAGCTGATATGTCTGAAAATGTGGATGAAGTGGATAAGAAAGAATTTATCGTCGAAGGTATTATAACCAATTCAGAGCACATGAGTGACGACTACAAAGTATTCACTACTAAAAAAAATATGGAAGATATGTTTCAGATTCATACTCTTCATAGTGTAGAGATGAATATTACATCAGATATAGACCAACAAGAAACAATGGAAGAAGTTCAATCACTGATCCAACAACCGCAGTATGCTAATACAATTTTATATAATAGAGCAGAAGAATTGAATGACTTAGAAGAACAATTGTTACAACGCTTTTTCATATTATTTCTAGCTGTAGGATTAATCATTTTGTTTACTATCATCGGGTTAATGAATAGTACAGCCAGTAGTATTAAGGAAAGAATCCAAGAATTAAGTATGCTACGTGTACTTGGTTATACAAAGAAACGGTTATTTTCGTTGCTATTGCTTGAAGGAGCTCTTTTAACGGGAACAGTTGGAATATTTGCAGTAGGGTTTTCGATGATTTCCACATCCTGTTTGCTTCAAAGTTTAAATGCTACTACATTTCCATCAATGCCTTTACTTCTGGGAGGTATAATTGTTCTTTCTCCATTAATAGGTATGGCGGCAGTTTTATTTCCTGCTCTGTGGGCAACGAGGCAAGACGTAATGAAGGGATTACGCTAGATAGGTTGTCTCATTAACAAGTAAGCAAATCTTGCTCACGTATTCTTAGAGAAAATAAATTGATCGATCGTAAAGAAGAGAAAACCTCTTTATATACGTTACAGAGAACTGTATCATAAGTAAGTAGTTAGTACGGTTTATAAAAAACGTATAGATAATGTGCATTTAAATGACCACGAACTACTGTTAAATCAGCTTTCGTGGCTTTTTGTATTCTAAACTTTTGTTTGCGAAGAAGAGTGATAAGTTATGGATTATTTTTTAGAAATAGTAAAGGAATTCGGTATACCTACAATTACAAATAAAACTCTATTGACTAATGGAAAAACAGCTTCAACCTATTTATTGCATACAAATACTTCGAAAAAATATATTTTGAAATCCGTTGATACGAAAGAGCAGGCTTACTTTGAATATAAACTTATACAACATATTAGAACAAAAAATAATAACATTGTGAGTGAGATTTTAACTTCAAAGTCGGATGAGCCATTTACTCAAATAGATAAGAATTTATTTCAAATACAGGTTTACGTACCTTCAGTAAATGAAAAAGCTCCTTTGCAAAAGATTTTAAATACTTATCAGATCTTACAAGAATATTTAAAGGATTTTCACTATGAACCAGCGCGTCATAATCGTTTCGCATTAGATAGGTTATGGATAGATACAAAAGAACTTTTACATGAAAACTTCCCAAAAATTTATGAGGAACTTTGCCCATCAATTGAAAAATTAAAGGTGTTGGATCATAATCAGACGAATTGGATTCACGGAGATTTAGGTGCATGGAATATTTTATTGACTGCTGAACGAAATGTTTGCTTCATCGATTTTAGTGAGGCACGGAAAGGACCTAGATATTTTGATTTAGTAGCAATTTTTGCGTCATATTTACCTCCGAGTTTAGAGGCATTTGATACATACACTCAAGTATTTTTAACAGAATATGAAGTTTCGGTTAATTTGAATGAATTCTATCAAACGTTAGAACTATGGTATATTAAAGGGATTTTAAGTTTATTGAAAGTCGATATTCAATCCACTAAAGAGCACATCCTTTATTTTTATAAAATTATTAAATATATTCGAACCTTATAGTAGTTTTTTGCCTGAGTTAAGAAAAAACCGCTTTTAAACATGTGGCGGGAACTATAGCAAACAGTTGTGATAATATCGAATAAAATTATCCAAAAGACTTATGATTAAGGATGATCCGATTTGAAGGAAATTGTAATTTGTAACAGTATTGGTTCTTATAGTGGAGCATTAACTCGCGGAAAAGAATATGTGGTCATAGAGGAGAATAAAGAAAAAGAACAGATAAGGATAGTTGACGATAACAACCGAACAAGATGGTATAAAAAATATTATTTTGTTCCACACGGGACTAGTGTTCCTGTTTTGGCTAAATGGAAATTTGATGATGAAATAATTGATTCAAGTGAAAAATCTTTAGAACATATTGAAGTGACTTTTACCTTTAGTGATGGTCAAAGGCGATGGTGTTCGATTTGCACTAAACAAGGCCTAAAGGATTATGTGGAACGGAATATGGATGGGAATGTTCTTCTTATAGAAAATCAAATTATTGTTAAGGATTTTTCGTACGAAATAGTAAATAGAGCTTTTTTCGATTTAGACCAGCAAAATGAATTATTAAATGCAAGTCTGTTATACAATTAAAGGGGAGCTTTAGTTAAATAAAGAGCCTAGACAAAGCTGATTCGGACGCAATTATGCCGAGGCATAATTGATGAGAAATAATATGGTATCATACATAAATTAAGGAGTAGTCAAAATGACAAACGAAACTGAAAAAACAATAATCGAAATGTTACAAGAATTGAAAGCCGAAATGGCTGAAATGAAGCAAGACATGAATCAACGCTTTGACAAAGTGGACAAACGTTTTGATAAGGTTGAAAAGAATTTTAATTTCTTAGCCGAAGAACTAGGAAAGCAAAAGACGGTTATTAACAGCCCAAAAATGTTTGAAGAACCTGCAAAGCAAAAAGCTGAAGTAGAAGGACAAATGCCAGATGAGATTCTTAATTTAAAGAGCGCAGTAAAGATTAGTAGCTTTGAAAATTTAGAAGAATTATGGAATATTATCCTGGCTCAAGTTGAACAAAAAATTTCTAAACCAAGCTTCGAAACGTGGTTTAAGTCTACAAAATTACTGTCTTACAATGGAAGTAGTTCAACTGTGGCGATTGCTGCACCAAATTCGTTTGCTCGAGATTGGCTTGAGAATCATTATAGTCATTTGATTACAGGTATAGTAGGGGCGCTTACAGGCGAAGATTTGCTTATTGAGTTTGTTGTTCAAAAAAACCGCGATTCAGACGATTTCGATCTGCCAGCGCGGATTAACTAAGCAAAAAGGCAGTGGGCACTGAAAAACTTAAGGATTACTAAAATTATAGTAACTAATTATGGTTTTCTCAATTCTATTAAGTGTCGAAAGTGTAGCATGGAATCGTGACAATTATGAATCAACATGAAGCGAGCTAATCGGTATATCGAAGCTGAGCTTTGTTCTAGCGGAGATTGACCTGTAAATCTAATTTAAATAACGTAGCGAAAATTATAACGCCTTTTTAGACAGTTTGCGCTGACTGTTTGAGAGGGCGTATTTTTATTGTCTTAAAATCGAAATTGAACGTATATGTTGGATTGTTCTGTAAAAATCTGAAAGTGCTTACTTTTTTAATTCACCTAACCTGAGTTTTATGCTAATGCACTCAGTTTTAAAGGTTAACTGCAGCAGATTTACATTGAATTTATGGAAAAATAATCACATATTTTAAATGGAGAACGGACATTTGAAGGGGGAGTTAAGATGGGCTTATTTGATGGGATAATAGGTAATGCAAGTGAAGTTAATCTAGAAAAATTACGGGAAGAAGTTAAAGATTTATTAACACCTCATGAAATAATTAAGCATGCCTATAAAATTATAAGAGACACTTTTATTTTTACGGATAAAAGACTTATCTTAATCGATAAACAAGGAGTAACTGGGAAGAAAACGCAATATCATTCAATTCCATATAAGAGTATTCTTCATTTTTCAGTTGAAACTGCGGGAACGTTTGATTTAGATGCAGAGTTGAAAATTTGGGTTTCAGGTAGTGAATTACCGATTCAGAAAAACTTTAATAAATCAACTAACATTTATAAAATTCAAAGTGTGTTAGCGGAATATGTATTAGGAAAGGCATAAAATTAATTTCTTTCAGCAAATGTTTTGTGTAACGTAAGTGAAACGGCAGTTACAATTGTTTTGTGTAACGAAAGCGAAGCGGCAGTTACAAATGTTTTGTGTAACGTAAGTGAAACGGCAGTTACAATTGTTTTGTGTAGCGAAAGCGAAGCGTCAGCAACAACACACGACTGAGTGATCAACATTTTGTTGCTGCCGCTACGTTAGCACTACGCTTTCGCGCAAAAAACATTTGCAGAGCACAAAGCCGATTCCATACCCAATTATGCCGAGGCATAATTGATCGGTCAAAAATACTGTTGATCGTTTATCTTTGCTTAAACGTATATAATTATATTGGGTGATAACATATGAAAAGCGTAAACTTACAGCTTGACGAAAATAATTCGTTAGAAATAACGCAGATAGAAGAAAATTTATTTGAGGTGCGACTTGGAATTAATGGAAGCATTAGTGTGTACTATATGACACGTGAACAACTCTTTAATTTTGATCAATTAGGCGCTCATATTCGCATTGAGGCTATTCTAGAGGATGATCTGTAAACATATTTCAACTCTATTCGAAACCTATATTAGTAGTTGATAAATGTTTTACAAGACATATTCACAGAAGTGAGCTTCAGGAAGCCCACTTCTTCAGAGGTGGGGGGAATGAAGTGCATTTTTCTTTAGCCAGTCAGTATAACCATGTGACGGATCGTTATGAAAAGAAAAAACTGCATCAACGTTGGAGTCAAATTGGAAGTCATCTCGTACAACGAGATTTATATAGTGCGTTTTTACTGATGAATAGTGATACAAATTTACAACAAACTAATCAAGATTTATGCAATAAAACATTTCCTACCTTTTTAGAGTTACACCATCAACATATAGAAGACTTGAAACAAGTAAAGAAAACATTCCCTTTTAGCATGGGTATCAAACAAATCAAGTGAGGGGTATTCCTCCGTAGGTAGAGCTACCCGCCTTCGTTAAAACTTATTGCCAACACAACATCGGTTGTGTAAATAAGAAAGTCTTATGGAACAGAAGATAAATCAAAGATGTTGTACACAGGACATGGCAACACCATCTGTGGAGAGCTTTGTAACGCTTCTCTCAAGTACATAAGAACCCCACTGCTTTAGCTGTGGGAGTAGTCAGTTAGTAATGAAGGCCTAATGTATGTTTGTGAAAATTATGACAGATACATTATGTATTATTTTAATTTATTAAAGATTTTGTGAATTTCCTGATTAATAACAGTGGGATTTGTCCGATTAATGAAGGTAGATTTTCGAATCTGAGTAAAAACATACCTTTCTATAGTATAAATCGACTAATTTTGATGTGAAAATTAAAAGAAAATATGAATGTATTGCTTACAAAGTATGGGTAAAATCTTTCTTGGTAGTGACAATTGTCTCTAAACAAATGTAAATAGATTGTATATACTTACAGTTAGAGGGAAGGAGGAGGTAACTTGATTCTAGTTCGTAATGATAAATTCGAAATAACCGAAGAAAATGGCAAGGTCTATATGCTTACTTACAGTGCTGGTTATCCATTAAAAGAATTTGATAGTATTTTACGTAGTCATCCCCGACTTAAATTATCAAATTTTTCAATATTAAAAAATGTCTTAGCAACAGAAAATACTAGCCCTGTTGAAATTGGACGCTGGCTTCCAAATGTTGAAGCAGAAATTGCACGAGATAAAATGTCTGCCTCAATATTTGTATACGAAACACACGATTATATACTAGAGAATAAAGAGAAATTAACTCAACAAATTCTGGAAACAATCGAGAACGAAGGAATTGATCATGGAATATTAGATTTTGATATTTCTAAAATTGATCCAGGAAAAGCATTTTTAATTGCACAAGGAACATCACCTGTAGCAGGAACAGATGCACAAATTACATACTTACCTAAACCGGAGAGAAAGCCAGTAATTCGCGAAGATGGGAAAGCTGATTATTATGACATGAACTTTATTTCTGAAATTTCAGAAGGTTCTTGGCTAGGTGAAAAAGTCCCTGCGACATTAGGTAAACCAGGAAAAAATGTACTAGGCGAAATTATGGCTGCTGTACCAGGTCGTGATTCTCCTATACGATACGATAAAAAATCAGCTTATGAAGTGGAAGAGGATGGGAAAACTGTCATCCGTTCTAAAATAGCTGGTGTATTAGATGATGTCAAAGGCATGATCGGTGTTAATAGACATTTGCCAATTAATGGGGACGTTGGCGTTGAAACAGGGAATCTCGAATTTAATGGCTCATTAAGCATTAAAGGAACAGTTACATCAGGCTATACAGTCATTGCTACTGGAGATATTTCCATCGAGGGTGCTGAAGGTGTAAGCGGTGCCAAACTTATTAAATCCATTGAAGGCGACGTTTATATTCGTGGAGGGATTTTTGGTTTAGGCTCAACTATTGTAGAAGCAGGCGGCAATATTTTCGTTAAGCATGTCAATGAAGCAAATCTAGTTGCAGCTGACAGCATTCATATAGGATTTTATTCATTAGGATCACAGCTCTCTGCGCATTCGATTTTTGTGGACGAACGAAAAGGGAAAATTATTGGGGGCCGTGCAGTAGCTAAGAATACAATAGTCACTGCCATCTCAGGAAATCGTTTAGAGCGTCGAACGGACTTAATCATTGAAAGCGTTAATAAACAGGAAAGATACTCTATTATGCAAGAGAGGGCTGCACAGCTTAAGTCGCTACAATCAGAAATCTCTGAGCACGAGGGAAAAATTAAAAGCATATTGCCTTTCCTTGATAAAATGTCTAAGGAACAGATAGCTACATTTGAGGAAACAAAACAAAGCTTAACAAAATTGAAAGCGGATGCAGTAGCAATCGATCGTGAGGTTAAGCTAATAATGGATGAAATGCGTCATGCTGGAAAAGAAGAAATTATTGTGACGAAGGAAGCTCATCCTGGTACCTATATTCAAATTGGCAAAAAATCATCCTTATTAAGTAAGATGACAAACGGTAAATTTCTTATTGAATTTGGTGAGTTAAATGTCTAGGGAATCGTTCATTCCTGTATTTGCACATCGTGGGGCTTCAGCGTATACACTTGAAAATACTTTGAAGGCTTTTGAAAAGGCTTTAGAGCTAGGAGCAGATGGGATCGAATTAGATATCCAGCTTTCAAAAGAAGGTATTCCGGTTGTGTATCATGATCCACAGCTGTCAAGATTGGTTGGCATCAATAAGCATGTGAACGAATGTACGATAGAGGAGCTAGTAAGCTTTAAACTTGGGAAGCCTTGGAGGCGATTATTTTCAACGAATAAAATCCCGACGTTTGACGTAGTTTTAGCTTGGGCAAATTCACAACAGCTACCCCTTAATATCGAATTAAAATCAACAATTCTAGATAATAAAAGCGCACTTATTCAAATGCTTCAAGGGCTTACTTTGCCAGTTGGCAGTCATTTTTCATCGTTTCACTATGAGCTTCTGGAGATTGTGAAACAATATAAGCCAGACTATGAAACAGCACTTATAGCAACAAAAAAATTAAAATGGGATTTGTTTAGTGATTACAAAGCTATTGACAGTGTTCATATGCATAAAAGGTATTATAAACCAAGATATTTAGAGGCCTGTGTAGCGAGTAATAAAGCATGTCGTTTTTATGCAATAGATGGGGATGAAACATTTTTATTGAATCCGCATCCTTCTGTAATTGGTTGGATTACTGATTTTCCTGATAAAGTAATTGCGAAACAGCAACGTTAATCATTCTGATGAATGAAGATAAAAATAGCTATCCAATAAGTCTTTTGGACTTAAAAGGATAGCTATTTTTATTTTTTTTGGAAGCGCGGAGCCACTTTTCCATTTTTTCGATCGCGGTGGAGTAAGAATCCTGCGAAAAAGCCAAAGCCTATAACAAAGAGAATAATGCCAACGACGAATTGTAGCCATAAAAATGGGAAAGGTGAGATGAGCTTACCAAATAATGTATCACGCATAAATTTAATGCCACCTGCAGCCATAAGACCTGGAATAAGCATTACAATAAATGCAGCTAAACGAGCCATGCATGTCCCCCCTTATTCCTAATTTTAATTGTACCTGTGGATATTGGAATGTCAAGGAAGCTATGTAACTGGAGTACCCAACAACTAGTAAAGACATACTAGATCAGTTGTAACTGAATGTTTAGAAAATTCTTAATTAAACAAGAAAGTGTAATAATAGTTGATAAATTGTGAAATTGTGAGTATTGTAAAAATAAATGGAGCATTATTATCCATTGTTAAACAATTTTTGAACATTTATTATACTGAATTGGAATGGGCATTTGGGGATGCACTTTCTAAAGCAAAGGGGCGAGTTTTCATGGAAATCTTCAAGTATATGGAAAAGTATGATTATGAACAATTGGTATTTTGCCAAGATGAAGCATCAGGGTTAAAAGCGATTATCGCTATCCATGACACAACACTTGGGCCAGCACTAGGCGGGGCACGTATGTGGACATATGCATCAGAAGAAAATGCGATCGAGGATGCATTACGTTTAGCACGAGGGATGACCTATAAAAATGCTGCAGCTGGTTTAAACCTAGGCGGAGGAAAAACGGTCATTATCGGTGACCCATTTAAAGATAAAAATGAAGAAATGTTCCGTGCACTAGGACGTTTCATCCAAGGGCTTAATGGTCGCTATATTACGGCAGAAGACGTTGGTACAACAGTGACAGATATGGATTTAATGCATGAGGAAACAAATTATGTAACGGGAATATCTCCGGCTTTTGGTTCATCAGGAAACCCATCTCCAGTAACTGCTTACGGGGTATACCGTGGTATAAAAGCATCGGCAAAAGAAGCATTTGGATCTGATTCACTAGAGGGGCGTACTATTTCTGTACAAGGTCTGGGCAATGTAGCCTACAAGCTTTGCGAATATTTACATAATGAAGGTGCAAAACTTGTTGTTACAGATATTAATCAAGCGGCAATTGATCGAGTTGTGAATGATTTTGGTGCGACTGCTGTGGCACCAGAGGAAATCTATTCACAGGAAGTTGATATTTTCTCACCTTGTGCATTAGGAGCGATTTTAAATGATGAAACGATTCCGCAACTAAAAGCAAAGGTTGTCGCAGGTTCTGCTAATAACCAGCTACAAGATTCTCGCCATGGTGATTATTTACATGAATTAGGGATAGTGTACGCACCTGATTATGTGATTAATGCAGGTGGAGTAATAAATGTAGCTGATGAATTATACGGATATAACCGTGAGCGTGCGATGAAGCGTGTTGAAGGCATTTATGATAGTATCGAAAAAATCTTCGAGATTTCTAAACGTGATGGTATACCGACATATGTTGCAGCTAATCGTTTAGCAGAAGAACGTATCGCTCGAGTATCGAAGTCTCGTAGCCAATTCTTAAAAAATGAAAAAAATATTTTACACGGTCGTTAAGAACCGATTATTTGTTGAGAGAAGTCGCATTGTCGACTTCTTCTAACTTTATAGTAAATTAGTAGATTTAATAGTTTAAATGAATTTAAACGGCAAGGACAGATCACTTATCTTAGGTACCAAAGGGACAAGATGCTTTAGCATTTTTCTCATAAGGGGGAATCCATATGGCTCAAAATTATGATGTTGTCATTTTAGGCGGAGGTACAGGTGGCTATGTTGCAGCAATTCGAGCTGCACAGCTGGGCTTAAAAACAGCTATTGTTGAACGTGAGCGCCTAGGTGGAACATGCTTGCATAAAGGCTGTATACCGAGTAAGGCCTTACTTCGAAGTGCAGAAGTGTATCGTATGGCAAATAAAACAGCTGCTGAATATGGTGTTGATATTGAAGGCGTTACATTGCAATTCGACAAAGTGCAGGCGAGAAAGCAAACGATTGTTGAGCAATTGAGCCAAGGTGTGAATACACTGATGAAAAAGGGCAAAATAGACGTTTATCAGGGAACAGGGCGAATTTTAGGACCTTCTATTTTCTCACCAATGCCTGGCACTATTTCAGTTGAAATGAATAATGGCGATGAAAATGAAATGCTAGTTCCAACAAATGTGGTCATTGCCACTGGGTCAAAGCCAAGAGGAATGGCCGGACTAACGGTTGATGGTAAATATGTGATGAACTCTGATCATGCGTTGGAAATGGAAAATTTGCCAAAGTCATTGTTAATTGTCGGCGGAGGAGTTATTGGAATTGAATGGGCCTCAATGCTTTGTGATTTTGGGGTTTACGTAACGGTCATTGAATATGGGCCATCCATTTTACCAGCAGAGGATGCAGACATTGTAAAAGAAGTAACCAAGCAGCTTGAAAAAAGAGGTGTCCGCATTGTGACTAACGCCCGCTTAGATACGGGGACCTTTAAAATTGAAAATGATAACGTTTTCATTTCTGCAAAAGTCGATGATAAGGATGAATTATTTGAGGCTGATAAAGTATTGCTTTGTGTTGGACGTGAAGCAAATACACAAGGTATCGGATTAGAAAATACTGAAATAGAAGTTGAAAATGGGTTTATCAAAGTCAAGGATTCGTATCAAACGAAGGAATCACATATGTATGCCATAGGGGATGTTATCGGTGGCTTACAATTAGCTCATGTTGCTTCGCATGAAGGGGTATCTGCGATTGAGCATATTGCAACGGGTAAAACAGTGGCACTTGATGTTCTAAATGTACCAAAATGCGTTTATTCTTACCCTGAGGTTGCAAGTATTGGCTTAACAGAGAGTGCTGCTCGAGAGCAAGGTTATTCATTGAAGGTTGGTAAGTTTCCATTCAAGGCGATTGGAAAAGCGCTAGTTAATGGAGAGACAGATGGCTTTGTGAAAATGATTGCCGATGAAGAAACGAATGATATATTGGGTATTCATATGGTAGGACCACATGTGACAGATTTGATTGGAGAAGCATCGCTTGCTAAATTATTGGATGCAACGCCGTGGGAAATTAGTCAGGCCATTCATCCACATCCGTCACTAAATGAGGTACTAGCGGAATCAGCGTTAGCAGTGGATAATCGCGCCATTCATTTTTAATTTCTCTTTTGGTAGCGAAAGTGAAACGTCGGGAAGGGGTGTTCGTATGCAAGGTGTTCAAATTAAGCATGAGGATTTAGGTTTATCAAAAGAAGATGTACTTGCAATGTTCGAAACGATGTTAATGGCGAGAAGACTAGATGAACGTATGTGGTTATTAAACCGTTCTGGTAAAATTCCGTTTGTTATTTCTTGTCAGGGACAGGAGGCAGCACAAGTAGGGGCAGCCTTTGCTCTTGATCATAATAGAGATTATATTGCACCTTACTATCGAGATATGGGAGTTGTTTTACATTTTGGCATGACACCAAGAGAATTGATGTTATCCGCATTTGCTAAAGCAGAGGATCCAAACTCGGGTGGGCGTCAAATGCCAGGTCACTTCGGACATAAGAAAAATCGTATTCTAACAGGCTCTTCGCCAGTTACTACACAAGTTCCACATGCGGTGGGAGTTGCTCTAGCAGGTCGTCTACAAAAAGAAGATTTTATTACTTTTGTTACGCTTGGTGAAGGTTCTTCTAACCAAGGTGATTTCCATGAAGGTGCGAATTTCGCAGGCGTGCATAAGCTGCCAGTAATAATAATGGTAGAAAATAATCAATATGCAATTTCTGTGCCTGTAGAACGTCAATTAGGCTGTGCAAAAGTATCAGATCGCGGTATTGGCTATGGTATGCCAGGTGTTACGGTTGATGGAAAATGCCCGTTACAAGTTTATAAGGTTGTGAAAGAAGCAGCTGATCGCGCACGTAGTGGTGAAGGTCCAAGTTTAATAGAAACAGTGACTTATCGCTTAACGGCTCATTCTTCGGATGATGATGATCGTCAATATCGAACTGCCGAGGATATAGCAGAAGGAAAGGCAAAGGATCCAATTTTGTTGTTTGAAAAGTACCTTATGGATGCAGGAGTTATGACAGAAAAACTACGTGCTGAAATAGAAGAACGTGTCATGGCAGAGGTGAATGAAGCAACAGATTATGCAGAAGCTGCTCCGTATGCAACAGCAGAGCATGCTTTGAAATACGTGTATGCACCAGTGGACGGAGGTGATGTGTAATGGCAGTGATGTCTTATATTGATGCGATTACATTAGCGATGAAGGAAGAGATGGAACGTGATGAGCGTGTTTTCATTTTAGGAGAGGACGTTGGTCGCAAAGGCGGGGTTTTCAAAGCAACAGCAGGTCTTTACGAGCAATTTGGTGAACATCGTGTACTTGACACGCCACTTGCTGAGAGTGCAATTGCAGGTGTTGGTATTGGTGCTGCAATGTATGGGATGCGCCCGATTGCCGAGATGCAATTCGCTGATTTCATCATGCCTGCCGTTAATCAAATTGTTTCTGAAGCAGCAAAAATCCGCTATCGTTCAAATAATGACTGGTCTTGCCCAATGGTTATACGAGCACCATTTGGCGGCGGTATTCACGGAGCGCTCTATCATTCGCAGTCTGTAGAGGCACTTTTTGCAGGAACACCAGGATTAAAAATTGTTATACCATCAACACCGTATGATGCAAAAGGCTTGTTAAAAGCAGCGATCCGAGATGAGGATCCAGTACTGTTTTTTGAGCATAAGCGTGCATATCGACTCATTAAAGGTGAAGTCCCTGTCGACGATTATACATTGCCCATTGGTAAGGCAGATGTTAAGCGGGAAGGGGAAGACGTTACTGTCATTACGTATGGTTTAGCTGTCCATTTTGCATTACAAGCGGCAGAGCGCCTAGCAGCAGATGGTATTTCAGCGCATATTCTTGACCTACGCACGGTATATCCACTTGATAAAGAAGCGATCATTGAAGCGGCTAGTAAAACAGGTAAAGTTTTACTAGTTACCGAGGATAATAAAGAAGGTAGCATTATGAGTGAGGTTGCAGCAATTATTGCAGAGCATTGTTTATTTGAGCTCGATGCACCAATTCAGCGCCTTGCAGGACCAGATGTTCCAGCTATGCCGTATGCACCAACGATGGAAAAATATTTTATGATCAACCCTGATAAAGTAGAGCGTGCGATGCGAGAACTTGCAGCATTCTAATATAGAAGAGCTTAAAAGTTTATATCTCGGGCGGATCTACAAAATTTGACTGGAAGTAAAACGTTATCTACTCATTGTAGTAAATAGAAGCTTATGAAAAGTTAAAATCCGTGTGATTGTTTATCTACGCGTCATAGCCTAAAGCTTATAAATATCACAGGTATTTTAAGACTCTTCATAGAAAGTTTGGGATGACATTTCTTAAAACGTTATGTCATGTATATAAGTTGATTGGAGTGGAGACTGGACGCCCCCAGGAAAGCGTCCGGTCGGAACGGAAATCAACCCCCACTTTATTGTGATGAGTTTATTATAAATATGATAGTAATTTGATAGATACAAATACACCTAGGCATAATTGATGGGGGGAATAGATGATGGCTATTCAAAATATTACAATGCCACAGCTCGGCGAAAGTGTAACAGAAGGTACGATTGAAAAATGGCTTGTCAAGCCAGGTGATACGGTAAAAAAATATGATCCATTAGCAGAAGTTGTAACAGATAAAGTTAATGCAGAAATCCCGTCTTCTTTTGAAGGAGTCATTACAGAGCTACTTGCAGAGGAAGGGCAAACGTTACCAGTTGGTGCAGTCGTTTGTTCCGTTGAAATAGCAGGCGACAGTGAGTTACCACCTCCGCCTCCGCCGAAAAAATCAGCGGTAAGTACAGCAATTTTAAATGCAGGTGTACAAAAGAAACAGGAGGCTCAGCAGCCAACTACAGCAACAGTAGCCCCACAAAAAACAGTTCGACAGGATAAAGTGCGTTATTCACCAGCTGTTCTTCGACTTGCACAAGAGTATGAAATTGCACTTGATCAAATCACAGGTACTGGTGAAGGGGGACGTATAACAAGAAAAGACTTAATGAAACTGATTGAAGCAGGAAATGTGCCAACTTCTCTAGTGGAAACACCGCCTGCAATCGATTCAGCCGTTCCGCAGTCAGTACCTGTTGAGGCACCAGCATCACAGGAGAATACTAAACCAGCCACACCGACACAACCAATTCAAGCAGGCGATATTGAAATTCCGGTAACAAAGGTGCGCCGTGCTATTGCCAATAATATGGTACGAAGCGTTCATGAAGTGCCACATGCATGGATGATGATGGAAGTAGATGTAACAGATTTAGTAACATATCGTGATAGCATTAAGACAGAGTTTAAGCAAAAAGAAGGCTTTAATATAACGTATTTTGCTTTCTTCGTAAAAGCAGTTGCTCAAGCTCTAAAGGAATTCCCGATGATGAATTCCATGTGGGCAGAAGATAAAATCATCCAAAAACATGACATAAATATTTCCATTGCAGTCGCAACAGATGATGCACTATTTGTTCCTGTAATAAAACACGCTGATGAAAAGTCAATTAAAGGTATTGCCAAGGAAATTCATGAGCTTGCAGTGAAAGTTCGTGCCGGAAAACTAACGATGGATGATATACAAGGTGGTACATTTACGGTCAATAATACGGGTGCATTCGGCTCTGTACAGTCGATGGGCATCATTAATTACCCACAAGCAGCTATCCTCCAAGTGGAAAGTATTGTAAAAAAACCAGTTGTTTTACCTGGCGGAATGTTTGCTGCACGAGATATTGTGAATTTATGTTTATCTTTAGATCATCGCGTTCTCGATGGACTTGTATGTGGTAAATTCCTTAATAGAGTAAAAGAAATACTCGAAAATGCAAATAAATCTTCGACGTCAGTCTACTGATGACTTCTCGGAAACCTGTTATATAACGGTTTCCGATTTTTTTTTGCTTTTCGAGTCGCAATTTGTCATGTAGAATAACAAATAGAAACTACTAAGGGGGGAAGCTGATTAAGCGTCCGCATGTCAAACAACATGAAAAATATTGAATTTGAAAAGCCGTCCTATTCAGAATGGCAAGATGCAGCAATCAAGGCTTTAAAAGGGAAACCATTCGAGTCTCTTTTAACGAAAACAAGTGAAGGTATTACATTAGAACCTCTTTACACCCAAGAAAGTTTAGTAGCAAAACTTGGTGAAGAACTTGATAAACAAGTTGCTACAATCCGTTCCCTA
The DNA here is from genome assembly GCF_047737915.1 of Lysinibacillus sp. NPDC056185. NCBI lineage: Bacteria > Bacillati > Bacillota > Bacilli > Caryophanales > Bacillaceae > Lysinibacillus > Lysinibacillus sp. NPDC056185. Next base: position 92,928 of record NZ_JBLLLQ010000018.1, read on the forward strand.
CAAAATAACGAAGCATTTCGAGTGGCACAGCAAGTATATGCTGAAACAAGCGAGGCATTTTTTGTACAGCTGGATGATAGCTTAGCTCGAGGCAATGAAGTAGTAACAGTTGATAGCCGTGTGAATTTTGAATGGACTGAAGAAGTATTGGCACAATTAGCGACTTATTTCTCTGAATATTCGTTTAAAATTACGGTTGAAAATTCAAATGACCCATTATTAGCAGTGTTCGACAAAATAGCAATTGATCAGCGAGAAGCTGTAAAAGGTTTCATCGTATCGAAATACCCTATCTCTATCACTTTAAATAATTTCCCGAGCGTGCGCTCAATCGGTGCGGACACGACGGTTTATCATAATGAAGGAGCAAACGCAGTACAAGAGTTAGCATATGCCCTTGCATTAGCCGCAAAATACGCAAATCAAGAAGAAAGCTTTGAAGCGTTCGCGAAGAAATTTTATGTATCCTTTGCAGTGGATACACAGTTCTTTACAGAGATTGCAAAACTCCGTGCTTTTAAAGTACTTTGGAAAGCGTTTTCATCCGCATATGGAGTATCTAATGGCGTAAAAGTTCCAACTATTGCTGAAACATCATTAAGAAGCTTCTCGAAGCTGGATGTATATGTAAACTTATTACGTTCAGCGAATGAAGCTCTTTCAGGCTTAATTGGCGGTGCGGATGTCTTTACAGTTCACCCTCATGATGCATTAACGAAGCCAACCGATCAATCAGTTCGTATTGCACGTAATGTATCGTTAATCTTAAAAGAAGAAACAAATGTTTTAAAAGTTATAGATCCAGCTGGTGGCTCTTACTTTATTGAGTCATTAACAGCAGATTTTGTGAAAGAAGCTTGGGCATTATTCTTAGAAATTGAAGCAGCTGGAGGCATCGACGCTTACACTGTATCTGGAAAGCTTATGGAGGAACTAGAAAAATCCTATCAAGCTCGTATCAAAGCGGTACAAACTCGTAAGCAATCATTAATCGGTACAAATATTTATGCTAATCCAGCAGATGTGCTTGAAAGCGAAACAAACCCAGCGTTCGCAGAAATTAAGCGAATTGCTAAACCTTTTGAGGAATTACGCGCGGTAATGACTGCGGCAAATGTGCAAACTGGAATCTTATCATTAGGTACACTTAAAAGCTCAAAACCACGTGCTGATTTCGTGTCAGGTTTCTTAAACACTGTAGGTCTAGTTCCAGAAAAAAGCGAACCAGTTGCTACGGCTGAAGAAGCATTAGCTTGGTTAAACGCTACAGAAGCAACATATGTGGTAATTGCAGGTAATGATGACGATACAAAAGAATTAGTACAAGCAATTTTAGCAGGCAAACCAGCTAACGTCATTGTTGACGTTGCAGGTAAATTTAAAGACGAAGAAGAAGCTTGGTTAGCAAATGGCTTAAACGGCTTTATTTTCGCAGGACAGAACATCATCGAAAAATTAAACTCAGTGTTCGCTAGCATGAAGGAGGTCCAACGATGAGCAAGCCAAATTTTAGTGCAGTTGAAATCGAAAAAGTTTTAGCAGCAGAAGCTCCTCAAGCGTCAGAAGAAAAATTCATGACCAATGAAGGAATCGAAATTAAAGATATATACACAAAAGAAGATATTAAAGAGGCAAAACATTTAAATGATGTAGCAGGTATTGCGCCAAATACGCGCGGTCCATACCCTACTATGTATGTAGCTCGTCCTTGGACTGTTCGCCAATATGCAGGTTTCTCAACAGCTGAAGAATCAAATGCATTCTACAAGCGTAATCTAGCGATGGGTCAAAAAGGTCTTTCTGTTGCCTTTGACTTAGCAACTCACCGTGGCTATGACTCAGATCATCCTCGTGTAACAGGGGATGTTGGTAAAGCTGGCGTAGCGATTGACTCTGTAGAAGATATGAAGATTTTATTCGACCAAATTCCTTTGGATCAAATGTCAGTTTCTATGACAATGAATGGCGCTGTATTACCAGTTCTTGCATTCTATATCGTTGCTGCTGAAGAGCAAGGCGTTACACCAGAGCAATTAGCGGGTACGATTCAAAACGATATTTTAAAAGAATACATGGTTCGTAACACATATATTTATCCACCAGCAATGTCGATGAAAATTATTGCAGACATTTTTGAATATACAGCGAAATATATGCCGAAATTTAACTCAATTTCGATCTCTGGTTACCATATTCAAGAAGCGGGAGCAACAAATGACATCGAGCTTGCTTATACATTAGCAGATGGTCTTGAATATGTTCGTACAGGGCTAAAAGCTGGAATCGATATTGATGCCTTTGCACCGCGTTTATCATTCTTCTGGGCAATCGGTATGAACTATTATATGGAAGTTGCAAAAATGCGTGCTGCACGCCGAATTTGGGCACAAATGATGTCAACGTTTAATCCGAAAAATCCTAAGACATTAGCACTTCGTACACACTCACAAACATCTGGTTGGTCTTTAACAGAGCAGGATCCATTTAATAATGTGGCACGTACACTATTCGAAGCGAATGCGTCTTCAATGGGGCATACACAATCCCTGCATACTAATGCACTTGATGAAGCGATTGCGCTACCAACTGATTTCTCTGCACGTATTGCACGTAATACACAGCTGTTCCTACAAGAAGAAACAGCAATGACAAAGGTTATTGATCCATGGGGCGGTTCATACTATGTGGAAAAATTAACAGACGAAATTACAAAATCTGCGTGGGCATTAATTGAAGAAATCGAAGAACTTGGCGGCATGGCGAAAGCGATTGAAACAGGTCTTCCGAAAATGAAAGTCGAGGAAGCTGCGGCAAAACGTCAAGCGAAAATCGACTCTAAAACAGAAACAATCGTTGGTGTAAATAAATATCGTTTAGAAAAAGAAGAACCTATCGACATTCTTGACATTGATAATACATTAGTTCGTCAAAAGCAAATTGAACGTTTAGAAGCAATGAAGGCAGCTCGTGATGAGGCAGAAGTACAAAAACATCTAGCTCGATTAACGAAAGCGGCGCAAGATGGTGAAGAAAACTTATTAGCAATAGCGGTTGATGCAGCGCGTGCTCGTGCTTCTTTAGGTGAAATCTCTGATGCAATCGAAGTTGTTTCAGGTCGCCATAAGGCAGTAATTCGTTCAATCTCTGGCGTTTACTCTGCAAACTTCTCAGATGAGGAGCAAATTGCTGAAATGAAACAAATGACAGAGGAATTCCTTGAAAATGAAGGTCGTCGCCCACGTATTTTAGTAGCGAAAATGGGACAAGATGGACATGACCGTGGTGCGAAGGTTGTGGCAACTGGATATGCTGACTTAGGTTTTGACGTAGATATTTCACCATTATTTATGACACCTGCTGAAGCAGCTCAAATGGCTGTGGAAAACGATGTTCATGTCATTGGTGTATCTTCATTAGCAGCTGGTCATAAAACGCTAGTTCCTGAATTAGTAGCAGAGTTAGAAAAACTGGGCCGCGAAGATATCATTATTATTGTTGGAGGCGTGATTCCAGCACAAGATTATGACTTCCTTTATGAAGCTGGCGCAGTAGCGATATTTGGACCTGGTACAGTTATTCCTGTATCGGCACAAAAGATTATTGAGGAGATTTACAAACGTTTAGGCTATGAGGAAGTGTCTGAATAATGGACAAAAACAAAGGAATGCCTGAAAGTGCGCTATTTGTTATGGACGGAGTAGAGGCAACTCACGACGGAATGCAATATGGTACACCTAAAAAATTCCGAAAGAAAAAAGCCGACAATGTAAACATACAGGAGCTTGCACGAGAAGTACGTGCAAGCTCTCGTACACACTTGTCAAAAGCCATTACACTCATTGAAAGTTCAAATGCAACACATAAAGTGCAAGCACAAGAACTGCTACAAGAGCTTCTACCACATACAGGAAACAGTGTCCGTATTGGGATCACAGGCGTTCCTGGTGCGGGAAAGAGTTCGTTTATTGAGGCTTTCGGAACGATGCTTTGTGAGATGGGGAAAAAAGTGGCAGTCCTTGCGATTGATCCAAGCTCTTCTTTATCGGGAGGAAGTATTTTAGGCGATAAAACTCGAATGGAGGAGCTCGTGAGAAAGCCTAATGCATTTGTTCGTCCCTCTCCAACAGCAGGTACCCTAGGGGGTGTTCATAAAAAGACACGTGAAACGATGCTTGTTTGTGAAGCGGCTGGCTATGATGTCATTTTAATAGAAACAGTTGGTGTTGGACAAAGTGAAACGTATGTCCGTGGTATGGTTGATTTCTTCTTGCTGTTAGTTTTAACAGGTGCCGGGGACGAGTTACAAGGCATGAAAAAGGGCATTATGGAGTTAGCGGATGCCATTGTTGTTCATAAGGCTGATGGTGATAATGTTCGCCTTGCTAAAAAAACGGTATCTGAGTATAAGCAAATTTTACATTTCTTACAGCCTGCTACTCTAGGTTGGATGTCTACAGCAATGCCGGTAAGCTCATGGGAAAAACGTGGTCTCGACAAAGTATGGAGTACAATAGGGGAGTTCAGACAAATCGTTGAGGCAAATAATTACTGGTCAATTAGACGCCAAAATCAGACGAGAGATTGGTTCCAATCGATGATTACCGACCAATTAATCGATATGTTTTATGGTAATCCAGAACGTAAAGCACAGGTGCAACTTTTAGAACGTCAAATTTTAAATGGACAGCTGACAGTCACGCAAGGTGTAGATCGTTTGTTTAGCGATGAACAATCACAGAAATAATATGATCCTTAATATGAGCAACTAGGTGCACAAATTCGTCACTAACTGCTATGATAGGAGATGTATGTGCGTCGACTATCTAAAGCTAGTAAGTTTAACTTCTTTCAGCTGAAAGAAGTTAAGGCTTCCGGAAGTAATTATGCCGGGGCATGATTGATGATGACGCGAACTTGAAAGGAGCTATCGCTATATGAATATGGATTACGATTTATTTATGCAAGAAATTTTAAAAACAGCACGTGCAGAAATTGAGGGTGCTGGTTATGAACAGCTTCGCACGCCAGAAGCTGTTGAAGAGGCGTTTGCTCGTCCAGGTACAACATTAGTCATGGTAAACTCAGTATGTGGCTGTGCAGGCGGTATTGCACGTCCAGCAGCAGCACAATCCGTACATTACGATAAACGTCCAGACCATCTTGTAACGGTATTTGCTGGTCAAGATAAAGAAGCAACTGCAGCTGCTCGTTATCACTTCGGTGAAGATCATTTACCATCTTCCCCATCATTTGTGTTATTAAAGGATGGACAAGTAGTAGCAGAAGTTGGACGCTATGAAATTGAGGGACATGACCCAATGTCAGTAGTAACAAACTTACAAGCAAACTTTGAGGAATATTGCGACGAACTTTAATTTTATTCATAGAAATAAAAGAGAAGCTATTCTATAAGTAGGAAGCCCCGCAGTTAGAAAACATCTGCGGAGGCTTACTACTTAGCCATGATAGATGATCCCCGATTTGCATGACTTCATAGATAATCTTCTTTTATATTCAAGATACTAGTCAATTGGCATTCGGAATATTTGAAATATTGGCTAAATAATTCACCTGAAGTTCGAAATGAATAAAATTAACAGGTGTGTTGATTAGAAATATTGGGCATTATTGTGGTGAAACCCATTGTTTTTCTAAAACTATATATTGCGGCTCATCGCTAAAAGTTGTGGGTGACATTTGTAAAAACCTATTCAATGAATATTAGTTGATTGGAGTGGAGGCTGGGCGACTCCTTGGGGAAAAGCGGCTCATCGGACGCCCCCAGGAAGCTTTGCTCTGTGCAAAAGCGAAGCGACAGCAACAAAGCGCCCAGCCGGAACGGAAATCAACCCCACGTTATGGTGATGTGCCTATGTTTGTAGTGATATATAGCCTTCAACACATTTGTAAAATTAGAGTACTGAAAGATAGGAGGCAGTCGACTTGAAGAAGTTTTCAATCGGCTATCGTACATTAAAAACGGCATTTGGTGCAGCAATCGCTATTGCCATTGCCCAATACTTTGAATTAGCTTCTTATGCATCTGCTGGTATTCTAACAATATTATGTGTACAGCCAACGAAGAAAAAATCTCTTCATGCAGCTTATACAAGATTCGTCGCAAGTATTATCGGTATGCTTTATGCATTTTTGAGCTTTGAGCTATTTTCCTATCATCCGCTTACATTAGCATGTATGTTAATTGTTTTTATACCAACAATTGTGTCATTAAAAGTAGCAGACGGCTTTGTCTCAAGTGCAGTAATTATCATGCATATTTATGCAGCAAAAAGCTTTTCATGGGCACTTGTTTCTAATGAATTCGCATTAATGGCAATCGGTTATGGTACAGGAATAGCTATAAATATGTATATGCCAGACATTCAAAAGGAATTAAATTACTATCGAGTTAAAATTGAGGAACTTTACAGTAAGATTTTTTTAGAAATTGCCAACTATTTAAGAGAAGGCGATACATTGTGGGATGGGCAGGAAATTATAGACGCGATAAAAGCATTAAATAGTGCGAAATCCCTAGCGTTTAAAGATGTTGAAAATCATTTTACGAGACGTGAAAATGACTACTACGTGTATTTTGATATGCGTGAACAGCAGCTAGAAATTATCGATAGGGTTCTTCCAAAAATAACGGCACTTCCTGTTATAGTACAAGAGGCAGTGATCGTCGCTGACTTTTTACAAGACCTCGGTGAGCATGTTCATTCAGGAAATACGGCTAGTCATTTTAGAGAGAAGTTAGAGCAGGTAAAGCTAGATTTCGCCCAGTTACCTTTACCGAAAAATCATGAGCAATTTCTAGCACAAGCAGCACTCTATCAATTTCTAGAGGAAATGGATCGATATTTAGAAATTAAGCAGTCTTTCAAGGGGATAAAGGTAAAGAAAGAGCGCCCGCAGTAATGCGGACGCCTAGCTTTTCATTACACAAACATTGATAAGCCGAATGCTAGAGATGAAATTACCATGATTGCAACCATCGTATAAACGACGATTTTTTGAAATTTTTTATTACTCATATGCTCGTTCGCTCCTTCTTTTCTTATAAATAGTTTATCAAATCTGAAAAATTTCTCAAGTAGTAGAGTTTTGACGAAAAAGTCTGTAAAATAGATTATGTACCATAACAGAAGGAGATGTCACCATGGAGAGAGTAGATCATATTGGGATTGCAGTGCGTGATCTTGATGAACGCATTACATATTATACAGAAACTTTAGGCTTAAAGCTGCTGAAAGTGGAAGAGGTAGAATCTCAACAGGTTCGTGTTGCATTCATTGACGCGGGTAATGTAAAAATTGAGTTATTAGAACCGATGAGTGAAAAAAGTACTATTCACGGATACATCGAAAAACGTGGAGAAGGTATTCACCATGTAGCTTTCGGTGTAACAGGTATTCGTGAGCGTATGGCTGAGCTTCGTGAAAAAGGTGTCCGTCTTCTATCCGAAGAGCCAGGACCAGGTGCTGGTGGTGCAGAGGTTGCTTTCATGCATCCGAAATCATCTTTCGGTGTGTTATATGAATTATGCGATAAAAGTGGAAAAGGGGATAAGTGATCAGTATGGATATGTTCGACAAAATTAATGACTTGTATGACCGTAAGACAGTAATTGAACTTGGTGGTGGCTATGAGCGCATCGAGAAGCAACATGATAAAGGCAAATTAACTGCTCGTGAGCGTATTGAATTATTACTAGACGAAGGTACATTTTTCGAGATCAACCCATTCATTACACACCGTACAGTAGACTTTGGCATGGACAAGATGGAAGGTCCTGGTGATGGTGTAGTAACTGGTTTCGGTAAAATTAATGGACGTCCAGTATACTTATTCTCTCAAGATTTCACAGTATTTGGTGGAGCACTTGGTGAAATGCACGCCAAAAAAATGGCAACAGTAATGGATTTAGCCGCAAAAAATGGTACACCATTTATCGGTGTTAATGATTCAGGTGGCGCTCGTATTCAAGAGGGTGTACTTTCACTTGATGGTTATGGTCATATTTTCTATCGTAATGCAATCTACTCTGGGGTAATTCCTCAAATCTCAGTTATCATGGGACCATGTGCTGGTGGGGCGGTATATTCTCCAGCAATTACAGACTTCATTCTAATGGTTGATAAAACATCTCAAATGTTTATTACAGGACCGAAAGTTATTGAAACAGTAACAGGAGAAAAAATCTCTGCTGAAGATTTAGGTGGTTCAAAAGTAAACAACGCTGTAAGTGGTAATGCACACTTCCGCGCACCATCTGAAGAAGAAGCTATTGATCAAATTAAAAAACTATTAAGCTACTTACCACAAAATAATAAAGAAAAAGCTCCTCGTCAAGCACGTCCAGAGGGTGATGACTATCGTCCGGAAATCGTGGATACTGTACCGATCGAAACAACTCGTCCTTATGATGTACGTAAAGTAGTCGAGCAAATAGTGGACGAAGGCTCATTTATGGAAGTTCATGCAGAATTTGCAAAAAACGTAGTAGTTGGTTTTGCGCGAATTGCTGGTGAATCAGTTGGTCTTGTATGTAACCAACCTAAAGTATTAGCTGGTGGGTTAGACATTGACTCTTCAGACAAGGCTGCTCGTTTCATTCGTACTTGTGATGCTTACAATATACCAATTATCACATTTGAAGACGTTTCTGGTTTCTTCCCAGGCGTTAAACAAGAGCATGGCGGTATCATTCGTCACGGAGCAAAAATCCTTTATGCATATTCAGAAGCAACTGTACCAAAAATTACAGTGATTCTGCGTAAAGCATATGGTGGTGCGTACGTTGCCCTTAACTCTAAATCAATTGGGGCAGACTTAGTATTTGCTTGGCCTAACGCAGAAATTGCTGTTATGGGTGCAGCAGGTGCAGCTAACATTATCTTCGCGCGTGAAATTGCAAAATCAGAAGATCCAGAAGCAACACGTGCAGCGAAAATTGAAGAATATAAAGAAAAGTTCGCAAACCCATACGTAGCAGCTTCTCGTGGTATGGTAGACGATGTTATCGACCCACGTGATACACGTATTAAGCTAATTCAAGGGTTGGATATGTTATCGAACAAACATGAAACACGTCCAGAGAAAAAGCACGGAAACATTCCTCTATAAAAAATGTACAAGCCTAGTATCCACGAGGATTACTAGGCTTTCTTTTTGACTTGAACTAATTTTCGATTATAAAAGATCTATTAAAAATGACAGATAATTGAAACATATCCACGTTTCATCCGTACATATATGTAAGAGGAGTTGAGATAAATGGAATGGAAACAATTACAAAAAGAGCAAGAAATGATTCATGCACAATTAAGAACTGCTAGTAGGTTAAGTGAACAAAAGGATTTAATTGAAAGGCAAATCGAGCGTGCACAACAGGAAATTTACAAACATTCTAAAGCACTCAATCAAATTCGTTTGAAACTCGATAAGTTAGAAGGTTTTTCTTTTATGAATATGATTCGTACGTGGACAGGGCAACAAGATGAGCTACGTACTGAAAAAATTGATGAAGCAGCTATTCTTGAATTAAAAATAAATGAAGCAAAGAAGATGGAACTTGATTTGACAGATGATTTACGGCAAATAAACACTAAACTTACTCAAATAAATGAACAAGAGTTGCAAGAAGCTTTAAGCCAATTAAATGCTAAAAAGAAAGGCTACTTCCAAATGCATGAACCTGAACAGGCAAAAAGGCTTGAACAATTAGCGCATGAAGAAATGTTAACGAAACAACTTATTATAGAGATAAAAGAAGCAGAAGAAGCTGGTGAAGCAGCACTTACTAAGCTTGGACAAGCTGCAGAGTCCTTGCATTCTGCAAGTGGTTATTCAGCGTGGGATACGTTTTTTGGTGGAGGTCTCATTGCTACACATTTAAAGCATGATGCACTTGATGAGTCCGAAAATTATCTTCATAATGCTCAAATTGCATTACAGCGCTTCCAAAACGAACTACTGGATGTGCAAGATATGTCAACGAAATCGTTAGCAGTTGAAACAGATGGATTTGTAAAATTTGCGGACTATTTCTTTGATGATATTTTTTCAGCTTGGTCTGTCCATTCTAAAATATCTACCGCAAGAGAGCAGGTTTCTCGTGTACAAGATGATGTACATAATACGATCTTGCGTCTACAGGATAAACATAATAAGGCGGATGACTATTTGCAGTCACTACATAAAGAAAAAGAAGCGATCTTTCAAAACGTAGATATAAAGTGATCTGTGAAAAGACTTTCCCTTTAAACTAGTAATAACATAAACGGCAGACAAAAACGCTCAGTAATCTGAGCGTTTTTTGTGTGTAAAGTCCCCATTTGATTGACGAAGCTTATTAAGTATCACCGTAGTATTCTGCAAAATGTAAAAATCCAAATTTCCTTACAAGAAAGTTTCTTAATTCACCCTGAGTAGCTTTTTCTATTGGAGGATTTGTTAGACTGTATGCTTTGGCATTTAATTCTGCAAATTTATCTTTATCTACTTCATTATGCTCTTTATCTTCAATAATTCCTGAAGAAATCGCGGCTTTTGGATAACCCATTAAAAATATATGCGTCCTTAATGCCATACTTGGTGTTGAATGCAACAATATAATGACAACCAACAAAGAAACAATAATTATAACTTTTTTCTTCAAGTCACCGCTCCCTCAAATTGACGTTAATAATCTATCAAATATTTTAACATAAATTTTCCAATTGTCTTCAAAAAGGTAGTTCGCTTATAAAAGCATTTTTACACGTCTATAATTTTCGAATTGAATTGAAGAGGATAATTGCAGAAATCAATTGAAAAACAATGTAATCGTTTTATTTTCCCAAACGCAGCAGTATGCTAAAATATAGAAGATAACTATGACGTGGAAAAACACGTAAACTAAGGGAGTCCTACAACATGACAAGTCGTTTAGTAGAAGAGTTTTTTGAGCTCGTACAAATCGATTCAGAAACAAAACATGAAGAAGTGATTGCGCCGATTTTAATCGACAAATTAACAGCGCTTGGTTTTACAGTAGAACAAGATGATGCACATACTCGTAACGGGCATGGAGCAGGTAATATACTTGCTACGCTAAAGGGTTCATTAGATATTGACCCAATTTATTTTACTTCTCATATGGATACAGTTGTCCCGGGGAAAGGTATTAAACCTTCTCTTCGTGAAGACGGCTATATCGTTTCAGATGGTACAACAATTTTAGGTGCTGATGACAAAGCTGGTATCGCCACATTATTTGAAATGGCTAAACGCTTAAAAGAGCAAAATATTGAACATGGTGATATTGAATTTATTATTACAGCTGGCGAGGAAAGTGGGCTTGTTGGCGCTAAAGAGTTAGATCCTTCTAAAATTAAAGCGAAATACGGCTTTGCTGTAGACAGTGATGGCAAAGTAGGAGGAATTGTAACAGCAGCTCCATTCCAAGCGAAAATTTCCGTTAAAATAATTGGGAAAACAGCACACGCTGGAGTTGCTCCAGAAAAAGGAATTTCAGCGATAACAGTTGCTTCCAAATGTATTGCACAAATGAAGCTAGGTCGATTAGATGAAGAAACAACAGCAAATATTGGTCGCTTTGAGGGTGGTCAGGCAACAAATATTGTGTGTGACGAAGTAACGATTCTTGCAGAGGCTCGTTCGATCGACAAAGCGAAGCTAGATGCCCAAACGAAGCATATGCAGGAGACGTTTGAGCAAGTCGCTGCTTCATTAGGTGCAAAAGCTGAAGTTGAAGTGAAGCTAATGTATCCTGGATTCCGTGTAACAGAATCAGATAAAGTTGTTCAAGTGGCAATGGCGGCTGTACACAACATCGATCGTACGCCAAAGCTTGGTATTTCTGGCGGAGGTTCCGATGCTAATGTTATTGCGGGCTTTGGCATCCCTACAGTAAATCTTTCTGTTGGGTATGAGGACATTCATACAACAAATGAAAAAATCCCAGTCGAAGAATTAGAAAAATTAGCGGATTTACTTGTTGAAATCGTCAAAGAGTCTGCGAAAAAATAACCACAAAAATCGAGGATGTGAACGAATGGAAAGTGTAAAGGCAGTAGTTTTTGCTTGTGGTACAGAGGAATATGCAGTGCCTGTGGAACAAGCGATTTCGATTGAAAAGTTAGAGCAAGTAACACCGATTCCTCACTTACCTAATTATCTTCTAGGCTTCACAAGAATTCGTGGCGAGCTAGTCCCTGTGCTTGATTTTGAGCGTATTCTATATAATCGTTCTTCTAATGCTGCAACAGCACGGATTATAGTGTTGAACACGGATGTTGTGAATTATGGATTACTTGTAACAGAAGCTCGTGAAATTCTTGATTTTGATGAGTCAGTATTAAAGCAGATGGGACTTGTCAATTATTCAAAAACACGCTACTTTACAGCTGTGGCTAATCTTGAAAATCGTATGATCACATACGTTGACCCGAAGATACTTGTGAATTCATTAGAAGGTATACGTGAAATAATAAATTATTTACACAAAATGCTTGAAAATGAAAAAGAAAACGTAGAGGCATAAGTTTTTGTAGGATTAAATAATTCAATACAACACTTCATGTTGATGTTTTAGACAGAATTACAAATATGTGATTCTGTCTTTCTTTTTAAGTGGCTTCCAAAAGGGAAACTGAATACTCTATGTCGAATATTAAGCTTATCACCAAAACGTGTCGTTGATTTCCGTTCCGACAGGTCACTTTCCTTGGGACGTCCGATGAGCTGCATGACAAAGCATAATTATGCATATATCTTTTAATAATTCGTTTTTGAGGAGGTATTTATCATATGGATTCAAAGAAAACGGAAACACCTGAAGAAAAAAGAGAGCATTTAAAACAAAGTGAATTAAAAAACAATCCTACTGGTTCTTTAAACGATGGGATAAATAGGGGAACTAGCGGAAATTTAAATGGTATGGGTTGGAAAGAGACGGTCGTATTAGTTTTAGTGTTATTGATAGGCTACATTATATACAAATTGTTTTTCAGTTAAAGATATCGAAAGGAATCGATATCTAATTTTGCATTTCATCATTCTCAATTGCTACTTCATCATCTTGTGTTTTTATACTAATATAGTACAAATAACCTGTGTTCTTATTATCTTATTAGAAAGTTATCAATAAAGTTATGCGTTTTACCTACAGACATATTCGTACTAACATCGTATTATGTTAGGTAAGAAAAATACTGTAAAAGGCAAACTTCACCGAAAGGGAAGGACGCAAAGCCATGAGTCTAAACACTATTGTAGTGCATGATTGTCAGGTTGCCAGGTTCTGTTCTATGAGCCTCGGTAAATAGAATGGAGATGTAATATATGGTAAGTCGTTCACTAAAAGCAATCATTGCTTTTATAGTAACAATTGTAAGTACGCTAGGATTAACAATGGGGAAGGTAGACGCAATGGCCATGCAAGATAAGGCTACTTGGTTATGGGATACGACAAAGATTGTCGAAGATGAATCAGGGGTACTCTCATTTTTAGAAAGCAAAGATATTAATAAATTATATTTACAAATTAATAGTGATATAGCAAGTAACTATTACAAAAGTTTTATTGATAAAGCAACGGCAAAAGGTATAAAAGTATATGCGTTGGATGGTTCGGCAAGTTGGGTTTCAACAGAGGGCTATAAAATGCAGGATCAGTTGTTTGATTGGATACATACATATAATGAAAATGTAGCAGTAACGGAGCAATTTTCTGGAGTCCATCTCGATGTAGAGCCCTATTTAAATAGTGGGTGGAGCTCGAATCAAGTAAAAACGATTGAATCCTATCAAGCGCTTCTTACTAGAGCGAAAGGGGATACTGATCGATTACATTTGCCATTGGAAGTGGATATGCCATTTTGGTTTGACGAAATTACATACAAAAACCAATTTGGACAAGGGTTACTAGCTGATTGGGTGATTGACCAAGTGGAAAGTGTTTCGATAATGGCTTATCGAGATGCTGCTAAAGACATTATAAATATTGTTGAACATGAAATAAACTATGCAAAAAAAGTAAAAAAATCAATTATTATTAGTGTGGAAACAGGTGCCTCTGATGAAGGGAAAAATATTACCTTCTATGATGATGGAGAAGCCTATATGAATAAACAGTTAGCACAAGTCCATCGACATTATGCTAATAAAAAAGGTTATAATGGTTTTGCCATTCATCATGTTGATAGTTGGATGAATATGCAACCTTAAAAAAATCCTCTCAATTAGTATTAATTTCCTAGGAGAATACCGGCTTAGGATGAAAGAAATTACACCATTCACTACTACAGACAATTTAACTTCTTTCAGCACATTGAGAGCGTCAATCAAAAAGTATTATGTAATTCCCATGAAAGAACGAAATAATCTTTCATTCTCTGTGGTGTATCGCTGGTTTTTGCGCTACATGGATGGCTAACGCAGTAGTTTAATGGAATAAGAAATAATTATAAACAATAAGCCTGTATCTATGATTAAATCTAAGATACAGGTTTTTTATTTCAGCTATAATTGTATGGATCCTTTTTTATGGAATATTTATAAATATTGAACACGCCGATTAGAAGAGAATTTTTGTTAAAATAAATATTTTTTAAAAATTGAACCTATTATGATTTGATAGTCGTCTAATAGCAGAATTTGAAGTAGGTTGAAAGGGAGGGGAGTAGATTGGACAAAGAAGAAAAAGATTTCATTTTAGAAAAAGCGATGATTGAATATGGTAATGAGTTGGTACGATTGGCTTTTTCTTATGTGAAGGATACAGAGATTGCTAAGGATGTGGTTCAAAATACGTTTATCAAATGCTACAAAAACCTTGATTCGTTTCGATTTGACGCACAAATAAAAACTTGGCTATATCGTATAACAATTAACGAATGTAAAGATTATTTAAAAAGTTGGAATTACAAAATGGTACAGGTAAAAAGTTTTATAAATGAAACAGCAAAGTCAATATTACCATCAACAGAAAAAACAGTTATCAATAAATACAATAATGAAGAAATAAAAGATGCTATCTTTTCTCTTCCAAAAGTGTATCGGGAAGTGGTTTATCTATACTACTATGATTCATTAAAGACAGAGGAAATTGCTGAAGTTTTGGATATTCCAGTTAATACAGTGAAAACTAGATTGAGAAGAGCAAAACAAAGATTAGAGTCGATGATAAAGGAGGCAGAACTTAATGGAAGATAAACGATTAAGAGATAAATTTTATAATACGTCTGAACAAGAACTAAGATTTACAAAAGAAGACCGTAATGAAGTATTTGAACAAATTTATAAAATGGAGAAGAATAATAATACACAAAACAAGTCTCTTGTTTCTTTTTCAAAAAAATTCGCTCCACTTACAGTTTCTTTATTAGTAATAGGCTTGTGTATATTTTTGTTTATTCCATCGATTTTCCCTGGAAACGTTAATAAAGAATATAATAGAGGTGATGTAAGCGGAACAGTATTACAAGAAGACGAGATTTTCACCACTCTATTTACGGTGAAAGATGAGAATAATAGAATACCTATTAACCTTTTAATTACTTATAGTAAAGATAAAAAGATGGTTAAGGTTCTGTCTATCCCTCGTGATACTTATGCTCCGATATTGGATAAGAATAATGGAACTACTTCATATGATAAATTGACATTTGCTTATGTTCACGGTTCAGGAGGAGTTGAAAATGTAAGAACAACAGTTTCTAAGCTATTTGATCTAACAATAAATTATTATGCTGTTATGGATATTTCAACCCTTTCAACGTTAATTGATTCAGTGAATGGTATAGATTACGACTTGCCAGAAGATATTCGAGTAAGAGCTATATCTAGAGAGGTATTTGAATTCAAAAAGGGGAAGAATCGTTTGAATGGAGAAGAGGTTGTGGCATTAATGGTGGCTGCTACAGAGGGAAAAATATTAGGTGAAGAAAACCTATTAAACCTCATTAGTGCTGTTATTAATAAAACAAAAAACGAAATCCCACAAACACAATTAAAAGAACTTACTACTAAAATAGAAGCAAATACATCAATTGATCATTTGTTAGAAAAGGGAATGGGATTGGAAATTAATTCTATGAAATCGTTATCTTTAAGTGATGGAATGAAATCGGAAATGATAGATGGTAAATACTATATTATGTTTGAGAAAGATTTTTTAAATTCTATTTCAGAAGAGTTAACCACATTTAACTAAATAAAAAAGAGAAGATAAAAGTGTGTTAACGAAATGTAGATTAACGCACTTTTATCACCCCTAATGAATGAGCAATTCCTTGAGTTTTAAAGATAATAGTCCTTCTTTTTCAAGTTGTTGCAGATATTTTAGAAATTCTGTATAAATAGCTTCGATATACTCCTTCAACTTAAATTGATATTTAAATATAGCCGGATCCAGATGTGGTACAAAAAGAGGATAGATAGAGCTAATTTCTTAAGCTCTTCTATCCTTTTAATTTCTATATATTGTGTGACCTTATAAACTG
>NZ_JBLLLQ010000019.1:0-101450 GCF_047737915.1 Lysinibacillus sp. NPDC056185
TAAATAATCCCCGTACATTGTCATGGCTCTAGATAAGTGAGCGTCCTTTTGTTCTTTTAACATTTTGCTCGCCCCCACAAAAGCATTTACAGTTAAGTCAGAAGGAAGCGATAAAGCTCCATGAGCAAACTGATTTCGAATCTTAGAAACAATATAAATCCCTTTTCCTTTGAAAGTAATATGATCATAATTAATATTTTTGGAGATTAAAGTTTTAAAAAGAGTTTGTAATTTATTTAGAGATTCTGTGTAGCCAGAAAGTAAAGGAACTTGCTTTTTTCTAAGTATGTAAGAGGTAGCTCTTATTTTTCCATGTGATTCTATATTACAGCCTTCAATTAAAGGCTCTAAGGTTTCCAAAGTAGATTCAAAAGCGCCCCAAACAAAATTAAAAAAGGATAGTTCTTTTGCAAGGGTAGATAACATAGCGCTCCTTTCATTTTCAAAGAAAAGTGCACTAGAACAATAGTTAATGCTTGAATCGAATTTTTCAGTTATTAGGTTAACTTCGTCTAATCCTGATGCCATTTGTAACCAACTAGAAATATGTTCCCATGAATCTTCTCGGCTATCAAAATTTAGAGTTCGAATAATACAATCTATTTTCCAAGCGTGTTCATCGGTGGGTAGTAATTTAACCATAGAATATCTCCCCTAAATTATAATATTTACTTTGAATTATATAACATTTTTTGTGTATTAAGGTTAAACATTCTTTAAAAAACATAACGTCAAAGTTACTGAACACTTTGAGAAAAATAACTACAAAAGGGTCACCATGCTGGGGAGGCAACCCTTAAATCGGAAATGTTAATATTCTCTATGCATGAAAGTAGCGCCGATAATAATTAGAAGTATAAATAGAACTACAATTAAGGCAAATGTTGAACCATTACGATTTCCACCGTAATAGCATCCATTGTTAATGCCACCAACATTTCCACCATAGTATCCCATAAAACACACCTCCTTTCTACAATATATAATATGTTAGCTATAGAGAAGGAGTGGGGTGTTAAACCATTCAGCTATAGGCAAAAAATATATTTTTGTGAGATGAGACAATAAAAAAAGGGTCACCTGGGATAGGAGTGACCCTTAGATACAAGATTCGGAGGTGTAAGGCTAAATTAGCTTTACCTTACTATTATTATGTTGTGATAGCTATGTTTGTATAGTGAATTGCCTGTGAAATAAATTTAAAAATAAAAAAGCCGTAGCATCGTATATAATTCCAACACCTCATCATCTGACAGGTTGGATATTTTATTAATTAAATGAAATTTTGAGGAACACATTCACGAACACCAGAATTTCTCAAGGAGTTAAATAAAGCTGCACTGATTCTTAATAAAACATTGTTATCTGTTCCATTTTCTAAATCATAAATTACGTAGTATGCATTATCAACTGTAAAAATACATTTTCGTTCTAATTTAAATCCAGGTGGTACAGTTGGAAGTTTAATAACTGGTCGAATTACAGGTGTATCTCCTTCATCTCTGATAAAATTGAAAGTTTGTTGGTCAATCTCATAGATATTAACTGGATCAATCTCCACACCTTGAGCTGGAATAGTAATTTCATCTTCAACTAATAGGAAAAAGCGTTCGTTTCGAAAATTGAAAAGACTTCTCGCTCCAATTTCAAATGATGCCATTTTATATTCACCTCCTCTTCTATTCAATATTTTATTCATATCGAATACAGTTGTTTGGACAAAAAGGAAGGTGGAGTAAAGAATAGTTTCTGGACTGAAGTCATTAAATGCTAATAGTAAGTGTGAGATTGGACTACGAATATCAGATATACATGTAACTTTAATGAACAATATGAGTAAATTAGCTTGCATAAAAGAACGTTTGTTCTTATAATTAGGACGAACTAAGGTTCTTTTAGGAGGGCTAATATTGAGAGAATTACTAGACGAAATTGATAAATTTATACGTTTTATTGCTTATGATAAGGATGCTTGTTTCGATGGAGAATTGATAACAGATGAATTAAGAGAATATCTAGTTGAGACATTTGAAATGACTAAAAAAAGCTTGTACTTAATATTGCACAAAAAACGTTACGAAACAAAAAAATATTGCATCAATCAAAATGACATGTTTTATAAGATTAATCAAATTCTCTACTATTTAGATACTTATAATAACCTTTATTTAGATGAAGATTGCTTGAATGATATAGCGCGAAAAAGTTTGAAAAGTAATTTAGAAAAAATATTACAAGCTGTAAAAGTTGATAAAACACTAACAATAGATAGAGATATTTTAGCAACAATACAATAATAGCCTTTACGGAAAATACCGGAGGCACTAACAAACAGGTGAATGGCCTGTTTTGTTGGTGCCTCTTTTTATTTTATTAAAGGAGTGGAGGACATGAGGACGTTACAAACAGAGTTGGTACAAAAGGGATTAAGTAAAGAAGTTGAAGGGCAAGCGTCAAAAAGACGTCAACCTAAAAAGAAGATGAGTCAAAGAGAAATTGAAGAGTTAATGGGAATTAGACGCAGCACTTATAAACGAGTAAATGGATCATTTAGACAGAAAGGGTGATTGTTAATGAAAGTTGTTCAACCAATACGTGATCCAGAAAAGGTAAATGCAATGCTTCAATATTTAAAAAGCATGAATGAGAGAGACTATATGCTGTTCTACATTGGGATAAGCGCTGGACTTCGAATATCAGACATGTTACAGCTTCGCAAAGAGGACGTTCAATACGCTCATATAGACATCGTAGAGAAAAAGACAAATAAATCTAAACGATTTACGTTTCCTCCATATATAAGGAAAGATGTTCAACGATATATACAGGGTTTGAGTGAAGGTGAGTATCTTTTTAGAAGTAGACAAGGGGACAATCGTCCAATTGATAGATCGACAGCATATAGAATCTTACGTAAAGCAGCAGAGGAATGTGGAATTAGAGAAATAGGGACTCATACATTACGAAAAACATTTGGTTACCATTTCTATTTAAAGTCTAAAGACATAGTGGCACTACAAGCTGTATTCAATCACTCTTCACCAGAAACAACATTGAGATATGTAGGAATCAACCAAGATGTATTGGATAAAGCAATGGATAACTTTAAGCCTGATTGGGTGAAATGATAAATTAATTTCTTTCTTATTTATACAGTACAACATAAAAAAAGAGTGGCGTGCACTCATATTAAGAAGTGGGTTAAAGCATTGATAATAAAGGGTTTGTGCTAAATGGTGAGTGCACCAGTCTATTTATTGAAGTGCGGTAGAGGGGGCAAAGACAAAAATGACCATAGATGAAGCAAGAGAGAAGATAAAAAGGTTAGAGGATTATATCGAATTGGTAGAAAGATCTGTTCCAGAAACGTTTGAGCAGCATGCCATAAAGCTATATGTTTTGCATGAGCATGTAGCGAGAGTGGCTAAAATGTTGAACGAGATGGGCTTTCGTATTGGTAAACGAAAAGTAATCGGAACAGATGTATCAGATATATTACGGTCTAAGCCAACAGATGAACTACATGAACTGGCAGTAAAGTTATTTAAACAAAACAAGAAGATGGTTAAGGGGAGAGTGTAAATGGAGATCATGAAGAACTATGCAGATTTATTACGCATTATAGATATTGTAAAGGCTGAAATCGAAATGCTAGAGGTAGATAAAGAATATTGGATTGGTAAGAATGAGCATTTGCCATTCTCCTCAATAGGTGCAGACAAGTATGGTCTTGATGTCGCATCGCAACGTACGGATCGTTTGAATGTGCGTATTGCTTCACTTGAAGAAAAGCTAGAACACTATCAAGCAATTGAAAAAGAGATTCGTGAAAACGTTGAGAAGCTAGAAGGCTTAAAATATAAAATTGCTAAATTGCGTTTTATTGATGGCATGACATATCAAGAAATTGCGGATAAATTGGACTATTCATATGGCTATATTCGTAAGGTGGTATCACATGGTAACAAAGAGGTAACAACTGCGCTTGTCAAAGCGTGATATATTAACAGATGAAGAAACAGGGAATACCAACTAAATAGACGTTTGCTAGAACGTTAACACTCCGAAGTCACATCTAACTAGGTGTGGCTTTTTATTTTGAAATTGGTTACAACTACGGTGAGATAATCGTTGGCAGAAAAATTTATTGGCATTAATGTTATGATCATAGTCCAAATGGATTTATTCCAGTTGAATCGATTATGGAGATTTTGACGGTTTTACTTATACGAGATTAAAGCCCGTGCTTCACATATTATGACTAATATAATGAGATTGACAGTTGATTAAAAAGTATTTGATTTCATTTGCATATTAAATCATAAAGGAGAATGATGAAGTGAATTTTGGTTATTACCCAAATTGGACTGCATATACTCAAAATGCTCTTGCTCAAGTACCTTGTGGAGGTGATTCCCTATGATGCCAAGTAGAATGCCAGGAGGAATGCCAGGAGGATTCCCAGGAGGAATGCCAGGAGGATTCCCAGGAGGAATGCCAGGAAGATTCCCAGGAGGAATGCCAGGAGGATTCCCAGGAGGAATGCCAGGAGGATTCCCAGGAGGAATGCCAGGAAGATTCCCAGGAGGAATGCCAGGAGGAATGCCAGGAAGATTCCCAGGAGGAATGCCAGGAAGATTCCCAGGAGGAATGCCAGGAGGATTCCCAGGAGGAATGCCAGGAAGATTCCCAGGAGGAATGCCAGGAGGATTCCCGGGAGGAATGCCAGGAAGATTCCCATGAAGAATACCGATAGTAATACCAGTACCAGTACCAGGAGGAGGAGGAGTCTATCCAGTACCAACATCACCACCTCCTCAATATACGCCTCAAAAGCCTCAAGGATTTAATTACCTAATAGATTCGGGCGTTATGTCAAATTGCCTTTATAAATATACGTATGTTTGGATGACCGATGGAAGTGAATTTTGGTATTTTCCAACTAATTTAGGAGCTAACACTGTAGGGGGTTATTATTATGATGTATATCAGTGGGTTTATTTTGTCATAGATACACAGTATATTGATGCAGCTGTTTGTAGTTAGAAAATTAAACATGAGTTGTTTAATAATAACCAAAGTAAATGAATGTAGTATGAAGTTTTAATAAAAATTATTATTTTTATTATGCCTTGAGAGGTTGAGTATGAAATTGAAAGAGGAAAATTTAAAAGGATCACCCGGAGGATAGCGACCCTTAGTAAAGTTTTGGAGGTGTAAGGTTAAATTAGTATTCCCTTACAACAGTTATGAGCATTATGGTGGTAATCGGTATTAATAACCTTTCATCATGAAAGTAGCGCCGACAATAATTAGAAGAATGAATAGAACAACAATTAGCGCAAATGCTGAACCAGTTCCACTTCCGTAATATTGAGACATAATATTGCCTCCTTTCTATAATTTATTATATGTACAGCTGTCAAAATGAATTGCGATATTTGTCTTAGTAATACTTAGTAAAAGATTTAATGAAAAATAACATTAGATTTTCAAGCATCTCAAATGAGGTGCTTTTTATTATGCCTTGAAGACTGTATATCCTATCGACCATCAAATAATCGTAGGCGTTAATCGTGGGGTTATGAGTAGGGTGTACAGTCTTGAAGATATAAAGTCGAAAGCTAAACAGACTATAAAAGCTAATGAGCAAATCATTATTAATTGTGGAGGGCTGAACAATGAAATGATAAAGACTGAACGTAAACAAGAACTAATCAAGCACATTAATAATAATGAGTTGATGAAGTTTTATAAGAGCCGTGAGTGGATGTCTTTACGCAAAGAAGCATTAAAGCGTGACAACTATGAATGCCAGTTATGTAAAGCAGCTGGTCGCTATCACAAAGCTGAAAATGTTCATCATATGAAAGAAGTTAAGACGCATCCACATTTGTCATTGACTCTAAGCAACTTACAATGCTTATGCATTAAATGTCACAACGATGTACATGATCGACTAGAGGTAACGAGAGCAACCAAGTATATGAATGATGAGAGGTGGTAACATGCAACTTACTGATGGCACATGGACATATGATACAGATGTTATCAATGCTGCAGTTACAAATGAGTATCGTGATTGGTATGAGCGAGACATGTTGAACGCCTTTACTCGTTACGCTTACTATCGATACAAACAGATAAGAGATTGTGTCAATGCTCGTAAGTGTAAGCATATGACGATTGATAAGGTGCGAGAACAATTGAAAAACAATAACAAACTTGATTTCACATGTAATTTGTTATCGATTTCGGCCGAAGAAATTTTGTACATCATTGACTTCGCTGATTGGCATTTAAAATACGTAAAATAAATACCCCCCGGTCAAAAAATTTCCGATTTATTAAGGGGTTCGTTCAACGAGTAGGGTTCAGGAATGAATATATTTTTTGGATTTCCGCGCGACAACATGCACACTAAATTGTTGGTGTATAAATATGCAATAGGAAAGGTGGGCGGTAAGGGTGCAAAGTCATGAATTAGCATTTGAAGATTGGCTTGAAAGTATGAAGTATAAGGACATCGCGGCGAAATACAACGTCAAGGAAAATACGGTAAAATCCTGGTACAAGCGATACAATTGGAAAGAAAAGAAGGAGCAGTGCACACAAGAAAGTGGGCAAGAAGCGGTAACAATTGCACCCGAAATCGTTGAGTTAGTACCAGGTAATAAAAAGTTGCGTAGAAGAATTGAAAAGGATCTTCGAGAGCAGCTTTTTGAAATGGGAGCAACCCAGGCACACTTTATGGATCTCGTTGATGATTACCTTGCTATGTGGGATGTGAAAAACATGCTCATTGAGGATATTCAAGAGCGAGGTGTTACAGTTCCAGGTGCTCGCGGTGAAAAGAAAAATGATAGCATTGGCGAGCTCAATAAAACGAATGCACAAATGCTTAAAATATTAAGCGAACTAGGACTTAAAACAAGTGAGATTAAAATTGAAGGTGAGGATGATGACTACTAGAAAAAGTAATGTTCATATTGACAACTACATCGATGTGGTATGCAGCGGTGAAATTTTAGTCAGTAAAGATGTAGCTGCATTAATCGAACTAGTAGAGCAGAAATTAACACAAGAAAAATGTGTGGATTGATGAAGATGCTATTAACCAAGCGATTGATTCCATAGAAAAATACTTTCCTTTCAAACTTTTGAAATGGCAAAAGTTCGTGGTTGCGTGTATGTTCGGACTTTTTTACGATGATGATTCACTTGTTTTAATGAATTTCTATTATACATGGGCCGTGGAGCAGGGAAGAATGCATTTTTGCAGCACTTGCATTTCATATGAGTGGTAAACAAGGAATAAGAGGTTACAACATTGATATTGTAGCTACATCCGAAAAACAAGCTAAAACATCGTTTAACGATTTATTTGATGTATTAGAAGATCACTGGAAGACATTCAAAAAACATTTCAAAAAAACAAGGCAAGTGATTCGTCACATCAAAACGAAATCTGAAGTTAGCTATTATACAAATAATGCTAAAACAAAAGATGGATTCCGACCAGGTATTGTTGTTTTCGATGAAATCTATGCCTATGAAACGTTTTTTGTGACTTGACCTTAAAAACAGAAAACTGTAATTAATACCTAATAAATTATTAACTGCTAAATTGTTAGTACGGATAAAAATCAATTTTTGGGTGTGTAACGAGCATCAATCAAACGAACCTCCGTTACACAAAAAAGTCACATTTCCCCCGAAAACCCATGAAATCAGGCAAAAGGCAAGTCTTTGTACATTCGTGAGAAACCTTGCTATAATAACCATTGCGAATACATATGAAAGAGGGTAAAAGCATGAACGCTTACGATGAATATATGAAACAGGTAGTGAAACCGATGCGTGAGGAGTTAGTTGGGGCTGGATTTACGGAGCTTACGACGGCTGATGCGGTGAATGAGTTTATGGCGGAGACGAAGGGGACTTCGTTGGTTGTGATTAACTCGGTTTGTGGTTGTGCGGCTGGGTTGGCGCGTCCGGCTGCTCGTGAGGCAGTGGAGGCGGTTAAGCCTGATAATCTTGTGACTGTTTTTGCGGGTCAGGATCCTGAAGCGACTGCTGCAATGCGTAGCTTTTTTGAGGATGTACCACCAAGTTCACCATCAATGGCAATTTTAAAGGATGGGCAATTGGCATACTTTATTCCACGTGAACAAATTGAAGGATTCCCTGTGGAGCAAATTGTTTCACATTTAACAGGTGTTTTAGAGCAAACATGCGAGAAGTAAAAACCATTGTTACGACAGCGGGCAGACCAGACGATTTATCGTTGGGGCTCGCTGCTTTTGCGTGTAAACAATTAGATGCATCATTTGAGCCAAGAAAAAAGCGTTCTGTTCGGAAGATCTCTCAGGAATTGCATGCGCATGTGATCGTTGCTGGGAAAAATCGTTTTGAGTATTATGCTTTTGGTGCCAATGAGCCGTTTTTCTTCCATCCGAATTCAGCAGCGTTTCGCTTAAAGCGTGTAGCTCGTGGAGAAGTGGAGCCGTTTTTAGAAGCGGCACAGCTTGAAAAAGGAAATTCGGTGCTTGATTGTACATTGGGACTTGCTGCGGATGCCATGTTGGCGGCTTATACAGTTGGGGAAGCGGGGAGAGTCGTTGGGCTAGAAGCGAATCCTAATGTGGCCTTTATTGTTGAGCAAGGAATGCAATCTTACGATACGACTGAGTTGCCATTAACTGTATGTATGCGCCAAATTGAAGTGGTGCAGGCTGAAGCAGTTAACTATTTGAAAACTTTACCGGACAATACTTTTGATGTCGTATATATGGATCCGATGTTTGAAGAGATTATTGAAGAAGCCAATAATTTTGAAGCATTACGCTTAGCTGGTGAACATGTGACATTAACGGATGAATGGGTAAGTGAGGCGAAACGAGTGGCGAGAAAACGGGTAGTGTTAAAGGCTCATTTTCGCTCAGAATGGTTTACCAAATATCAATTTAGACAATTCACAAGAACAACAGCGAAGTTTCATTATGGTGTTCTGGATGTTGAATGAAGTAAATATTGTGTTTTCAAGAGGTTTGTTCATTGTGAACGGGCCTCTATTTTTTTATCTAAAATTCAAAATATGGTAATATGAAGCAGTATTGGATAATTAATTAATTAATTAATTTGAGTGATATCTATTCCTTTTTAAAGAGAAGAATAGAATTGATTCCAAGACAAATGAATTTTCTATAAAAAGGAGAACAACAATGAATCGAAAAGAAATTGCCCAGGAAACATTACGAATTCAGGAGCAAGGCTATTATAAATATGGCAATGAGCAAATAGATTTTGCGGAAGCACAAAAATTTTCTGAGAAGAATAGTGAGTTGATTGACCCGAAACAGGGGAAAGACATTGTCAAAGAATATCTTAATCTTCCTAAACTGCAACAACAACTTGTATATTCCTTGGGAAATGAAGCAACGGTAAAAGCAATTATTGACTTTGCTGCAACAGGAAAAGAGAAAATTAGGGTGTTAAACTTTGCGAGTGCAAAAAATCCTGGTGGTGGATTTTTAAAGGGGGCTATGGCTCAGGAGGAAAGTTTGGCAGCTTCCAGTGGGTTATATAAAACGCAGCTTTGTAACGAGGGCTATTATAAGGCAAATCGTTCGAATCGATCGATGATGTATACGAATTATGCAATTTACTCTCCAGATGTTGTCTTTTTCCGTGATGAGCGCTTTGCTCTGATGAAACAGCCCGTGACAGCCTCGGTGCTAACTTTACCTGCTGTGAACTACGGACAGGCTTTGGCGAAGGGAGAAGATAGTCAGGAAGCAGAACGTGTAATGAAAGATCGAATGCGATTAGCATTAGCGCTATTCGCATATAAAGGAGACAAGCATTTAATTTTAGGAGCATATGGCTGTGGTGTCTTTCGAAATGATCCACAAAAAATTGCTGCATGGTGGCGTGAGCTTATAGAGGATGAAGGCTTTGGACAATTATTCACAGAGATTAGGTTTGCCGTATTAGACACCTCTAAAAATCACAACTGCATTAGTGCGTTTACTAATATAGTAGAATAATTTAATAAGCAAAAGAAAGATGTGGCGATCTGAAAAAGAAATAAGAACATTATTTGAACTTGATTTATTAAAAAAGGCACAGTCAATGGAACTTACGAAACCCTCTAGTCCGTGGGGGCATGAAACAGTAATCCCTGCATCTGGTGTAATTGCGTGTGGATGGGATCAAGATTAAAACGTTGTTCTGATTAGCGGTTCAGGATACAGCATGGCAGAGCCAACTACTGGTTCTCGCATACATAGAGCTTATGATGCTAATACGGCTTATGACAGTATAAGTGAAGATAATTTATTTTATTTTATTTTGCACCTCTATTACATGACTCGGTTATGTTTGAAATGGATATAGAAGAAATTTCTGATTTTTTGGAAAAAAGAAAGCAGAATGTTAATTTAGGAAAGGAGATTTTGCACATGACGGCAGACAAAATTCCTCGTTAAGCTCGTGGTCCTCCGCGGCCAATTATAATCTCATTTAAATAATTAACAAGGAGAGACAAATATGATTGGTCCGAAAAAAGTAACGAGAGAAGAAAGAATGGAAATTGCTTATTCAATTGCTAACCAAGTTTTAGAAAGATATGGTTCACAGGTTCAAGCTATAGGAATTTACGGTTCGTTAGCTCGAAAAAGTGATGGACTATTTTCAGATATAGAAATTAAATGTATTTTAAACTCTTTAGATGAGAGTTTTAACTATGAATGGACAGCTGGTGATTGGAAGGCAGAAGTGAACTTTGAAAGTGCAGAAGATATTATGGAAGAGGCAATTACAGTTGAAGAAGATTGGCCATTGACACATGGGCAATTTTTCGACATTCTACCTGTGTATGACCCGGAAGATTTTTTTCATGAACTAAAAACAAAAGCCAACTCAGTAGCTAGTTCAATATTTAAAGAAGCTATCTGTCGAACGTTAATAGAAGAAATGTACGAGTATATCGGTAAATTGAGAAATATTGAAATGAATGGTCCTCATACATTTTTACCGATTTTGGCGATGAAAATTGCTACTGCTGGTGCAATGATTTTGGGATTACACAATAAACAAGTTTTCACAACTTCTGCACAAGTATTACCTGAAGCATTGTCGTTAACAGATAAGCCTGAAGGGTTTGACGTTCTATGCGAATTGGTGATGTCTGGGAATCTCTCAAACCCACAACATATTATTGCGATCTGCGAGAACTATTGGGATTCATTACTAAAATGGTCTTCTCAACATGGGTATCAAATTGAATGTTCAACTGTTATACCTTTGTAACTTAAAATGAACTGTTTACTTTTTAAAAACTCTATGATATAATATAAATCGTGCTATTTTAGGTGGCATATTTACGTAATCTGGAATTCTGCTTTTTGTTTTTGTAGATACTTATTCACACTGGCGCATGCTATAGGGCTGCAAGGACGCAAAAGAAGGTTGGGTTTGCGTTGCTTAAGTTAGAAAGCACACAGTGGAATTTTACCGCGGTGATGAAACATTTACGTTTCAAGATAATATTCCCCAGATGATTGGGTTGAGACTTTACAATTTACGAAAAATGTTACCTATTAAATACTAAAGGGGTGGTTTCGCAAAAGCGAGGCTGCCCCTTGTCTAATTTGCGGATAGAAAAGCTGAAGCGACGAAAAGAACCATCGAAAAGACATATAGAAGAGCTATCTGATAGTAGACCGAACTTTGTCTACTCTTTTTTATATAATGAATTCCCAACGGTTACATTCTATATAGTTCTTTTTGATTATTTTTTCAGATAAATATTTCAATATATATGAACTTATGTAACAATGTTTATTAATATTTTAACTTAAAAATACCTATATAAAATTTGTGAGTTATTTACAATATTACTATAGTGCAAATGTTGAAAACGAAATCGCTACCGACTGTCGTATTCGTTGGTAACAAGTTAATACCATGTTCAAAAGCGAAGCCGTCTGGATATGGGATGTTATGGGAAGTAGTAAAGTGACATATTGAATTAGAAGATATCAATTGATCAAAGTGCAAAATAGCCCTACTGAACCCTTAGTTTTCTGAATATTTCTACTTTTATTATAGAAATGATACTAGCTAAAAGCTGTCGTGACAAAATTATAGAGGAAAATTGTGGAGGTATAGATATGGCGGTAAAGCAGACATTATTGATTTTAGATGTATTAGATCATCGAAAAGTGGGGGTGACTATGAATGAATAAAGTCGGTTTTTTGACTATCGGACAATCACCTCGTTTAGACATTACACCAACATTTAAAGAAATATTTCATAAAGATATAGAAATTGTTGAAAGAGGAGCATTAGATTCCTTAAATGAAGCACAATTACTATCAGTTATTGTGAGAAACGAAAAGAATATATGTGCTTCGCGATTGCGTGATGGTAGATCGATAATCTTGAGCAGAAGAAAACTGCTACCATTATTACAAAATGAATTATTGAAGTTGGAACAAGCGGTTGATATGGTCGTCGTATTAAGCACAGATGATTTGCCGACTTTAACATGTGGAAAGCCCGTTTTTTATCCAAATCGAATCGTAACCCAAGCTGTTAGTGCAATGGCCGAAAAACCGAAAATAGGTTTAATTATCCCATTAGATGAACAGAGGAGAAGTAAGCTTAAAAAGTGGCAAGAGGTTTCGGATGATATCACAGTTGCTGTTGCCTCACCATATGATTATGGAAACTTTAAAGAAGCAGCTCGTTATCTTAAAGATTACCGGGTGGATTTAATTATTTTAGATTGTATGGGATACAATGATGAGCATAGGCAGTTTGTTAGAACAGAGAGTGGTATTTTTACAATTTTGCCACGTACTTTAGTAGCAAGAATGGTACTTGAATACTTATAACAAGACTAAAAAGAACGTTCCAGACTGTAGATGTTATAGATAAATTTAGTCTACAGTCTTTTTTATTTTGTCGAAACTTAATGATCAGAGAGGAGGTCTGGGGGAAGATTCGCAAGTAGCTCAAAAAGTTCAGGACTGTGAGCGGAAGAATTGGCTATAAAAGTAGAAAAGTCCGCAAGCTCGCGGACTTTCTTTGTAAAAAGGAATTGTATTAGTTCGTGAAGCATAAAGATGATAAGTAACCTAACATTATTAAAAGACCAATACCCATTGCGATTTCCATGTTCTGTACCTCCTTTAAAAAAAACGACACATTTAACCAGCATACTGTTAATAAATGCCCGATTAGTTTGGGGCAACAAGATGATGGTCATACAAACGTTTTCACAGGATGTGAAGTTTTTACTTTATACATAAATATTGTACAATGAATTATAGAAATATGAAACCTTTTATAGGCTTATGCGTATATATAAGTAATAGAATTACCAATTTGTACATAAAGAGAAGGTGTTAATTAATGAAGAAATGGGTTCAAAAAAGTATCGTCATTATGGTTGCGTTTTTAACTTTTGGATTAATTACGCCAACACATGAGATATGGGAAGCATTTGATCAAAATCCATCAAATCGTGCTTCTATCGGACCATCACCTGGGACAAGCACTGCAGAAGCGGCTGCTCTTCCGATAGAAACAGAAATACAAGAAGAACCAGTCGACTATGGCTCATTGCTCGTTGACGCTGCGAAAGAGCAATCCTATAAAAAATTCGGCACAAAAATCGGCCCAAAAATTAGCAATGAATTTGACTCCATTATCTTCCCGAAAATGGAGGAAGCTATTGCGATGACAGTAGCAAGCTTAGACGATTCATCATTAGCATCGTTAACAATTTCTGAAAAGCCAAGTGGCAACTACGGAGAAAAAATTTTCAATATTAGTAGCAATGAAACAGGCATGGATTTAATTCGCTTCCATGTCCGCACAGAAAAAAGACCACAGGAAGGCTATTACTACAACTTCCACTACCACAGTGCCGAGGACGACTTTATGGCACATAATAATTTAGGAGATATCTATTGGGAGAAAAACACACCTCCGAAATGGTTATCCTAAAAAATCACGAAACACTCGTTTAAAATACGAGTGTTTTTTTGTTTGAAAACATTGATATATCAACATTTATACCGATTTGTTGAGTTATTATATTTACAGATTATCTAGGTAGGGGAGGGAGAAGAAAAGCAAGTGCTCCAAATTCCAAGGGCATATCATCATATATGCATGAAGATGATCAATCAGGGAAAATTTCATCCCATGATTTGAGGTTCACATTTGTTGTGAAAATCGTGCTACGTTTCTCATAACGGGCATCAATGAGTTAAAAAATCAGTTTTGATGGGACAATCTTTGTCACTACTGACGAAAATACTTATTCAATATATAATTCACATTTTTTTAATTTTTCCCCGAACGCTAGTACTTTTCCTTAAAGTCAAGGTCTCCCCATTGAGGTCTAAAGCATCACATTTTCGCATTCCAGTATAAGAAAGCAAAAGTAGAAAGGAATAGTACGTCTCATCCTCATATTCTTCCGCATAATGTAACATTGTGCTTTGTTGGATCGAATGAGTACTAATAACTCAGCTTATTTGTTCAAAGAGAAGGTAAGCTTACACCTCTTAATTTTTTTCGATGAAGTATTTCTTCTTCAATAACTGCATTAATGGTGATAAAAAAATAGCGCGTGTGTTAATAAATTCATATTGATAAATAGCTAAGTTTATAGAAACTTAATAACGGTTTAAACAGATAATAATTTCTCGTTGAGTTATGTTTTTAAGGTTCGGTGGGGAATTTCTATACAAAATACACTGTTTAACATGATTGCAACCGTAAGTTGACGAAGTGCAACTGCAACATTGTAGAGGTAAGAGCAATGTTTTTCTAAGATTTAGATAGTATTTAAGAAAGGAGATTCATGTTTAATCGAAATTAAAAAACAGTGCATTATTGAAAGTAATTAGAGAGGAGAAACAATGAAACAAGTATCTATTATCGGGATTGTTTTTACCATCGGTGTATTAATTTGCTTAAAGATTTTTCAGGACTCAATCTCAAGAATTGATGAGCCAATAACAAATATATTCGTATTTGTAGGCTTTGTCTTTGTTGCTATTATATATGGCATGTCTCGATTTAGAAAAAAATAGTGAACACACCTTGGGAAAGTAAAAAGGAATGTTCTTTAAAGAAGGAGAGTATTACATGTTTCGTCAAATGGTACAAGAGTTTGTTGGTCAATTATCTGAATTAGATTTATTTTTACAGTATTTGGGCGTTTTTGTTATATCGTTCATTCCGTTCGTAGAATCTCCTGGTGGGGCTGTAGTCGGTTCTCTCATCGGGATCCCGATTATTTTTGCAGTAATTATTAGTATGATAGGAAACTGGATTTCAATCTTGTTCGTTATTTTACCTTTTAATGCTTTGTTTACAAAAATTCGTAATCGTAATTCAATAAAAAAAGGATTTATTCATAATCGCGCAACGAAAGCGAGAGAAAGGTACGATAAATATGGAGTTCCAGGACTTGCACTTATTGCTCCATTAGTCGCTTCCGCCCATATTGCTGCCTTCACCTCATTAGCTGCAGGAACAAATAAAAGAAGAGTTATCTTTTGGCATTCCGTTAGTATAGGTTTTTGGGGAATTCTTGGTGGAGTATTAGGAGGTTATTTAAACTATGATTTAATGAAATAATATTTTGAGTGTGTTTACTACAATTGAAATAAATCAATGTTATTAAGAGAGGATAATAACAAGATGACTTTAATAAAAAAATGGATAATTAATCTTGGAGGCTTCTTAATTCTTAACCTCATCTTTTCAACTTTGGATGGTACATTTGTAGTCACTAATGTTAATTTTGGTGATTTTGGAAATAGGATATTACAGACTGAATTTTTTACCGAGAGGTTAAGTTTTTATGAAAATCCCTTTTTCAATATAGTTGCAATCTTCGCTGCACTCCAAATAATAATTGCTGCTTTATATGATATATCTAAAGTGGTAACTGGTAAATGATATCTTTCGAAATTCTAATCGAATGAATTGAAACAAAGAGATACCCGTGTTATCGTGATGTATAGGAATAAAATGGAATGTGAAAGTTCGTGAATTGGATAAATATTCATTAGTCACTGCTTTGTTCGCTGTGTAACATTCGTTGAAGTATTTTTACTAACTAAACATATAGCTGTATGAAGGTAGCGGCATTTTTACTTATAAGTAATAACTATTAAAATAAGAGAATATAACAAATGGAAGGAGTTCAAAGCAAGTGACATTTGGTGAAAAACTTTTTAAATTGAGAAAGGAAAATGGGCTTTCTCAAGAAGCTTTAGCTGAAAAATTAAACACGACGAGACAAGCCGTTAGCAAGTGGGAGAATGGTCAAGGGTATCCTGAAACTGAAAGACTTCTTATGATTGGAAATATATTCGGTGTTTCTATGGATTATCTGTTAAAGGACTCTGCCGAACCAAGCAATGATAAAGAGTCAGGATATTATGTTAGCAAAGAAATGGCAGAAGGTTTTTTACTCTCTGTTCGTAAATCAGCTAAATATTTCTCAATGGGTTTATTTTTTATTGCTTTATCCTTTATCCCTTATTTTATTTTTAAACAAGACCCATCAACTTATTTAGTACCAACGATTATTCTTGCAACCATAGGAATAGGCTTACTTGCGTCAACATCTTTTTTTGAAGAAGATAAATATAAAGTGCTTAAACAAGAACCTTTATTGTTTGATGAAAAATATCTCCAAGAGCTAAACATTAGATATAAAAGTATGAAGAGAAAATACTCAATTATTATGATAGTTGGATTCGGTTTATTTGTAGTGGGGTTCTTACCGATTGGATTAGAAAGGAAAAAATTTATTTCCGCTGGTTTTCTGACACCGTATTATCCGATTTGTATTGTGCTGATTGCAGTCGGTATCTACATTTATACTCATATGTCCAATATCCTAGATGCATATAAACTTCTTGCCAGGAATGAAGTATATACTAATCGATTTGGCTTTATGTTTCGAAAGAAAGTGAGAAAAAAGTTTGATAATTTTTAAACTAATACAGATGAAATTGATCAAAACATTTTTCAGCCCATGTTTAAAGTTGTTTTATGCTTTGCATAGTTTGAAATTATGATAGTTATATTTGTGCATTGAATTATCAATGTCTATAGGCAAGATTAGATAGAGTATCTATCACAGCAAATTTATTTGGGAGAAAATACACCATCGAAATGGTTATCCTAGTCGAAACACTCGTTTAAAATACGAGTGTTTTTTTGTTGGAAAACATTGATAAATCACCGTTTGTAGCAGATTGTTCTAAAGGGAACGAAGAAAAAACATGTACCCCAAAATACACCCAACATTAAAATTTCATTATTTTTCGATTTCAT
This sequence comes from Lysinibacillus sp. NPDC056185, assembly GCF_047737915.1. Lineage (NCBI taxonomy): Bacteria > Bacillati > Bacillota > Bacilli > Caryophanales > Bacillaceae > Lysinibacillus > Lysinibacillus sp. NPDC056185. The sequence goes on from NZ_JBLLLQ010000019.1 coordinate 17,381, forward strand.
CTATTAAAAAGATGCGTGTACTCCATCTTTTTAATAGTTTTGTTTAAATGAATTGAATTGTTTCAATAGGTAAATTTGAGAAGCTAGCTCCCAGCCACTACATTTACAATCAAAAATAAAGTGGAATTCTTTCTACAACCGTCTATACAATTGTTTTTAGATTTTAATAAGATATACAGAAAGTAATATCTTTTTATTAGGAGGTGAATCTTTGTCAAATCAAACATCAACATGTCAAAATAGAAAGTATACAATTACTACAGGACCATTTCTTGTTCCATTGGATGCTGCAGTTGGACAGCCTAATAATCGACTTGTGATTCTTATTAAAAACCCTACAAGCAAACCACTAGAGGCTGATGTTGTGATTGAATATTGCCCTTCTTTACAGCTTTCAATGGAAGGAATATCACTTCCTTTTATAACGAATGAGAATGAAAAACCTTTTCTAGAAGGTCTTCCGTCAACTGTTATACCTCCAAGGAGTTGTACTCGATTGGAGTTTGATATTAGTTCTCTTGTAAATGGAATCCTTCATGTTAAATCTACAGGCGATTATTTAGTAGGAGAACGCCCATTACGTGGAAGACTTGAAATCGAAGTGGTTGGTGGATCAGGCCTTTCTAGTCCTACAAATCCTGGTCTTGCTGTTGCAGATCCTTCCATGGTATTCCATTACGGTGATATGAAGGTTATGCTTCTCGGAAATTAAATTATAAAAACCTTAAAACGAGTACAGGAAGCACAAAAGCGCCGTACTCGTTTTCGTTTTGGATATTGATAGCTATAGAATTTTTTCGTGCACTCGGCATGCGTATCCCGAACAACGAAGACAGATAATACTTACTAGGCTTTAAATGTTTAAATTTACTAACAAAAATAGTAAGTAGATATGCAAAAAAATCCATTGGTATGATATACTATTCTTGTTTTACATAATTGGAAATTAATATAAAGTATGGGGGAGAAAGTGTTTTGGGGTGTGAAAGGACATGAAACAATTTTTTAGAAAATTAAATAAAATCGATACGTTTTCGCCGTATTTCTTTTTACCATTTATTTTACTGCTATATTTCTTTACGAGCATGTTTGATTGGCATAGGTTTGAAATGTTCAATATACATGTTTCCATTTGGCCAGCAGTTATTTTAGCAGTTATTTGTTATTACATAGGTGTTTACGTTATAGACAAGATGAAATGGACAATTCCTTCATTTGGTCTGTCGTTTTTAGGCAAATATGTGATTCATTTTATCGTGTTTCTTACGTTACTTGGTTTATGTTCGTACATATGGATGGTTTTTGGAGGCGGACTTGGTATTTCGGATGAGTCAAATCGCCGAAACCTAAATCCAAAGCTGAACTTCTTTAGTCAATTACTATGGTTTGGAGTTTTATTGCTGCTATCCTATAAAATGATTTTAGAAAAGCATATGACGTGGAAGAAAGGGTTTATCTACGGTTCTATCTATGTATTTATCATTTTTTTATTTGTGTTAGTTGCCTATCGAACGCCATTAATTATTATCCTATTTACAGGGATCATCATTGTCCACTACGTAGTAAAACGAGTGAAATTAACGTGGTTTTTAACAACGCTGTTAGTTATTGGTGTAGCTTTCTCTATGTTTAGTTTTATTCGTGTGTTAACGGAGGATCGGTCATTAGAATTTAATAACCGAGACCAGCCTGATGTGGAGCTAACAGAAGAGGCAAGAGACCAACTGTTAACGGCTGAACAAAAGGTAAATCAAACGCCGTTATGGGTGCGTGCATTAAATGAAGAAAGTGTAACAGGGCATATTGTGTTAAGTACAATTATTGAGTATACGCAGGAAAACGGTTATTTAAACGGTGAAGTCCATAAAGGTATCTTTAGTACGATATTACCTGGTAAGCAAATTTCACCTCGTATGGTGGTAACTGAAGTTGTCAATTCCATAAGTGTGGAGAAGGGTAAGGTTATTACCCGTGGAAATCGTACAACTACACCAACCTTTATTGGTCAATTATTTTTAGATGGAGGCTATTTATTAGTAGCAATTGGCTTCTTTTTATATGGTGCTTTAATTTCGCTTCTTTATAATAAAGTGAAACAGGAGGGCATTCGTAGTTTCCATTCTGTCGCCTATGCATTTACTATTACGGTATTTACGGTGTCTATGCATACAGGTTTACTCGATTTAATCTTTGTTTTAATGCTTGGCTTTGTCATCATTGCTTCGTCGATTATAAAAGTGGATCAAAATCAGCTTCGTTATTAATTAATAAAAACTATTTATAGAGCCTTCCCCGCAATGGAGAAGGCTTCTTTTTATTCCTCTATAACTGTACATAAAGTGCGGTTGGTGAAAAATAAAAATCAGTGGGTAGATGAAAACCCCACTGATTGATGTGTTATTTTATTGAGTGATGCGCTCGAAAAATTCCCTTGTTTTTTCGATATCCGTTACATGTCGATTGCATGTTTGGCTGTCAGCGCAAATGTAATTACTATAATTCGTGAACGTTCCAACGATTTGCCCTTTTACAGATGTAGTAAATAGGCCCACATCGGAATGGCGGTTACATATTGCACATATTCCACGAATAGTATCATTGGAGAATGTGCCTTTAATCGATTTGAACTTTTCATCTTGTTCCAGCAAGACATATTTTCGATGTGTTCCAGGATCATCCCACGCTAAATAACAAATCTCCTGAAAATCCATTTCTTCAAGCTTCGGTAGTTTTAGCTTTTTTTCCTTTTTAAAAAGGCTTTTCAGTGTACTGGCAGTGACTGCTTTGAAAGGGATGACGTATGGTTTTAATCGTTCAATATACTCATCACCCTGTGCACGATTTGTCACTTCGAAAAGCTGTTCAATTAGCTCAGCTTCCTCAGCGGACAACGCTAATTTTGCTGTGATCTCGTTTTCAATGATACCGTGTACGGCAAGGATGACGTCCTTATCTTTCGTCGTTGCAAGTGTTCGTATGATTTTATTCATTTGCTGTTCAAGTAAATGATAGTTTGCCACCGTTAAAAACGGCTGAATTGTTGGTTTTTCCATTTGAATTCACTCCTGTATTGTAGGCTTTTCATAAAATTTATGGCCTAAAGAGATCATTCAATTATGTTATTTGCGTTAACTTTTCTAGACCTCTTTGACCTGTAAAGTGTTTGGTCTAGAGCAAGCATTACAAAAGAATGCGTCCATTTCGATTCCTCCTTGAAAAGAAAACTATCTTTATTATAACATTTTTTAGGGAATAAATAAAGTTACAATATTCAGATTTTTATATTAAAATAAATGGTATAATTGTATTTATTGGGATATTCACCCTAGCGCGGAGGTGAATTCCATTCCAGTTGGGCTCTTTCCTGGGAGCGTCCGATAAGCCTATTTGCCCACAAGAATGTTGGCCACGAAGACATTATCACAGGAAAAGGGGCGGAAACCTTTTTAAAGAGTACTGTTACCACAGAAAATTTTTAAGAAAAGAGGAACGTCTATGATTCAGTTTGAAAAGATGAACACAAAGCATTTTTTGCAAAATTTAACGGTAAGTGATTTTGCGATTAGTCCTGATGAAAAGCAGATGGTACTAAGTACGAATTTTAATGGATATTTTAATCTATGGGGAATGGATTTAGAGAAAAAATTTCCTTATCAAATGACTTTTAATAATCAAACTTCGGATTTTATTAAATATTCGAAAACAGGTGAATTCCTTTTAGCAGGATTTGATAAAGATGGCGATGAAAATAGTCAAATTTATGCAATCTCACCTGAGGGAGGAAGCCTAGTACCAATTCGTTATAAAGAGGGAGAGCGTCATTTCTACTCACATTTGACTGAGGATGGTAGACATCTTTATTACTCAACTACAGCTGGAAATTCGACGTATTTAAATAGTTTAGTTTATGACATTGAGAGTGAAGAGGAAAAGTTACTTGTTGAGGGTAGTGATGCACCTACATTTATTGCTACGGTTAGCCCAGAGGAAAAATCATTTGTTTATATTAAACAGTATGGTAATACGCATTCCTTAGCATATGTACAAATTGATGGTGAGGAAATATTGCTCACGCCATTAACGGCTAAGCAACATACAGTTTCCGATGTTGTGTATACTTCTGAATTGGAAATTTATTTTTTAACAGACTACGATGAAGATTTTAGCTACTTAGCAAAATTTGATATTCAGTCGAAACAATTTACAAAGTTGCTTCAATTAGAAAAAGAAATCTTTACAAGTATTCATTATTCGAAAGAAGAGCATGCACTATATTTAGTTGGTTCCTATGGTGTCGAGGATCGACTTTATCGTTATACAGTTGCTGATGGAAAAAGCGAAAAACTCGAAGCACCTGTTGATATTATTGAGAAAATGGTTATTATGCCAAGCGGACATTTATATTTGCTTGGAAAATCGGCTACGAAGCCAAATAATATTTTTGTTTCAAAGGAAATGGGAAGCTCGTGGTTGGAGTTAACTCACTATAGAGTACCGGGTGTTCGAGACGAGGATTTGGTGGAACCCGAAGTGCTACGTTATCCATCGTTTGATGGTTTGGAAATTGAGGCACTCTTGTTCAAGGCGAAGGAAGAAAATTCGAATGGATATGTTATTTTATGGCCACATGGTGGTCCGCAAGCAATTGAACGCAAATCATTTCGACCGATGTTCCAATTCTTTGTTAACCAGGGATACTCTATTTTTGCACCTAACTTTAGAGGCTCATCGAACTACGGTCTAGATTTTAAGAAAATGGTTGAGGGAGATTGGGGTCATGGCCCGCGTCTTGATAATATTACTGGGGTGGATTGGCTAATTGAGAAGGGCTATGCGGATCGTGATAAAATGCTGCTTTTAGGTGGTAGCTATGGAGGCTATATGGCACTGCTATTACATGGGCGCCATGCAAATTACTTTAAAGCGGTTGTCGATATTTTTGGTCCAAGTAATTTATTTTCATTTATTGAGTCTGTTCCGGATTTTTGGGCGCCATATATGAAGCAATGGATAGGAGATCCAGAGAAGGATAAAGAAAGATTAATAGCCGATTCACCAATTACGTATTTGGATGGTATGACGAAACCTATGTTAGTCATTCAAGGGGCGAATGATCCACGTGTTGTGCAAAAGGAATCTGACCAAATCGTTGCTGCTTTGAAGGAAAAGGGGCGAGAAGTTGGATATGTTGTGCTAGAGGATGAGGGACATGGATTCACGAAAAAGGCGAATGAAATATTCGTTTATGAGAAAATAATCGAATTCTTTAATACACATATCAGTCAAACAAAAACTTCCGAACTCGTAATCGATTAAAAAAATTGGAGGACTTTTATGCTACTAAATCAACAAGGATTTAATTTATGGGCTGATGGCTATGATAAAACGGTTCAGCTTAGTGAAGAAAGCAATCAATATCCATTTGCGGGATATAAAGCAGTTTTAAATACGATATTTAACGAGGTCATGTCCATTCCAAAATCAACTGTATTAGACATTGGATTTGGCACAGGGGTGTTAACGGCAAAGCTTTATGACAATGGCCATTTTATCAATGGGCTCGATTTTTCCTCGAAAATGATCGAAATCGCCAAAGAAAAAATGCCTGATGCAAACTTAATAGAGTGGGATTTATCAAAGGGGCTGCCAGCAGAGCTCCTTCATCAAAAATATGAGGCCATTATTAGTACCTATGCGCTGCATCATTTTACCGATGAAATGAAGGTGCAATACATTACAGCATTATTGCAGCAACTTACGCCTGCAGGCAAAATTTTTATCGGCGATATTGCGTTTGAAACTAGAGCGCAACTTGAAAAATGTCGACAAGACAGTATTGATTATTGGGATGATGATGAATTTTACTTTGTCCATGAGGAAATTAGTGCCTTATTAAAAGGCGTATGCCAATTAGAATTTTATCCAATCTCGCATTGTGGTGGGGTTTTTGTACTTTCGAATTTTGCATAGGAAGATGCCTACATGATTATTTTTCAATAGGGTGTGTTTGTGAAAATTCTTTAAGTCTCTGGGGATTTTTCGACAAAATTAGGAAGGGGCTGTCTACTGACAGGCCCTTCGCTTTATGTAAACATCGACATAATATATTTACCTGATAACATAAAAACTGCATAAACTGCGAGAGAGCTAATTACGGAAATGCTAGGTTTAAACCAGATTGTTAATAAAAATGCGAGAACTGTAAAAAGTAACATACCTACAGCCTCAAACACTGTATTTTGTAACACGCTATGGAAAGTATCTTCCTTCATATTTTTCATTTGCATGCCCATATTAATGAGCGTCAGAATAGGTAATGCCGTAATGATGCCGGATAAAAACAGATATTTTGATTGGCTTAACAGTAATGCTAATACCATAATGGTGCCACCGACTATAAAATATATAATATATGTAACCCTGGATTTTTAATTCGGAATAGTGTGATAATACTTTACGGAATAATTCCTTACAAGCCCCTGATTTGAATATTTAGCAAGAAGCTGAGAAAGATAGATTTTTATCAAAAATAACTAGAATATTTCTGCCTAGTTGAAAGAGTTGATGACTGTGTTTTTTATTTCTTTTATTCTTTTTTATGTAGTCGGTATACCACTTTCAGTACTTATTCATGAAATTGGGCATGCCTTAGGTGTTATTTTATTTTCTAAAGAAAAAGCCTATGTTTATTTAGGAACTAGTGATCCTTCGAATAAAGAAAACTTTCGCATTGGAAGAATGCATTTTCATATTCGGTGGGGATATTATGGCTATTGTTATCCGGAAAAGGAGAGCTCTTTAACACGAGTTCAGACAATATTTTTTTACGTCGGGGGTCCCGTTATATCTCTTTGTCTAGCTGTCCTATCTTATATTGCTATGAATACGTTCACTAACGAAGCACTTCGAAATTTTCTTAATGGATTTTTTTATATGAATGGATCCCTTTTTCTTTTTACAGCTATTCCGATCATCTATCCAAAATGGTTAAAGCCTTATGCTGGATTACCTTCGGATGGTTACCAAATTTTTTATACATTGAAAAAACTGAAAATATAAAATTTTAGACATCTCTTTAAATGTATCGTAAACTACGATATAATCGATTTTGACGATATAATTAAAGGAGCAAAATTATGATTAAAGAATTAAATAACTATTTTACAACAATTTATTACCATCTACATACAACGCATGAAGAGTCAATTTCGCATCAAAGCGTGCGAATTTTACAGATGATTCAAAAGGAAGATGAAGTAACTGTACGTGATATTGCAGAGTTACTGAATATTTCTCAAAATACAGCGTCAGAACATATAAAAAAGTTGGAGCGAAATGGCTGGGTGACAAAGGAGCGATCTATCGAAGATCAACGCAAAGTACATCTACATCTTACAGCAGAAGGGTTTCACGTCTTAAAGAAAAACACTGAATTAGATGATGAAAAACTGCAACATGCGCTAAGCCAGCTTTCAGAAGAACAACAACAAACAATTTTACAGGCATTTCGTCTATTAAGCGAGGTGTCTAAATAATGTACACATTAGTAAAAATCCTTTGCTCGGCGGCCGTTATCGGTATTGTTACAGAGGTTGCTAGAAGATTTCCTTCCTATGGCGGCATTATTGCAGCTCTACCACTTGTCAGTATTTTAAGTATCATCTGGCTTACTGTGCAAAGTGAGCCGAGTGAACATATTCAGCGCTTTACGGTTGGTGTAATTGTTGGATTACCAGCTACAATGTTTATGCTGTTTGTTATTTATATGGCGATGAAATCATCGATCCATATCGTGTTTGCCATTGGACTAGGAATTGCTTCATGGGCAGTTTTTCTAGGTGTTCAAAAAGCCATTGCTAGTGTATTTAATTTTTCAATTTAGGAGAATAGTAGATGACAGTAATTCCAATTCAGCAATTACATCAAAATGATGTGTTACAGTTTTTTAAAGAGCATTGGGGAAGTACAGAAATGGTCATTTCCAGTGGGATATATGACTGTAGTCAATTAGATGGCTTCGCCTATGTAGATAAACAAAACATGATGTTAGGTCTCGTGACGTATATCATTCGTGATAAAGAATGTGAAATTATTTCCCTTGATAGTATTTCGGAGGGAAAGGGGATTGGTTCATTGCTTGTACAAGTTGTTGAACAACATGCATCCGAACAAGGCTGTACAATGATTACCCTCATTACGACAAATGATAATTTACATGCGTTAAAATTTTATCAAAAGCGAGGTTATTGCTTAATCGAAATCTTACAAAACGCAGTAGATCTGGCAAGAGCATATAAACCTGAAATTCCTTTAATCGGCAATGATGGGATTCCGATACGTGATGAAATAAGATTAGCAAAGCAATCTGACTTATAATGAGTCAGGTTGTTTTTATTTGTATTAAAGGGTAGCGTAGCGCAAAGAAGATAATTGACGTAAAAAGCCCTCACTAGAACTTGAAGCAACGGATAGAACGTCCAAAATCGTGGATAGAGTCTTCGGGATGATGGATAGAACGTCCAAAGTCGTGGATAGAGTCTCCGGAATGATGGATAGAACATGCAAAATCGTGGATAGACCCTCCGTAATGATGAATAGAACATCCAAAGTCGTGGATAGACCCTTCGGAATGATGGATAGAACGTCCAAAATCGTGGATAGACCCTCAGGAATGATGGATAGAACATGCAAAATCGTGGATAGACCCTTCGGAATGATGGATAGAACATGCAAAATCGTGGATAGACCCTTAGGAGCGACGGAAAGAATCACTGTTTATTTTCGAGGTTTCATCACCTGCGATTTCTCGCTATACTTATGGGTAGTAAGAAAGTGAGGAATGAAATGAAAAAATTACTATTTGTTTTATTATTTAGTGTTCTAGTGGTGGGAGGAGCCTTCATCATTTATTTAAAAAGCAATCCACCACTTGTCATGAACAGCTATACGAATTCTACAGAAGATTCAACTATAAAAATCGTAGAAATAGAGAATAAAGGACTACGTGACATCAAGCTTCAACAAATACTCATCAATGATAAAGTGCCTGAAAATGTTGAGCTTGTCGTGAGTAAGTCGGAACCGTTTGAAGCAGAAACGAAGCTAGTAGGTAATCCGAATATTACATATCATAAATTAAGACAAGTAAATATTTTTCCAAGTCAATACATAGATCGTAAGGCCATCGGAAAGCAGCCACAGCATTATGCAGTGAAAGTTGAGGCACCTAATATTAAAAAAATAACAATTAAGTACGATTATTTAAATATGCCATTTACTTTAACAGCTGAGTTACAAGCTACTAAATAAAGGGAAGCTATTATCAATGGGGGTTTTCTTTTTCAAAGTTGGTTAGGCTGCATGCATCTTAAATCAGAAAAGCGCGAGAAATCAACGTTTCAAAAATTGATTTCTCGCGCTTTTTAAGGCTTAGACCAGTTTTGTCTCAACCTTATCATTTTCTTTTTTTTATTTGTAAATTGCCCTTATTAAACATAACAAGTCCATTAAATCGCTCATAAAAACCATATAACGGATATAACAGTCCAAGGAATACGATAAAGGAAGGAATTTTTTCGATAACAGGGATTATACCTAATAGTAAAGATCTTAATGTTTCTGTTAAGAAAATAAATAAAGGAATGATTGCAATTGTACCAATTAATAGAAATGGGGTTACTTTTGTCTCTTCTAATTTGACGTGGCAGTGTGGACATTTCATGGTAAATGGTGATGAAAAATCCTCAAAGTCTTCAAGCGTTATTGCTTCTTGACAATCTGGACATGGTATAGATGTTTTCATAAATAAAGCTCCTTAAAACGAATTCTCTTTAGTATAGTTGAGAATTATTCCCAAAGTAAGCGGGAAATATTGGGGTTAAGAAATTGGAAATCAGAAGAAAAAGCGTAAATAAGAAAAGGGTCGGGCTGTTATGTGCAGTTTACCTCCCAACTAACGTCATTACATCCATAAACTTTGATGGGGTAGTCCATTGCCCGTTAAACCTTAGCTATAGACTCGTTTTATGTCTTATCATTTATGCCCGTGTCATTTCATAAGATTGTTTGATGAAAAAATACTATCTCTCCTAAAACATGGTAATCTAATAGTAACATTCGTTGAAATGTTAGGAGGGACTAAATGGGGTTTGTCGTCATCGGCATAGTACTTGTTATCTGTATTTTCACTGTGACTTTAGTGGTTATTCGGAAGCATTCAGAGGGGGATATTAAGCTGGAAGTAACAGCTGTATGTGAAGGGAAAAATGAATTAAATCAAGCTATTATGAAGATATATTTTACATTTTCAATTGGCAAACTGGCACAACGTAAAAAAGAAATAATGGGCAGTATTGATTGGTCAAAAGGATGGATGCCTGTTTGCTATAATTTAAAGGAATATGGAGTCTATCAGGACGAAAGAATACTCCCTGCTACAAATGAGAAAACGTATACAACCTTCGAAATCAACGCTACAAATGCTACAGATCCTCTGGGACGGGGTGAGGGGTATGTTGTACTAGTATTAGAGGATCCTATTTCTATAGATAAATCCAGAGCAGGTGTGATTCTTGCAGTAACCGCCAATATGGTGACCTATCAGCTATCTGATTCAACTAGCTGGAATAATGACTTTTAATCTTAATGAAAATCAACAAGATAATCCACATACAACACGTTAATAACTTCCATCGCCGTTTGAAAGGATGGATGGAACGATTTCAAGGCGTAGGTACGTATTATTCGGATAGTTACCTCTACTGATATCGTTGGCTTGAGTTACATAAAAACTTGGCATTTGAAAATCGGGTAGAGCAAATGCTTATTTCCGCTAGTCAAAAAATCTATATATTTCACAGTTGAAGCATTAAGAAAAGATAAAGCGCACCATTTATCAGATGCTTTTTAAAGGACCCAATGGTTTACTGTTATTCAAATAATGGAGCAAATTAGTTGAACTAGAAAGTTTCAGAACAACACAAAACTGCTAGAGAAGAATTACATTCTCTAGCGTTTCTTGTTTCTATGTTAATTCATTTTAACAAATCATTCCACAAATTACCATTCTGTTTTTCACCTTATTTTCTAGGTAATATAGAGTGATGAAAGGGAATGAAAGGATAATGAAGAAATCATCCTTTAAAGAATTAAACTTTGATGAGGAGGAAATATGATGGATTACCTATATCATATGGTGCCAAAAAAAATGACGGGGGAGGTTCTTATTTCTCTTAACGAGATAAAATTGATACATCCTGAACTTTATAAGGCCTACTCAAAAAAGTATTTTAACCATCCAGAAAGGCCGAGCTTATTATTGAAAAGCATCCCCAAATTAAATTGCTTATGGAATGATGTGATTTTTTTACTACCTCTTCATCCTTACTATGTTTACGAAGCTTTACATTCTCTTGGAGTAAGTATTAAAAAAGATTTGATGTTTTATGAAATACCAACAGAAAGATTGGTCAAAAATAAAAATGCTGTGTATTTCTATAATAAAGAGAATTATATGGGCCCAGCTTCGGATATACCTTGTGAAGAAATACAAATCATTGATATCATTTCATATCCAGAATGTTCGGCTTTACCATCAGACACATTTGCCTACTTCACAGAAGAACATAAAAAAGGTGTTAACTTTGGGATGTTCGCACATATTCCACATATTTTGAGTTTAGGATACATTAATATTAAAGGTGTAAATATGATTAATTGGAGTGTTGCTCCAGTTCAAACAAAATTGATTTAATATCGGCGGTTAGATAAATTAGCGACCTTGTTGAACTCCCATGAAAGAACTTAAGTATCTTTCATTTTCTGTGGTGAAGTGCTGATTTTTGCACTTCATGGATGGCTAACGGGTTCTAAGTTACATTTTGAATCACGAAATATAAAAACCAAAAAGACAGAATTTATTCTACACGTTTTGTAGATTAAATCGAACTTTTTGCTTTAAAAAAGCTATTCGTTAGGAGGAAAGTACCTAATGAATAGCTTTTTTGTTTGCTAGGGAAATAATGGAACCTATTCAATTGGATTTCGTAGAATATTAAAAGGAAGGAGTGTCTTTGTTGTATTCGTTACTATACTATAAGGAAAAACCTTGGGAGATAGACGATGAAGAGGAATTATACAAATATGCTGCTGTGGTTCAAAAGCACATCGCCATCTTAACCTATGGCAATCAGTTAGATGAACAAGCCTTAGATGAACTTATTGCAACATATCTAACAGAGGAAAGCTGCGATGACTCAAATAAATTTAATATAAGGTATGATACATATGATGCAGATGTGAAAAGTCCCCATAGGAATCATTGGATTTTTGGAATTCAGATGGATGATGAGCAGCTTTTAGAGTTTGAAGCGACTATCCAACGCTTAGATGGTACGCATGTCCGAATTCAACATAGGAGTCGAGGACATTATGAAGTTAAAATTGATGGTAAACTATATTCCACAAAGGTATATCGAACTAGAGAGTCCTTGAAGGTTTACAGAGAGCCTGTTGAAGGGGAATATTTACTTTTTATCGACGAGGAGTCAGAAGATAATGTCCTACTAAGAAGTAAAATGCATATGATGCCAGAAAAATTGCAATCGCTCTCTCTATCAGCGACAATTCCTCGTGAAGAATGGGAAGTATATGTACGAGATTGGATCAAACGATTACTAAAAATCATACAAGAGTGACGACCAATCATCAACGGAAAAGAAGGTAATAGATTTTGGATATTTTGACAGATAAATTAATAATGATTGGTTTGTTTATTCTCATCATTCATTCGATAGAGACACTTGCGTATGCAGTTCGATTATCGGGTGCACGTGTAAAATTATTAGCTTCTGCACTATCACTGTTTAATGTCATGGTCATGTTTTCAAGGCTAGCAAATATGATGCAGCAGCCTTTTACAGGAAGTCTAACTGACACAGCACCAAAGGAAAACACATTGCCATTTGTGGAACAGCAATTCCGCATACTTATTGGCGCCGCTTCACTAGGTACATTGGTAGGCATTCTACTATTGCCGACTTTTGTAGCGATATTTTCAAGGGCTATTATTCATTTGTCTGAGGAAAGAGGCTCGATCCCAGCATTATTCAAAAAAGGTTTTAGTATTGAGTATATCAAAAGGGGAATAAAACATATTCATTTGCCAAGCTTTTCATACTTAAAGGGGATTAGCTTGCGTGATATTCCTCTTAAATTATTTATCGTAAATGTCGTTATAACGGCCATCTATACCATTGGTGTACTGTCTGCACTTTACGCCTCTTTATTAGTTCCTGAAAGATCGAATACTGCTGTGATGTCATCAGGGCTTATTAATGGTGTAGCGACGATGTTACTAATTATATTTGTTGACCCTAAAATTTCCATTCTAGCAGATGATGTTATCAATCAAAGAGGCAGCTACTTAAGCCTTAAACGAGCTTCTGTGATGATGATGGGATCAAGACTGCTAGGCACATTTTTGGCACAACTATTATTTATACCAGGAGCAAAATATATTGCATGGTTTACACAATTCATGTAAGGGGGATATACATTGATGATAACTATTCCAGCCAAATAACAGGTTTCTTTAGGAATTAAGAAGGATAGATTGAAGTTGATATTAATATGATAACTTTCAAAGAAAGGAAAATCGATTTCTAATGAAAAAAATATGCTTCCTAATTTTAATGATGTTTGTGTTAGTTGCTTGTAGTACGAATCAACAAGAGGAGGTCCATTACATAGCGAAAAGTGAGCACTGGAAGGCCGTATATCATAGTAATATGGAGGAGGGCTTGCGGCTTTTCTATCTTGGTGAAGGTAAAGACTTGGGTGATTTACAAATAACGATTGAAGGGTCTAAAGAATCACTAACTATTGATGACGCCCGAGTGAATATAGATAAACAATTTGCCTTAAAGAAAAAAGAAAGTGCGAAAATTTTTAAAAAGGATGCTGCCCCAATCATTCAAATTCAATGGCAGTCTCACAATGAGACTTTAGAAGTGCGAAATAGCTGAAATAGATGAAGACATGAGCATAGGAGTGCCCAGACACCTTCGCTCAAAAAATTCAGTGATCGACATCGCTACTTTCCTGCTATGCATTTGCAATAAAAACACCTTAAATTGTTTCATAAAAACGAATTTTCGGACATTGACAAGTATTGGAGCATTCGTTATAGTAGATAACAATTTCACAAAGTAATGAAATTGGCGATGACAAGGACACGAGTTTAAATAAGCGATCCACAGAGAGGGGGGCCATGGCTGAAAGCTTCCTAATGCAGCTATTAAAACTTACTACCTTTGAGCAGTGCTTGGAAACTTGCACCGTACTTGCAACGTTACTGCATTTCAATGAGCCACTAGTGCATCTAGTGGGAATTTGGGTGGAACCACGGGTAATCAACACATGCTCGTCCCTTTATGGGGCGAATATGTGTTTTTTTTATTTTAAAATAAAGGAGTAGAGAACATGTCAAATCAATTAATTAACATTCAATTTCCAGATGGGAAACAACAAGCATTTTCAAAAGGTGTTACACTAACCGACATTGCACAAGCGATTAGTCCCGCTTTACGTAAAAAAGCAATCGTAGGGAGTGTCAACGGAACCATCATTGATTTGACGCGCCCGATTTTGGAGGATACACAAATTTCCCTTTATGATGCTAGCTCAAAAGAAGGAATTCAAGTAATTCGTCATTCAACAGCTCATTTACTAGCTCAAGCAATTAAGCGTTTATACCCTGATGCTCGATTTGGGATTGGCCCAGTAATAGAGAATGGTTTTTATTATGATATCGACATTGAGCATTCCTTTGCGCCAAGTGATTTGCAACAAATTGAAAAAATGATGAAGCAAATTGTGCAAGAAAATATACAAATACAGCGTAAAGAAGTAACAAGAGCAGAGGCACAACAGCTATTTGCTCATGATGCGCTAAAGCTAGAGTTATTAGAAGATATTCCAGAACATGAAGTTGTGACGGTTTATGAACAAGGAGATTTTTATGATCTATGTCGTGGACCTCATGTACCTTCTACAGGTAAATTACAACATTTTAAATTAATGAATGTGTCTGGAGCTTACTGGCGTGGTGATAGCAATAATCAAATGCTTCAGCGTATATACGGTGTAGCGTTTGCCTCAAAAAAAGAGCTTGAGGAACACTTTGTTTTCTTAGAAGAAGCGGAAAAGCGCAATCATCGAAAGCTAGGAAAAGAACTAGATTTATTTATGTTTTCAGAGGAAGCACCAGGGATGCCATTTTATTTAGCAAATGGTCAAATTATTCGTAACGAATTGGAATCTTATTTACGTCATGTACAAGCAAAATTTGATTATCAAGAAGTACGGACACCATTGATGATGAACCAGCGACTATGGGAGCAGTCAGGACATTGGGATCACTATAAAGACAATATGTATTTTACACAAGTAGACGACCAAAGCTTCGCATTAAAGCCGATGAATTGCCCTGGACATATACTAATTTTTAAAAATGATTTACATTCATACAGAGATTTACCGATTCGTATGGCTGAATTTGGTCAAGTTCATCGACATGAATTTAGTGGTGCATTAAATGGACTTTTACGAGTTCGGACTTTTTGTCAGGATGATGCACATATTTTTGTTACGCCACAGCAAATTGAAGATGAAATTGCACTTGCCCTGAAAATAATTGATGAGGTATACAAGGTTTTTGACTTCCAATACGATATTGAATTATCAACACGTCCAGCTAATTATATGGGCGATATTGATCTTTGGAATGAAGCGGAAGCTGCATTAGAAAACGTACTAACTAGTCTAGGCTTTCCATTTACAATTAATGAAGGTGACGGAGCGTTTTATGGACCAAAAATTGATATTCATATTAAAGATGCCATTCACCGCAGTCATCAATGTGCAACGGTCCAGCTTGATTTCCAACTACCTGAGAAATTCGATTTAACATATATCAATGAACAGAATGAAAAAGTAAGACCTGTCGTTATTCATCGAGCGGTATTCGGTTCAATTGATCGCTTCTTAGGCATATTAATTGAGCATTTCGGAGGGGCGTTCCCAACGTGGCTTGCACCTCAACAAGTAAAAGTAATCGGGGTAGCAGATACACATCAAGATTATGTACAACAAGTAGTGGATGCTTTACAAAAGGAACAAATCCGTGTAAGTATTGACGATCGACAAGAAAAGCTTGGTAAAAAAATTCGTGAAGCTCAAATGAAAAAAATACCGTATATTTTAGTGCTTGGTGATAAAGAAATGGATCATCAACATGTCACTGTTCGTAAATATGGTCAGCAAGCATTAATTGAAAAACCATTGCAACAGTTTATAGAGGAACTAAAGCAAGAAATACAGCAAAAAGCCTTATCTTAAAAGGGGATTAAACCATTCCTTATATTAATATAGCTCGACTCCAGAGGTAAGTCACTACTCCCTCGAGTCGAGCTAATAACAGCCATGAAATGTATGTTGTAATATATGTTTTTCTAAATTTACTGGAAAATATTGATTTTTTCATCGATTTTGCTACTATTATCAAATTTTCAAGCATACAATAAACTAAACAACAAACAAAATAGATTTAATTGATGGAATCACTTTGATAATTACTATTTCCTAAAAGGATAGTTTGGGTCTCAGCGTCAATGACCAGGTATTTATAATAAGTCTCCTGATTATTTTGCTTAAAGGATGCTAAAAAATATACTTGTCGATTGGGATGAATAAAAGTATGTTGAGAGAGGTCTATTTTTTCACGTATAAAATTAGTTTTTAGATGAAATGTCTCCTCAGCCTTAGGTACGTCCTTAAAGGCTATTTTTTGACGAATGTTTAAGGAAGCATCGTTATACTCCTCATAGATTGTCTTGTCTATTTGATGATAAAAATCATTCTCAGTACGAAATGTCTGATATTGATTATTAGGATATTTATAAGATGTTGTTCCAGAAGATATGCAAAGAATAGGTGCTGTATTTTCTACTGAATCTTGAGGCTGCTGTAGTAAAAAGCTCGAAACGACCAATGATAAAAAAAATACCTGCATTTTTAGGCCTCCTTTTCCTGTCATAAAGAAGATATCCCATTTTTATGTTATTTATACGTATCTTTACAACATCAATAGGAATTTGCTATCTATTCTATAATCGGAACCTAATACAGGATAAAACTAGTCGAATCATCGAAATCGTTTCAGCTGGCTTTATTGATCGCTTTTGAATATTTATTTAGTAGGACATCTAATTCTTGACTACAATCTACCACGCTAGGATGGGTGAAACCTAAATCCATAGCCTTTTTATACATATCTTTCCTTTTATTTTCAATCTCCATCTTCAAGAATTGTTTAAACGATATCTTAACCAAAATCTTTTCCCCCTAAAATTTTTTCTTCATATTCTTGAAATACATTGACCTCGATTCAACTTTTTCATTGTATCTCACCTAAAACGAAAAATATGTCACATTGTGTATAGGTTGAGAAATTCGTAATTTAGTCATAGAAAAATATAATCATAATTATATAATGGGAAAATAAGAAATTATAACACAGGGTATTTCAGCCTATTTAAATATCCTTTTATTGTATTAATTATGTGTTTTATCACCCTCCACATTAGAATATTAGGGTTTTTTTTTGGCCAAATATAAGAACGGGCAAAGAGTGATATTTAATAGTTTTACTCCTTTTTTACTATAAAAAACTAATGTCGAAATCTACTGTAATTTTAATGGTCTTCGTATCTTGTCACAATTTATCAAATAAACTTCTTTGTTGTTTGTTATTGAGGAGATTTCATGTTGGTTCATAATGTTGAGAATTTTCGAAATAAACGGAATGATGGGTAAATAGAGTTTGCATAATTGATATGATAGGGGGAGGTTATGGTGTTGAAGTTAAGGTTGCCTTTAATAAGCATTATGATCGTTACTAGTTTAATATTATTAGCATGTTCAGAAGTGAAAACAAAAGAAGGAGAATCTTCAGAATCAACAGTGGTTACTAACCATTCCATTCAACACGTGGAAGAATCAAAACAAATGCCTCCAACTATTGATAAGCATTACGATTTTACATATTTAGAGAAATTGTCAGAGGAAAAAAGAGCTTTATATGAAAAATTCTTGAAAAAAGGGAATATTAATAGTCTAAAGACTTTTACACCAGAGGAAATGGTGTTAATTATGATGAATTTAATATTTGAGCATAATTTCGATAAACTCTATGCAATTACCTACAATAACAATGAACTTCCAGATAAAGAAACTTTTATAGCAGAGTATATAGATTATTTATTAGATGAGGATATACAAAATTATCTAATGTACAGATACTACGATAGTATTTCTTTGAATAAAGATTCTAGCACTGAAAGTATAGCAATTGTTCATTTAGAGATAATTTTCGGAAGCTCGCACTACCTCAAGACATATGCCTTATTAAGAGAAGATGGTATGTGGAAGGTTGATCTATACAATTATTTGAAAGAAAAGAAGGCAAAATCTGAAGAAAAATAGAGGGAACTATAATGACTGTCATATATTTTGTAAGACACCGCATTCTCACTATAGCGGTGATGAGTACAATCGCCCACTTTCTAGTAAAGGGTTTGAGGATAGGGATCGTGTTACTAGATTATTTGAAAATAAAAATATCCATACGATATATTCAAGTCCATATAAAAGAGCCGTTCAGACGGTGGAGGGCATCGCACAAGAACATAAATTACAGATAAAAACGATGGATTCCTTTAAAGAAAGAATATTATATCTAATGGAAATATACTTGATTTTGACGCTGCCATTCATCAAGTATGGAGTCACCCGAATTTCGCATTTGATGGTGGAGAATCTAATGAAACCGCAAAGGAACGAGCTATTACCACCTTACAAAAAATTATACTTGCACATCCAAATGACAATATAGTGATGGGTACACATGGCAATATTATGGTCTTGATGATGCAGTATTTTGATGCGCAATATGACTACTCGTTTTGGAAAAAACTTTCAATGCCTGATGTGTATCAATTAACATTTCAGCATTTCGTGTTAAGTGATGTTCGAAGAATTTGGGAAGAATAGGGGAAGGGGCTGTCTATTGACGGCCCCTTGGTTCATTTTATCGAGAAGTCCGAAGTATTCCCACCACCTGCGGAAAATTACTTATCCAATTTGAATCCAGTCTTCTCGTAATAGACCAAATAAAACTACATCATGAAATTGGCCGAAGCGGAAAATCTCATTTCGTAGAGAACCTTCTTTTGTAAAGCCACACTTTTCGTAGGAACGAATAGCGCCTTTATTAAAGCTAAAAACCTGAAGCTTAATTTTATTAATGGAAATATAATTAAAAATAAAATGAATAAGAGTTTTCATGGCATCGGTGCCAAGCCCTTTGCCGTGCCATTGTTCGCCAATTGAGATACCTACAAAGCAAGTACTATTTTTCCAGTTGATTCCATAGACGCCACAGGAGCCGATAAGCTCATTAGACGACTTTTCGAATATACCGAAGATAAATTCCTCTTTTTTTCCACTAATACTTTGAAAGAATGAAGCATGATCCTCAAAGGTGTTTGGAAAGGGAATATCGTCATTGGCAAGTAACAACGTATTCTTTTCACTTTCGATTTTTACAAATGCTTCTAAGTCGGAAGAAGTCATTTGCTGTAAAGTAATAGATTGTCCAGTAAGAAATTCTTTAAAATAATTTTCCATTTGTTTTCTCCCTTGTTCAAGGGCTGCAGTTAGAGTTTACATCCCTCGGATTATTTGTTGTATAAACAAACATCTACTGCAATCTCTGCGCTCATATGCCCAACTCCTTTAGTTTAGATATCATTATAGTAGCATTTTTGGTAATTAGTAGAAACAAATATTTCAAACTCCATAAAGTGAGTTGATTCCCGTTCTGACTGAGCGCTTTCTGAAATTGTTCCGATAAAAGCTAAAATTGTTCCGATAAAACGAGATATTATTCCGATAAAAGCTAAAATTGTTCCGATAAAATGAGATTTTGTTCCGATAAATCTTCAAAGTATTCATACAAAAATGAATTCATCACAATAACGTAGGGTGGTCGCTGACGCTTCGCTCCACGGTCGCATCTGTGACGCTGATCCCCAAGGAGTCGCACAGTCTCCACTTTAATCAACTTATATACAAGAAATACTTTTTAACAAATGTCATCTCTAACTTTTAGTGATGAAACTATATAAATTATAACTTTCTTGAAGGACGCCAATTGGTTTGGCTATCTACATTTTGTTTCTCCATCCAATTTAGAAAATCGTCTATGCGCCGAATATCGTAATCTAACACTGCTTCATATACATAAATCGAAGGAAGTACCATGGATTTCTTTAGCAGTTCTTCTTTTATATTTAAAATATACTTTCGACTCTCTATTGTTAAGGAGTCGTTCATTAACGATACTAAATCCCTTGATAGAGGACCTTTTCGTGTTTCGGAAAACAGCCACATATCAATATTCCAAATTTCTAATGGGGCATGCTCATATTGTATTTTAAAATAGTAGCCATTAAATGGCGTTTCCAAATAATTACGATACTTTAATTCTAAAACCTTCGGATTGCCAGTTAAGTCCGCTAATATCGACATGGCTTCCGCTACATTCGGGAGAACACAAAATGTTTCGATATCGATATCTTGATCCACTAGTAAATCATACGCTGTAGCGCCGACAACATAAGCTTGACCAATTGTATTCCATTTTTCTAGTAGTGCCAATTCTTTTAGAATGAGCGAGGCAGTTTCTTTTCGCTCTTGTGCTCTCTTTAGTAATTCCAAAATTTACACCTACTCCACAATAAATTTCTAAATCATGTTAGAATACATTATATTTGTCATTTATTTAATATATTATCAAGAGATTCAACTGGGCCAAGACCAATCTAGGTAGATTACGAGGACTAAAGTTGAAAAGGAGAGCTTCGATGAGATTAAAATTTTACGAAGAAAATGATGATCACTTAATTGAACGATACACAATCACAGAGGAGCAGCTTCGCTATACGATGTCTCCGAAAGAGAGCATTGAACTTGTGAAGCAGGATAAAAATCGTCATGCCATTCTTGTATTAGATGAAGACAAGCTCGTAACCTTCTTTGTGTTACATGAAAATGATGGTGTCAAGCCATATTCCTCAAATGAACACGCAATTTTAATCCGCGCCTTTTCGACAGACTTTTATGAACAAGGGAAAGGTTATGCGAAAGCGGCATTACAGCTTTTGCCGGACTTTGTTTTGCAGCATTTTCCAAATATCAATGAGCTTGTGTTAGGGGTAAATCTACCGAATACTGCCGCACAGTCACTTTATAAAAAATGCGGTTTTGTCGATGAAGGAAGGCTGGCAAAAGGGTTTAGGGACGAGATTAAAGTGATGAGTTATTACATGGGTAAAATTAAAGGAGAAAAACTAGATTAGAAATGGTGTATTTTAGAAAATCTTTTCTTCGTACAACTAATTTAGCTATAAAAGAATGAGGTGAACAGAATGACACAATTGGTGGAAGCGCGTATGGATCATTTCGATGAAATATGTGGGATTGATCAAGAAGTAATTGGAGATTTTTCGAGAAGGGAATATTTGCGTACTGCAATTAACGAGAAGCGTTGTATCATTCAACAAAGTGGAAAAGCGATTGCTGGCTTTCTTATTTTTACAAATGACTTTTTTGACAATAGCTTCATTTCATTAGTTATTGTTAAGCCATCTGAAAGAAGAAAGGGCATTGCCACAGCATTATTAGATTTTTATGTAGAGATGTCTACCACTCCAAAAATCTTTTCTTCTACTAATCAATCAAATACTAGTATGCATAAAGTATTTGAAACGGCGGGATTTATAAAAAGTGGGTTTATTGAAAACTTAGACGAAGGAGATTCAGAAATTATTTATGTGAAATTAAAGCAGTAGAAAGCAAGTCTCGGGCAGTAGGGTACTGCTACGAGACTTGCAATTATGAAAGGTTATTTTCTTGCGCGTATTAATAAAAAGGAAGGGCGACGATACTCTTTTTCTAAGGAAGGCAGTTTTTGACTGGCTTCTGAATCAGGAAGAGGCTCTAGCATTTTTTCTATTGTTAAGTCATGTTCGATTAATGTATTGATGATTGTAGTGATGCTACGATGATACTTAACAACACCATCTACAAGCCAAGTTTGCTCACGCAGACCCTCATCATGGTAATTGTCAATTGCGTAATGGCTCCTATTCCCGCTGTCATCATAAAGCCAATTATCCTCCAATGTTTTACGGGCTGTAGCAATCGGATGCTCAACAGAAAAAACAAAAACGCTACCCGGGCGAAGCATGCTCGCAATTTTACCAACCACTGCACTAAAATCCTTTATATAATGCAAGGAAAGGGAGCTTGTTATACAGTCAAAGCTATTAGGTTCTGCATGATAATCTTCTATTGCTTGCAAATAATAGTCTATATTCGGATGGGCATGTTCATGTTGAGCAATTGCCAGCATATTTTTTGAAACATCAATAGCCGTTACATGTTGTGCATTGTTCTCTATACAATAGTACGCGAATTCTCCCATTCCACAGCCGATATCAAGCATTTGTAAATTAGTTAAATTAGGAAGTAAGGATTTTAACGCTGGCTGTTCAAGTAAATTATTGAAGTTGTATGGTGCTTGACGTAACTTTTTATATTGACGGAAAAATTCCGCATGGTCATAAATATTTTGTTTCATAGTAAACCTCCACTTGTCTTACATAACGTTATGTAACATTTGCGCATATTTATTGTCACATAGCCACCTTAAAAGAAATAGACTTTTATTTCAATTTTTAGTAAGATGTAGATAGAGGCATGCCAACTTTTGTAAATCCCCATCTATATGAATTGTATAGATGGTTTTTTGACATGAGGACGTTTTTACGCCATAAAATTGTAACAATTCAAAAAAATAAAATTATCTAGAGGTAAATGATGGCACTTATTTTAATGAATGACGTTATTTTTATTGGGAGTAATTATGCGGTTTCCCAAAAAATACATTGGAGGATGTTACATTGAGTAAAGAATCATTATTAAGTTTAAGTAGTAATTCATTGTTCTTGGCATTTATTTTACTACTGATCGCCATTATACCGATTGGGCTTGCCGTGAAATCAAAAGGAAAGATGTTTGGAAAAGTGGGGCTTCTACTTACATATATTGCTTTTGCTTTACAGCTAGTGTATTTCATATTAAGGTGGATTGCTGTTGATCATGCACCTGTAAGTAATATGTATGAGTTTATGACATTCTTTGGCATCATGCTTACTGGTAGCTATTTGATCATTCATTTCTTATATAAGCAAATTGTGGTAGGTTTGTTTACCATCCCTGTGTCATTAATTATTCTCGGTTATGGAAGCGTTTTTACAAAAACGGTTTCACCACTTGTTCCATCACTGCAAAGCAATTGGTTAACGATTCATGTGATGACAGTTGCATTTTCAAGTGCTATTTTATCGATTTCGTTCGCAACGGGTATTATTTATTTATTAAGAACATTAGATGTTTCTAAATTTTCGATGAGTACAGTTGCCTTGGAATTTGTTATGTATTGTTTAATTGTCGTGATTGGCTTTATCGGGGTGGGCACTTATTTTAATTTAGCAGGAGATAAAATCGAGGTTCAATTTGAAAATAAGCTAGAGAAGAAAGAAACTGCCGTTTATACGATGACACCGCTGATTGTCAATAAAGATGCAGTTACAACTAGTGGGGATCAGGTTGGCGCTTTGCAGATTACTAATAAGTTAGATGCGAAGAAATTGAATTCTATTGTATGGTCATTTATCGTTGGAACAATTTTATATGGGGTGATTGTACTTATTACGAGAAGACGATTAATTGTTTTATTAAAGCCATTAACAAATCGTGTACAACCAGCATTAATGGATGAAATTACATATCGAGCAGTTGTTATAGGTTTTCCATTGTTTGCTTTAGGTGGGCTTTTGTTTGCCATGATTTGGGCTCAGATTGCTTGGAGTAGGTATTGGGGTTGGGATCCTAAGGAAGTGTGGGCACTTATCACATTTTTATTTTATGCCGCTTTCCTTCATTTCCGACTTTCTAAAGGCTGGGAAGGGGAAAAGACAGCTTGGTTAGCGATTATTGGATTTGGCATTATCGTCTTTAATCAAGTATTTGTAAATTTAGTCATTGCAGGGTTACATTCTTACGCATAGGGGCTAAGTTGAATATAGTTAACTAAAAAAGAGACATCCATAATTGGATGTCTCTTGAATTTTGCACTCTACATGCTAAAGCTATAAATTAAAGCTTTACAACATTAGTAGCCTGAGGTCCGCGATTACCTTCTTCTACGCCGAACTCAACTTTTTGGCCTTCTTCTAAAGTTTTAAAGCCATCTGATTGAATAGCAGAGAAATGTACAAATACATCATTTCCACCTTCTACCTCGATAAAACCAAAACCTTTTTCTGCGTTAAACCATTTTACTGTACCTTGTGTCATGTGAACAACCTCCCAAAAAAATTAAACAATCATATTGCTTCGATAACTTGCAAAAAAATCACATATTCAAAAGCTCGTATTACTTTTGAATACGTGATTTTAGCGGTTAAGATGAAGTAATGTAATTATTGTTTTGATTATATAACAGTTCCAGACATTTATCCAGTATATTCCGATTTTAGTAATATAAAATTTACATTAACGTAATTTAACGATAATTAGTTGATCCATGCCTTCTCTTTTGCGACGATTACAGCCTCTGCACGAGATTCTACCTTTAGTTTGACAAAAAGTTTGGATAAATAATTTTCTACAGTGCGCTGCGTGACCCCAATGGCTGAAGCAATTGCTTTATTCGTACAACCTTGTGCGACAAGCTGTAATATTTCTTGTTCCTTGTCACTTAGTAAAATCTCTTGCTGCATATTTGGTAAATTGATGCGCTGCTGTACAAAATCTAAAAAATCAGCTGCTAGCAAGATTTCACCTCTTAGTGCGGCTTCAATGGTTTGAATAACTTGCTGTTTCGTGGCAAGCTTTGATAATAGTCCATCGACCTTTTTTTCAATAAGTAATTCGTAATAATCGGAAAGCTCATAGCCAGTGTAGAGTAAAATCAGTGCTTCTGGTTGCTTTTTCTTAATCATTTCTGAAAGCTGGATGCCATTGATTGGCTTCATATTTATATCGATTAAAAATAATTGAAAAGCTTGAGCATCCATTCTAGACAGAACAGCGGAACTATCCTGCTCTGTGTCGATATGAACATTTATTAAATCCTGTAATAATGTTTTTGTACCATCTAAAACGACAGGATGGTCATCTACAATAAGAATATTAATCATATGATTCCACGTCCTCTTGTATTTGAATAAATATTTGCATTCCTTCATTATGACTGGAGGTTATCGTGATGTCTCCATTAAAAGCACGGACTCGTTCTCGAATACCGTTAATACCCATTGAAGCTGAAGATTGCATTAAATCTTCAATATCGCAGCCAATACCATTATCTTCGTATTGTAGGATAAAACCGCAATCGATCACTTGTAGTTTTAGCGAAACTTCAGTGGCTTCGGCATGCTTAATGGCATTATTTAAAAGCTCCTGCACAAGGCGATAGACGGCTAAATGTAAGGTTGCATCCTGAAATTGGACGCGTTCTATTTGGGTGTTTAATAAAAAGTCGGCACGTATTTTCACCTTTTGAATCAGTTTTTTTAAGGCGATTTGAAGCCCAAATGTGTCAAGTAATGGAGGGCTTAGATTCTCACAATACTCACGTAAATCCTTCGATGCATTTAGCAATTGCTCTCGAATATCTAATACCTTATCTTTTTTTATTATAGGTGAGCTAGCAAGTACATCTAACTCTCTCGCTAAATGAAGTTGTTCCTGTAATATAGTGTCATGTAATTCTTGCGCTAAAATACTTTTTTCCTTTTCAATGATATTCCATAATAATTTATCGAGCCAAGGAAGCTGTGTATCATTGTGATCCTTCATAAGCCTTATTTCACATACTAAATCTTCAATGAGCTTTAAATTTTCAATAAACATTGAAACATAGAGGGCAAGTAACTCTAACCAAAGAAGCTCTTCTTTTTGTAATGCATGTCGAATGTTTAACATGATTTTTTCTTCACCTGTATCATGTAATAACAGGTGAGTCATGTTATTCCCGATGTTGACTTCACCGCGAGTGAATGGCGTATCTTCCGTTATTGTTGTAATCGTAAAAGCTGTAGTACCAAGCTTTTCTGTTATCTCATATTTAAATTGATCCAGCAATTCTTGCTGATCTTTTGCTTTACCCATTCGATTAACGGCAGCATATAAATTATGTACATAATTTCCAGAAGATGAAAAAATAATCTTTCGATACTTAAAATCAAGCTGCTCTTTTATATAAAAGCTAGCAATAATAACGAGGAAAATAAGTATAAAGACGCTCGTAATTTGAATAATCGATAATGTATCAATAAATAATATGGTAATACCTGTAGTTAAGATTAATGCACTAAAAAAAGCAAGTGTTGAATAATAGCGCAAACGAGATAATTGATATTCAATATCGAATAATCGTTCGTTCACTTGAATGAAAATAAAAGAAAAAGGAATAAACAATAAAAATAATGCAGCTACCTCACCATGAAAAATAGGGTTCTGACCTAAAATTACGGGTATAACGAAACATAGTAAAAACGGCAAAAAAGGCGTAATAAATGCAATGGTGATCAGACGGATTTTTGCCAGTTTAGTTCGTAAATAACTCGTTAGTAAAATATAGATGGCATAGAGAACAAGTACAGCAAATATGCCTAAATAAATTAATGCTGTTATTACCCTAAAATCAGACTTAACTCTCATTATGAAATTACAGCAAGGTATAAGTAGTAGTAATAAATAAAGCCATTTGGTATTGAGGTACGACCATTTTAGATGGAGGTATCGGAAATAAAATTGTAAAAAGTGAATAAAAAGTAACATGCATAAAACGATACCAATACCTATTACTGCTTCTCCAATTAAATTTCCTCTACTTGAGGCTCCACAACTTATATAAGTCAAAGAACAAGTTAATAAAAATAATGTTAGTAAACTAGTTAGTTGATTATCTTTATTTCTTTGCCATAAATAGATGGCAACTACAAAGGATAGGACAAAATAAAACAGCGGAAAAATAATTTGTAAATAAAATTCTTCCGGAATATCTTTATGCTTAACTTTAACAGTATGAACATCACCATTAGGTTTCATAAACGTCAGTTCTTTAGCACCTCTAACGAAAGAATTGAGTTGGATAGAACGAACATTTTCTGCAGGCTTGCCATCGATTGTCAGTAAAAGATCGCCTTTTTCAATGTTATTTTGCTCGGCCCATATTGAGTAATAGAACTCAGTTATGACCGGTTTTTGGCTAGTTGTGTCCACTAAAATACCAATTAAAGGGATTCGCATTGCCACTACGAGCACATAAATACCGAGGAGTAGGTAGGTTATGAAAATACTATATGTCCATTTACTCATCGCTTTCTCTCAAATATTTGCATGATAATATTGCCCCATTTCAATCTTAATTACCTATTTATTATCCATAATTTTTAGTAATTTTGGAATACCGAAATAAGGTGTTTCGGAAAACCACTATTGCTCTTTCGGAAAAACGAAGTGGTTTTTTCGGTATTGCCTATGATAGTGTAAATCTAGCATATGTGTCGAAAAGGGGGATCGTTGCGTGAAAAAGAAAGGATTGCCACTAATCCTTTTTTTTCTAGTCGTCATAATGTCGTACCCGAGTACAATAATCGCTAAGAACTATGAGAATGATGCGGTGAAAGTTGATATTTGCATTATTGGGGGTGACAATCGTTTTGTCTATAAGATTCCTAAGCATTTACATAATGATACGCCGTATCCTGAAATGAAGAATAATATTGAATCTTCCTTAGAAAGTCATTGGAAGATCGGGGACGCTCGTTATGAAGCTCACCAGACAGATGTTACGTATACTTTTCCCATTAAAGATTTAATTAATGAAAAGCAAAATGGGCAAATGAAGGTAGCGATACCATATACTTTTTTAGTAGGAATGTTTGGTGAAAATGATGCTATTCAACTGCGTATTTTGGCAAGCAAATTAATCGACTGGGAAACCAACTCAAAGGATTGGGCAACGCTCGGCTTTGTGGAACCGCCCACATATTTTAGTAAGCAGGAATATGTTTATGAGGGAGCGGTTAACAAGCTACTACAGCAGCGGGTAGGACATTTTAATGGCACGGTTATGAAAGGGCAAATGGTTTTACATAGTGTTATTTATTTAAGCTTTATTATTGCACAGCTTATCGCCTGTATAGTTTTATCAAGGCGCTTAAAAAAGAGAATTATAGAAGATCCAGAAAACATGCATCAGTTCCGAAAGCTTAACTATATGTACCAAATCATTCCGTTAATGATTATCGGTGTCCAAATTTTATTTTTAGTCATATCAGGGTTACTGACTGCTTTTAGTGTCTATTTTTCCCCAGGGATGGATCTTTTACTGATTATCGTTCCTATTTTATTTAATATTATTTTGTTACCAACGTTTTTTTTCACAATTGAGAGTGAAATCTCAAAAGAGCTAGAAAACAATTTTTTTGGCTCAGAAATGTAAATATTGTTTTTATTTTTGGACGTCCTAGATGTTATAATGGTCAACAGCATACTTGAAGGAGCTGTTGATTAACATGGCGCATCCAGAAATCGCGTACTTAAATTTACTACAACATATACTAGAGAATGGCGTGAAAAGAGAAGATCGTACAGGTACGGGTACATATAGTGTATTTGGCTATCAAATGCGATTTGATTTAAGCAAGGGCTTTCCTCTTTTAACGACTAAACGTGTACCATTTAAACTTGTAGCAAGTGAGCTACTTTGGTTCATTAAAGGGGACACAAATATTCGTTATTTACTGCAAAATAATAATCATATATGGGATGAATGGGCTTTTAAAAAATGGGTCGAGTCTGATGAATATTCAGGTCCTGATATGACAGACTTTGGCCGTCGTTGCTTAGTGGACGAGTCTTTCAATGCTGACTACAAAAAAGAGTTAGCTTCATTTTGTGAGCGTATTTTAACAGACGATGAATTTGCACGTAAATACGGCGAGCTAGGTAATGTTTATGGCAAGCAATGGCGTAATTGGACAACATCAACAGGGGAAAGCATCGATCAATTGCAAGATGTAATCGATCAAATCAAACACAATCCAGATTCACGACGCATTATTGTCAATGCATGGAATCCAGAGGATGTTATCAATGCAGGAGCAAAAGGCAGTAAAGCTGCATTACCTCCTTGTCACGTGATGTTCCAATTTTATGTCGCAAATGGAAAATTAAGCTGTCAGCTAATGCAAAGAAGCCTAGATACATTATTAGGCTGTCCATTTAATATTGCCTCATATGCATTACTGACACATTTAATTGCACATGAATGTGGTTTAGAAGTTGGCGAATTTATTCATAGCATTGGGGATGCTCATATATATTTAAATCACGTGGAGCAAGTAAAAGAACAGCTTTCACGTGAGCCTAAGGACCTACCAACCTTAAAAATTAATCCAAATAAAACGTCAATCTTTGACATAGAACTCGAAGATCTTTCGATTGAGGGCTATGATCCACACCCAACAATTAAAGCTCCAATTGCCGTTTAAACTGAAGCAGCAGCCGTTTTGGTTGCTGTTTTTTTAAAGCGAACTAACTGCGAAGCGTCGAGTAGAAGAGTTGAGACGACGGAAAGAACTGGCGGAGCGAGGGATAGAAGTCAGAGCGATGGAAATTTGAGGCAATGCGAGGGAAGATTTCAGAGCGACGGATAGAAGGTCAATGTGATGGATAGAAGAGTCGAATTCGTGGATAGAACTGGCAGAATCGTGGATAGAAGAGCCGAAGTCGTGGATAGAACCGGCAAAATCGTGGATAGAATGGCAAAAGTGACGGAAAGAATACAGAGCGACGGATAGAAGAGTCGAAGCGACGGAAAGAACCGGCAGAGCGACGGATAGAAGGGTCGAAGCGACGGAAAGAATCGTCAAAGCGACGGAAAGCAGAGGCAAAGTGACGAAAAGAGATCAGAGCGACGGAAAGCGGAGGCAAAAGTGACGGAAAGAACAGTCAGAACGACGGATAGAAGAGTCGAAGTGACGGAAAGAATACAGAGCGACGGATAGAAGAGTCGAAGTGACGGAAAGAACAGTCCAAGCGACGGATAGCGGAGGCAAAGTGACGGAAAGAATACAGAGCGGCAGATAAAAGGCCAATGTGATGGATAGAAGAGTCGAATTTGTGGATAGAACCGGCAGAATCGTGGATAGAAGAGCCGAATTCGTGGATAGAACCGGCAAAATCGTGGATAGAATGGCAAAAGTGACGGAAAGAATACAGAGCGACGGATAGAAGAGTCGAAGCGACGGAAAGAACCGGCAGAGCGACGGATAGAAGGATCGAATCGACGGAAAGAATCGTCGAACCGACGAAAAGAACCGATCAAATAGCCGGATACTACCGCCAAAAGAGAGAGCTTGATTTATTTAGAGCTAAATCCCCTAGCGCTTTATATGAAGGATATTTAAAAACATGAAAATTTTTCCGATATAAGTTTTAATATGGAAGTTCTAATAAAAATTTAGAGGTGAATGATGTGAGGAGATCGTTGATTTTTCAAATAGACGGAAGAGGGTGTGAGCAACGTTTAAGGACGAAATTGCTGACCAGTACTCCTCAACAACAAGAGGAATTTATTCATCAACATGAGCTAGCACACATCTCTACAAAATTAACACAGGAGCAAATACATAAAATGATGCAAGTCGTTGAGGATATTCGTCTGAAACGTTATAAAGAAAGACTATAAATGTAAGCGCCTTCTGAGCTATAATAGCTGAGGAGGTGTTTTATTATGAACGTGATTTTTGTAGATTCGGTTTTGGGTACAGAGCTTTTGCAAATGGTGTCACATGATGTGGCAGGCATATTGGCTGCGGCACAAGGAGAAAGTGTGACATTTCCAGTTGGCCATTTTAAGTATGAATTTCATAACTTAGACTTTTATGAGGAAGATGGGGAACTACGACAAGAATTAGTTATTTATGTAAAGAAATTATAATTATCGTATAATACTTTGATAACGGAATAAAATAAATACAGGTGCAAATAGAGCAATTTGCTTGTTTTTATTTAAACCTGTAACTATAATAGTTACAACAGGTGGTGATACATATGGTGAACAGTCGATATTCGGTAGCGATCCATATACTTTCGCTCATTGCAACAACATCTGATAAAAGCCAGCTGACGTCTGATTTCATCGCAGGTAGTGTGAATACAAATCCAGTTGTCGTGCGACGAATGATTGGGGTACTAAAAAAAGCGGGCTTGCTTACGTCACGACCAGGAATTGCAGGCTATGATCTATTAGTGGAGCCAAAAGATTTAACGCTATTAGCCATTTACCATGCGATTGATGGGCCAGAGCAGCTTTTTGCGATTCATGATGAGCCAAATCCAGCATGTGCGGTTGGTCGAAAAATCCAACGGACATTGGAAGGTGTTTATACATCTGTTTGGCATGCAATGGAAGAACAACTACAAGCACAAACTTTGCAGGATGTGCTAGATCAACTTCGTTAACATCAACGAAGTCGGTCTTTTGTATCTAACCTGTAACTAAAATAGTTACAAATGGAAAATAGGAGGAATTATAAATATGAAAATTGCGGTAATTGGTGCAACAGGGAAAGCGGGACAAAAAATTGTAGAGGAGGCACTACAACGTGGCCATGATGTAACTGCGATTGTGCGTTCAGCCTCGAAAATAACAGCAAATATTCCAGTAATTGAAAAGGCTGTATTTGAATTAGCTCAAGAAGATGTGAAAGGGTTTGACGTAGTCGTAAATGCATTTGGGGCTCCTTTTGGTCAGGAGGAATTACATGTGAAAGCTGGCCGTCATTTAATCGATATTTTCACTGGTATTGATACAAAATTATTTGTTGTCGGTGGTGCGGGTAGTCTGTTTGTAGACCCAGAGAAAACTGTACGCGTAATGGATACACCAGATTTTCCTGAAATGTTTTATGCGACAGCTAAAAACCAAGGTGAAAATCTACATGACTTACAACAATCAACTATTACTTGGACATTTTTAAGCCCATCTGCTTTCTTTGATCCAGAAGGTCCACGTACAGGTAGCTATACTGCTGGAGAAGATCATTTATTAGTAAATGCTGCTGGTGAAAGTTATGTTAGCTATGCAGATTATGCCGTTGCAGTATTAGATG
This sequence comes from Lysinibacillus sp. NPDC056185, assembly GCF_047737915.1. Classification (NCBI taxonomy): domain Bacteria; kingdom Bacillati; phylum Bacillota; class Bacilli; order Caryophanales; family Bacillaceae; genus Lysinibacillus; species Lysinibacillus sp. NPDC056185. The sequence goes on from NZ_JBLLLQ010000019.1 coordinate 49,759, forward strand.
AAATTGAAAATCCAAAGCATGTTAACAGTCGTTTTACAGTTTCTTCAAATAAATAAAAGAATTAACACCAGTGTTCCTGGGATAGTACACATTAAAATAGTTTATATTTAGCTGAACTAACACAAACAATTAGTTCAGCTTTTTTATTGTGCTAAATGAACGAATGGGAATATTTATCTTGCATTGGAATAGCCTGATTGGTGAAGATTAATAATTATGAACCCACTTGTTATGAATCGAAAAAGAGTTCTTTGAGCAAGTAAAAAGCCGAATCCATACGCAATTATGCTGAGGCATAATTGTTTAAAAACGAGAAAAACTGCTAACCAAAGTAAAAAGTGTGTAATCTTATATGTCTTAATAGTTTCAAAGTAGCGCTCGGTTTTTAGGGAATAATAATATCTTTTCATGGGATTTTTCATTTTACAGAAAAATGACTGTTTACAATACTGCATTAATTAGCTACTATCAAGTGTGAGGATTACATAAAAGGAGACGACAATTATGTCCACACAACGTATAGAAAAAGACTTTTTAGGTGAACGTGCATTACCAAGCAATGCTTATTACGGGATTCAAACGCTTCGTGCAACTGAAAACTTCCCGATTACAGGATATACAATTCACTCTGCTCTTATTAAAGCAATGGGTATTGTAAAAAAAGCAGCTGCTATGAGTAATATGGAGGTACACCTACTTTCAACAGAAATCGGAGATGCAATTGTCGAGGCTGCACAGGAAGTTATTGACGGCGAGTGGGATGCTGAATTTATCGTTGACCCAATCCAAGGCGGTGCTGGCACATCTATTAATATGAATGCCAACGAGGTTATTGCTAACCGTGCCTTAGAGATTTTGGGCAAAGAAAAAGGGGACTACAAAACAATTAGCCCAAACAGCCATGTTAATATGTCACAATCAACAAACGATGCTTTCCCAACAGCTATTCATATCGCTGTGTTGAATTTGATAGATGAACTACTTCTTACAATGGAAAACATGCAAGCAGTGTTCCACCAAAAAGCGGAGCAATTTGCGCATGTTATTAAAATGGGTCGTACGCATTTACAAGACGCTGTACCGATTCGATTAGGGCAAGAATTTGAAGCATATTGCCGTGTGATCACTCGTGATATTGCGCGCATTCGCCAAACTCGCCCAAATTTATATGATGTAAATATGGGAGCAACAGCTGTTGGTACAGGATTAAATGCATTCCCTGACTATATTCAATCAGTTGATGTTCATCTTGCTGAAATTTCAGGATTGCCGCTTAAAGGCGCTACACACCTTGTGGATGCAACACAAAATACGGATGCTTATACAGAAGTATCAGGCGCACTAAAAATCTGTATGATTAATATGTCGAAAATCGCTAATGACCTTCGCTTAATGGCATCTGGACCACGTGCTGGATTAGGGGAAATCATTTTACCAGCTCGTCAACCTGGATCTTCTATTATGCCAGGGAAAGTAAATCCTGTTATGCCAGAGGTTCTTAATCAAGTGGCATTCCAAGTAATTGGTAATGACCATACGATTTCTTTAGCATCTGAAGCAGGACAATTAGAATTAAACGTTATGGAGCCTGTGCTTGTCTTTAACTTAATTCAATCGATTAGCATTATGAATAACGTGTTCCGAGCATTTACACAAAATTGCTTGAAGGATATTGAAGCAAACGAAGATCGCATGAAAGAATATGTGGAAAAAAGCGTTGGTGTGTTAACAGCAGTGAACCCGCATATTGGCTATGAGGTAGCTGCACGAATTGCGCGTGAAGCAATTTTATCTGGTCGTTCAATTCGTGAGCTTTGCATTGAAGAAGGCGTCCTAACAAAAGAACAATTAGATTTAATTCTAGATCCATATGAGATGACACATCCTGGTATTGCTGGATCAAGTATTATGAAATTAAAATAATTTATGGTGAAAGCACTTTGTCTAAAGCAAAGTGCTTTTACTTTTAGAGCACATCTCCATGTTTTTTGGATACTACGAAAGTACTTTTTCTTTTATATATCATTCCCCTTACAAAAGTTGGTCTTTTTTCTATGAATTTCAGGAGAATTAAACTATAATAACTACGTTGGAATAATATTATAGTTGGAGGAATTTAGTATGAGCTTACGGAAAAAAAGTATAATTTGCTTTTCTACTTTAAATGTTCTCATGGGTGTTTTATTAATTATAGACCTAGCAAATTTAACTTCATTAAAATGGCTATCCACTTTATTAACAGTAATAGGAATTACGATGACATTATCGTGTATTTTCTATGTAAAATTTAAAATTATTAAGCCTATTAAACAATTATCAGAATCTGCACAAGCAATTGCTGGTGGAAATTTAAGTACTGCTCCGATTGAAATTAATTCCAATGATGAGATATCAGACTTAGCTAAAGCGTTTTTAAAGATGAAGGAACAATTACATACGATGACACAAAATATTGCAAGTAGTTCTTCAGATTTATCTGCGAGCATTGAGGAGCTATCAGCAAGTACAAATGAAATTACAGATGCAGTGAACGAAGTTGATTCACAAATGGAGAATACGACTGATGGCCTTAAGAAAGCAGCACAATCTGCAAATGAAAGTGCTATTGCTATGCAGGAAACTGCTGATGGCATTGAACGTATTACCGTGGCAACGCAAGATGTATTTGATCATGCAAAAGAAGCAAATGACATTGCAGGCAACGGTGTGGAAATTTTACACGTGGCTAAAAATCAGATGGAATTCATTTCAACTTCTACTGAAAAAACAAGTGAATTAATGCAGCAATTATCTGGAAAAATGACAGATATCAAATCTATGACAGACATGATTACGGCTATTACAGATCAAACGAATTTGCTTGCATTAAATGCAGCGATTGAAGCGGCGCGTGCTGGAGAACATGGTAAAGGCTTTGCCGTAGTAGCGGAGGAAGTTCGAAAATTGGCAGAGCAATCTAAGCATTCGGCTATTCAAATTGTCGAGCTGGTAGTTGGCATTGAAAGCGATACAAAACAAGTAGCTACCTCTGTCGAAGAGGACTTGAAAAACGTTCAACAGGGCGTCTATGTTATTGATGAGGCTACAAAGTCATTCGGTACGATTTCTCAGCATGTTAGCAAAATGACGAACCAACTTGAGGATATTTCCGCAACAGCAGAAGAGCTTTCAAGTAGCGCGAATGAGGTTACAAACTTAGTATCGACAATCGCAAGTGGAATGGACAGTTTGTCTAATTATACAGAGGTCATTCTGCAGTCAGTAGATGAGCAAAGTGCCTCCATGCAAGCGGTCAACATGGTAGTATCACAAGATTTATGTGTACAAGCTGAAAATTTACAAAAGCTGACACAGAGATTTAGTGGACAATAATTGCAAGAAATATAGTATTCATTAAAAAAGGCTATTTTACAGGAATAAATTTTCTGCGAAATAGCCTTTTTTATTTTATATCAAGTGTATTAATTAACCGGTTTAAATAGCTTCGAAATTAAATATAAATAAGCCGAAAAAATCGGTTGTTATCGTCAAAAATCCTATGCTAATCATTAACACCATTTCTGCGATAGTAGCAACAAAATCTCTTTTATTTTCCGCGTATTTCCATTCCATAAATGCTCGTAGCATTTCAGATGTTATAAAAAAGACAATTAAGATAAACCATGTTTCAAAATACCAAGGAATTCCAAGTGTATCGTTACCAATCATATAATACGAACTAATTAAAAATAAACTCATAAATATTATTCGTACAGACCAATCTAGTTTTTTATGTCTTTCGTTAATGTGATTATAAGAAAACCATTTCTTTCTTTCAACACCTAACAGCTTTCTAATGGCAAATCCAAAAATACTAATTACTAAAACAAGCGTAATTAGAAAAAGTATAAATGTTCCAAATTCGATATTAATCAATTTTCAATCACCTCGTAGGCAAGCTCTTTTCTTAAATATTGTCGGTCATAAAATACCACCATTCTTATTGCAATAAAATTCTACATTAATTAAATGAGAAGAAGAAACACCACTTTCAGAGTATTTTCCACCAACAGTAATGATATAAGAGCGACCATCATCGTCAATTGTATATTTGTATCCTTTTTGGATCCAGTTACCACTACCATTTTCAATTTTCGAAGATAGAGAGTTCATAGCTGAAAACAACTGCCTACTTTCAGTTGTATTTGAATTTAACTGTGTATCAAAAGAGCCTTCAAAACTAATAATAGCAACCTTTGAACCTGTATGTATTTCCACTGTTTTCGGTACTGAAGTTGGAGCATACGCATCATTATTTTTTAACACGATAAATGAAGCATCTACTCTTTCTTTTAACATCTTTTTAAAATCACTTACCTCAACCCAGTATTCATCAGTAAACTTTGATATAGGTTCTATTTCAAAGTTTTCTTGATATTCTTCGTTCACTTTCTCTACAAGAGAAATATATTCCTTGTAATACTTTTCTTTTTGTTCCTGCGTTAAATTTAAAGGAGTTGGAGCTACGATTTTTTCTTTTTCTACTGTTTGTTCATCGGTCGATGGTTTGGATGATTTTACATTTTCTGTTTTTTCATTTACACACCCTGTTAAAAAGAAAATTCCCAGTAAAGCTCCTGCAAATATATATTTCTTCAATATCTTCACCTCACAAAAATGAATTAAATGACAGAATAATTAGTTATTTATTTAAACTATAACACATTTACAAATACTGGGGCAAAAAATATATGAAGTAACGAGCCTGAGGGAATGAACTTTGAAATTTCAATAGTTAAAAAACAATTTAAGCACAAGTTTCCCTTTTTGGTATAATATTGAAAGAGAGGTGGGGAATTTAATGGGTATAAATTTTAATAGTTTTCTTAAAGAAGAATTGTCAGTAATCGATATTCAAACAGCTATGGTACAAGGTGATATAACATCAAAAGAATTAACTATGTATTATTTACACAGAATTGCTAAGTATGATCAAGGCGGACAGAAAATTAATTCTATGCTTGAAATTAATCCTGAAGCGATATTTATTGCTGAAGCATTAGATGAGGAAAGACTAACAAAAGGGGCTAGAGGGCCTTTACACGGAATTCCAGTAGTTTTAAAAGATAATATCGAAACGAAAGATTTTATGCACACTAGTGCAGGCGTAATAGCATTGGAAAATTATTTAGCTAAGCAGGATGCATTTCTAGTAAAAAAGCTTCGTGAAGCAGGGGCTGTTATTTTAGGGAAAGCAAATATGACTGAATTAGCAAACGCTATGTCGAGTACGATGTGGGCGGGTTATAGTTCTCGAGGTGGCCAAACACTAAATCCTTATGGCGATCCACAACTTTATGTGGGAGGATCCAGTTCGGGGTCAGCAGTAGCGGTGGCATCGAATTTTTCTGTTTTATCAATTGGAACTGAGACAGACGCCTCGATTTTAAGTCCAGCTATTACAAATTCAGTAGTTGGCATAAAACCGACTGTTGGGCTCATTAGTAGACAGGGCATTATTCCGTTTACATACTCTCAAGACACAGCAGGGCCAATGGCTAGAACAGTAACAGATGCAGCTATTTTATTGGGCGTGTTAACAGGAGTAGATCAAGACGACGTCGCTACATATAAAAGTGAAAGAAGGTTATATAAGGATTACACCCCTTTTTTAGAGGCCACAGGATTAAATGGCGCTAGAATTGGTGTTTATAATAATGCCTCAAAAGCTTATTATGACTCAGAGGAATATGATGAAACACTTTTTAATAATGCAATTCAGGTTTTAAGAGCTCAAGGAGCCGATATTATTGAAGGCATCGAAATCCCTTCTTTTCATAGAGACTGGAAATGGGGAGTACCGCAATACGAATTAAAGCATAGTTTAAATAATTTCCTTGTAAATCTACCTTCCCACATGCCTGTGCATTCTATCTCTGAGTTAATTCAATTTAATAAACGTTCAAAAGGAAAGTCGTTAAAATATGGTCAGGATAAATTGGAATTGAGAGAGAAACTATCGAACACATTAAGAGATTCTGACTATTTAAATGCAAAATTAGAGGATTTGTATTTTTCTCAAGAACAAGGAATCGATTATACATTAAAAAAATATGAATTGGATGCGATTATCTTTCCATCATATATAGGTTCGACAATTAGTGCAAAAGCTGGTTATCCGTCTATTGCCGTCCCAGCAGGGTATATGAAAAATGGGAGACCGTTTGGCATAACTTTCGCAGGAACTGCATTTAGTGAAGATGTTCTAATAAAACTCGCATTTTCATTTGAACAAGCAACTAAACTACGAAAAGCACCGAAGTTGAGTGAGTAGTTATAAAATATCTAATTGCCTCAATTGACTTTAAAAATACTGTACTTTACTATTAACGGAAAGAAATCTGGTATTTTCCAGTTTCTTGACAACTGAATAGCTTAGAGTAATAGGTGTAAATTGCGTGCAATTTACTGAAAAGGGAAGTCGGTGCAAATCCGACACTGTCCCGCACCTGTAAATTCATAAAGTATAAAAAACGTTTCATTCTTTTAATAAACTCGATCAACAACGTTTCAATTCGTTTGTTGGTCGTTCTTTTTTTGCGTTGAAAGTGAGTGACCCAAAAGCCAGTGATTCTGAATGGCCTTGGTATGTTATAGAAGAAGTTCAAGTAGAGTTATTCAAACAATAAGCAAAAAATTCAAGTTGGGGGAAATACATAATGATAATTAAACCGACAAAAAAAGTCTTACTGTCATGGATGGAAAGTTATGTCCCTGAAAGAGATTTATTTTTTCTATCAGAAGAACATCTTAATGAAATTGACTTTACAGATGTATTGTTAATGCCCATAGATGAGTTTTATACTCACAGCACATATCAGCATTTAAATTATGTTAATTGTTATGAATACTGGAATATAAAGAACGCACAATACGTAATTATTGCTGAAAAAGGATGGATTGAGAGCAAATCGAAAGAGGACCAACAATTGATTTTAAGTTTTCAAGTGCAATGTGAAAGAGGGCTTGTACTCCCCGTTAAATTTATAAAGGAGATAGAAAAAGTACCTTCGAGTTATGTACAGAATGGGCACGTTATCATACAGCGTTCAATGTGGGAAGGTCTTGACGAATCATTTAAAGAACAGTTACTTACAACAATGGTTTATGAATGGTGGGATAAGGGAGAATGTGAGGAACCTCCAAAATCATTACCTAGTTTTCTACAGCAATTTGCTAATACTTTTGGGCATCGTCAAGGTGCAAATTGTTTAGCAGCGGTTTTGTTTGCAATTTCAAAAGGGAAACAAAAGTGGTTTATTTATGAATGGATATATCAAAAAACATTTCTTGAAAAATTAAGTCAGTATAACTTTGAAGAGGTCCTAGGTGAAGGGATACAACAAGGCGACATTGTAATTTGGAAGGATGAAAATGGTATTATTCAACATGCAGCTTATCATATTGGTGAAGAACTGTATTTTAATAAGCATGGACAAACGATGTTTAATCCTTGGAAGATACTTTCGAAAAAGCAACTATATAAAGAGTGGGAGCACCTAACACCTGTGAAAATGAGAAAGAGGATAACGAAATAATAAAAGAGTATCTACAATCCGAGTTAAAAACTAATAAGAACTGGAATATATTATGTTATTCAGACTTTACAGCAGATGCAAATGTTTGAAGAGACACATGGAAAGTTAGGTAATAAGCGAGGAAATACAGAAAAAAATCACGATAATCTAGTTATTGCAGGAGCATTATCCGTACAGGGAATGAAGGCGAATAAGTGGTATGTATAGCAAAATCCTATTACTGATTAGTTAAGTGTAATGTATTACAATTATTGGAATGTGGGAGGTGACTAGATGGAACATATATTAGTCTATAATAGTAAAGAATATAAATTACCGTATGAAACAATTCAATAAATCATTCAAACAAAGAATATATTTGTAGACGGAAAATCGTTAAATATTACATCAGTGACTGTAGATTTAGATGGTAAGGTATATATTCGCATATAATTATAAATACATAAAGGTCACATCTAACAAGGTGTGGCTTTTTATTATGCCTTAGGCGGTTGAGTATGAAATTGAAAGAGGAAAATTTAAAAGGATCACCCGGAGGATAGTGACCCTTAATAATGATTCGGAGGTGTAGGGTTAAACTAGTATTACCTTACAATAGTTATGAGCATTATATGCGGTAATGGCGGTATTAGGTATTAATAACATCTATTCATAAAACTAGTGCCGACAATAATCAGAAGAATGAATAGAACAACGATTAAAGCGAATGGGTTTCTTTCGCGACGCTCTTCGCGAATTTCTCCGCAGTATCCCATAAAATATCCCTCCTTTCTATAATCTATAATATGTATAGTTTTCAAAAGGGATTGCGATATTTATCTTAGGAGTTCCTTTGAAAAAGATTTAATAATAAAAATAGGATACGTTATCAAGAACATAATGTTAGATGCTAACAAAAGGTCACATCCAATAGGTGTTGCTTTTTATTATGGAAAAAACTAAGAAATTGAGGAGTAGAAATGATGAATCTTGAACAATATGTTAATGCGAAATATAAAGGTAAAAGTACGTGGTTTATTGAAGAAACGACATCGTATGAGAATCAAGAACGTGTATTAAACGTATCGAGTATTAAAGATTATTTGAACGGTGAACACGAAATATTAAAGCGTCCGAATTATATATATAACGGTGAAGTAGTAGAGCCGAGACGTATCGTAATTCAGATGGCTAAAACAATCTTAAACTTTAAGGCACAATATCTACTTAAAAATCCTGTCAATTTGATAGGTGATGAATCAATGGTTAAAGAATTTAATAAGGTAAATAAGTTAGGTCGTTTCGATGATATAAATGTACAGATTTTATTACAGTTACTTAAATTTGGTGAAGTATCGGAGTATTTATATATTGATGGTAATGGTCGTATTCAGTCGAAATTAATTGCTGCTGATAACGGCGTTCCAGTATATAACAATTACAATGAGATGATTGCATTTATTGAGCATTATACTTTTGATGGTATTACTTATTACAACCTTTATACAGATGTAAGTGTGAAGGAATGGTCAAATGAAGGTGGGAAAACAATCACCAAAATAGGTGAACGTCCTTCGTTAAGTGGTCTCCCTATACATTACAAAACTTTGCATGAGTTAAGTGATCGGATCGGTAAATCTGAATTAGATGACTATCAAAATATTTTAGATAATATGGAAGATATGCTTAGTAAATATACAGATAGCATGTATAAGTTTTTAAATCCAATTCCAGTAGTAACAGGTCAGCAACTTACTAATGGCTCGATACCAAAGGAAATTGTAGGTGCGGGTCTCACATTAGATGACGGTAGTGATTTCAAATTAGTAAACGGTCAATTAGATAGTAAGTCATTTGATTTAGTGTATAAGACACTTATGCAGACATTACTTGACGTAAGTTCAACGCCTGCAGTATCAATGAACAAAACGGACATTAGTAACTTGTCAGAGGTCAGTATAAAACTTTTATTCTCATTAGCGGATACACAAGCAGGAGTAAATGAAACTTATCTTAGAGATGGATTTTATCAACGTTGGGAAAAGGTACAGCATTTATTGAAATATAAAGGTATCGTCATTGAAGATGAAGAATTAATTTCACTTGAATTTAATTTTGTGTACAACACTCCGTCAAACCATAAGGAAATTTTAGATAATATGAAAACTCAATTCGATATGAACGCTTTATCATTAGAGACAATTGTCGAACAGTCACCTTATGTCAATAATAAGTTGAGAGAGTTAAGTAGGTTAAATGGTGTAGAGTATGATACTGCAAAAGATGATAGTAAGATACATAATATAATTTAGTACGTTAAAGTATAAACGTGTGGTATAGAAAAATGGGGAATGGTAGTGTACGAGTTGAGTTGAAATGTAATAGTGTCAAAGGTTTATGCCTATAGTGCATATGCTAAAAAACACACGCTCTGTTATATATAATACGCACACGTACACATCAGCCCTCGCTTAGATATAAAAAAACAATAATTAACCTTGAAATAAAGTTAAATAAAAAGCATATCACTTACTTTTAGTAACTGAATGATCTATTGTAGGTATGATCATTGTTGATAAATGTTAAATAATTGATGGAGATAATAATGTATAAAACCACATTATTTTATGCATGATTTCATGTGACTACTTAGTATTTAGTATTCTAAAAACGTTGATATATCAATGATGTATGAAAAATGTATAAAGGTAAAGTTACCTGAAGTAGATAAACGTTGATATATCCACACTTCTTGATTACTTTTAGTTTACATAATCTTATATTATCGGAAGTAAAAACTGTATATTTTATGCATGTGAATATAAACAATTAGAAAGGATGATTGAATGAATATTACTAACTTACAACGATTAAAATACGACATACAAGGCATTGAGTTAGATGATACACAACTTACCGTATACCTAGCAGAGAACGGACTACAAGCAACTGATACATACGATGTTAATGATACGACTAACTTAAAAGGTATCTATGCTACTGCTCTATCAGTGTTAGAAGGACTGGCTAACAACCCTACGATGATGAAGGCTATTAAACTTGATGATATGACAGTGAGTGAGTTCAGTGACAACATAATGAAGCGTATAGACCAACTAGACAATAAGATTAGACAGATTAAAGTAAGCAATAATAGTAGCAGCACATTCCTTTTATACAATTGAGAGGTGATTAGATGAAGTTATTTGATGAAAAGTTAATTCAAGATACGATCAAGACAATCCAAACTCCATATAAATTTAACTTTTATGAGGAAAATCCATTTTCGATTAATGCATTTATTAGCAATTCTACATTTAGCCCTAACAGTAGCTATCATATCCATTCCTTAGAATTATTTAAGAGTGGTGACTATACTAAGATCAATGAGCATAGCGATAATATCTACATGGTTACGTCTGACATTTTTGAAATGCGTGGGGGGAAGTATAAGGGTACATTAGAGTATTGCAATTATTCAATTGAGCAGTGGGAAGAAATTAAAACATTAATAGGATATGACCATTTAGGTAGACCAGTCTATGATTACGTCAATACGAAGGTAGGTGAGATTCCTGCAATTTTAAAATACAAGGATTTTTCAATCTCATCTAATGAAGCGGTTAATCTAAATAAACCTATTTATGAAATTACTGTTAGAGATAATGAAGCAGCAAAGACTTATTTCGGATTAGAAGCGGATACATATGCTAATGTGACTGTTTACGATGTGACTTATCGCATTATTAATGTAGATTATAGCAAACAAGGATTAATTCGAATTAGATTAGAAAAACGTTGACAAGAAGCGGATACCCCTAATTGTTTATTTTGTACGCTACCATATCAATTTTCACACGCCCATAATTTATGTTATATGTAATCATTTGGTGTTGAATGAATGTCTGAAAGAAATTGCGAAACAAAGGAAGGAAAAAACGAACACCGTGAGATGTTCGTTTAAGAGTTATTATTTTTCAGTTGCTGTATTCCCCATTGCAATAGAAATCCTATTCCAACTGTTGATCTGATTGATGATTAGAACAAGGTCGACATACTGTTTCTCGTCATAGTATTCACGGATTCGCTTATATAGGTCATCTGGAACTCTTTTAGTAGGAATTAAAGTTATATGTTCAGATAATTCTAGAGCAACTTTCTCTTCAAGTGTATAAAAAGTACATTCATTCCAAGCATTTAAACAATAAATACGCTGTTCGGTTTCACCCATTTTACGAGCATCGGATGTATGCATGTCAATGCAGAAAGCGCACCCATTAATTTGAGAGACTCTAATTTTGATAAGTTCTCTAGTTACACGATTAATTGTAGATTTTTTAGTGTATTTTTCCATGTCCATCATAATTTTCATACCATCAGGTGCAACATCATAGTAGGCAACTCTTTGACTCATAAGGCAAGACTCCTTTTGTTTTTAAGATAAGTTAATTATAACAACGGACGAACGTTTGTGCTAGTTTTAGCTCTTTGGAACATTTAAATAAAATGGAATTTAGATAAATTTTGAGCAGTAATGAAAGGATGGAGAATATGTATGCTTTTGATGTAAGGTTTTAATAAAAATAATTCACTCTTTTTTATTTGCAAAAATATGAATAAGAGTAAAAATTTACTTTTAAACTGACATCAATTGACTTTTACTCCACACACCTTTACAATTGATTTTAATAATTCAACAGGAATGTGGAGTATTTTAAATATCTCACAACTGAATAGCGTGGAGTAATAGGTGTAAATTGCGTGCAATTTACTTAAAAGGGAAGTCGGTGCAAATCCGACACTGTCCCGCAACTGTAAATGTGAGCGACTTTTCATAGACCACTGTTTAACGACGGGAAGGCGAAAAGCAGCGATGACCATAAGTCAGGATACCTGCCTATTATGAGTACACACCATAGCCCTACGAGGAATAGGAGGTGGCATGTTGACAAAACAGAATGCTCTGTTCGTCACTGTACGTCAAACGCCCAGAAATGAAGGTATTAGATATCGAGCTAATTCTTTCATATTTGGGCATTGTTTGACATTATATGATGAACGAAAAAGATAGAATGAAGGATTTCCTCGCGTTAATGGGAAATCCTTTTTTTACTGATGACTTCCGTTTTGAAAATATGTACGAAAAGAGGATGCACATATGACGAATATTCATGTATGTACAGCACAGGAATCACAATATTTAGATATGAAAATTTGTAAGCAGCCCCGCACTGAATTTACTAAAAAAGCTACAACAAGAATGGTTATAGAATCACTTGTTGATCAATTAATAGCTAGCAAACTAATTAGTAATGAACGATTATTTGAGCAAATTTTATATAACAAAGATATTATTTGGATACAAAATGAAAGTTTTAATGGGCACCTTTTTGCAAAGGTGAATATAACAGATCAGCTTAAAACAAAAACAAATAGTTTTATGATGTATATGCCGACAAATCCAATTGTCTATGAGGTGAATGATGAGCATTATCATTTAATTACACGCATTGACTCGACTCGTGCAAAACCAAATTTAGAGCGACTTTCCAAAGCTCCTAATCCAATATTAAGTGCTGCCCGGGTCAATGATTTATTGTGCTCGATAGTAATGCGCTTTTATGAAACATATTTAGAGGATTTATCACAGGTAGCTCATAAAAACAAACAACTGATTAATTTTGTAGAGCGCGAGTATCATCAATTTTTAAAAGCTGTGAAAGAACTAAATGAATATCATTTAAACTGGCACCCACGTGGTAACGGTCATGAACTATTGCTGGAATTAATTGATAATTTACAACTTTTGAAAAGTCGACCTGGCAAGGTTTTAATTGATTTTTCTAATTCCCATAACTACATTGTTGTGGACCCTTCATATCACATTGTCAAGCCAGCGCAGAAAACAGTACAAGCTTTGTGAATTAAATTCGTGCTGGGTGAAGATGGATACTCGCGGAAGGAGAGCAAATACTCGCGCGGAGCAAGAATACCCACGGAAGGGAGAGAAATACTCGCGAGGAGCAAGAATACTCGCGGAAGGAGAGCAAATACTCGCGGAAGGGAGTAGAATATTCGCGGAAGCAGAGTAAATACTCGCGCGGAGCAAGAATACCCGCGGAAGGAGAGCAAATATTCGCGAAAGAGAGTGGAATACTCGCGGAAGGGAGTAGAATATTCGCGGAAGGGAGTGGAATACTCGCGGAAGCAGAGTAAATACTCGCGCGGAGCAAGAATACCCGCGGAAGGGAGAGAAATACTCGCGAGGAGCAAGAATACTCGCGGAAGGAGAGCAAATACTCGCGGAAGGAGAGCAAATACTCGCGGAAGGGAGTAGAATACTCGCGGAAGGGAGTGGAATACTCGCGGAAGGAGAGTAAATACTCGCGCGGAGCAAGAATACCCGCGGAAGGGAGTAGAATACTCGCGGAAGCAGAGCAAATACCCGCGCGGAGCAAGAATACTCGCGGAAGCCAGAATACCCGCTGAAGGAAGTCAAATACCCGTAATAGCATAGTAAATCCCCAAGAAACATAAAAAAACAGGACAATGATTCTAACAAATCATGTCCTGTTTTTATGATTTCAGTCAATACAATGCATCGCCGCCTCTGCCTCATGCCATGGGACGGAGTAACCCTTGCCTTTTGCACAAAAAATACTAGAAGATGTATATTCGGGGTCGGCGTTTTTATCGTAGCCAATTTGTGCAATAATGTCTTCTGTATTGTGACACACATCATAGCCATCAAATTGTAGAAAAAGTACGCCTTTACCATTCGTGTAGGCGGCAAAGGTTGTGCTGTAGCTCATGAATGTTGCGACAGGGGCACGACCAGTTATAATCGCATCATGTTCAGTTAAGATTGGCGCATCAAATGTACCAGCAGCTTGTTGAATATCGGTCATCATGCGGCCAATAAAATCACTTGGGGCTTTAAGTTTAAAGCGGTAATACGGCTCCAGTAATACATTTTCTGCTTGCTCCAGCCCTTGCCGTAATGCACGGAATGTTGCTTCTCGGAAATCGCCACCATCTGTATGTTTAATATGTGCGCGTCCTGTTAAGAGAGTGAAGCGAATATCTGTCACGGGGAATCCTGTTAATAGCCCATGATGATCGCGCTCGAATAGATGTTTTTCAATGAGTCGTTGATGCCCAACCGATAAATCATCCGCATGACATGCATTAACAAATGTGTTGCCAGTATCGCGGGTATTTGGCTCCATCAATAAATGTACTTCTGCATAATGCTTTAAAGGTTCAAAATGACCATAGCCAGTCACGGTTGTTGCAATCGTTTCCATATATAAAATCTGTGGTTCGCTAAATGAAATGTCTAGCGAGAAGCGTTTGTTAAGCACATCGATAAGAACCTCGAGTTGGATGACACCCATAATATGTACATGAATTTCTTGAAATTTTTCATGCCATAGCACATGTAATGATGGTTCTTCTGCTTCAAGTGTGCGGAAAATTTTTAGAACTTCCTTTATATGCTGATCGCCTTCATATTGTACTTTTGCCTGCAAAGTCGGTACTAACTCATAGGGCTGCGGGTTACCTGAATAACCAATGATATCACCGATGTTTGCTTCGCTAATCCCTTTTACTGCGAAAATCTCTCCAGCCTCGACCTCTTGTGCTGTTACATAACGGCTGCCATTGTTTAGCCGAATCTCAGTCACTTTCTCGGTTTCATCTCCAAAAGAAATTTCATCACGCACATGTAACGTCCCTTGTAATGCCTTAATAAAAGTTAAGCGTTGATGCCCATCATGACGAATTTTAAAAACTTCACCTTGGAACGGAGATTGTTATTAAAATGTGTTTTTGTAAGTAGAGGGAGCTGTGCTAAGAATTCCTTTATTCCAATATCTTTTAAAGCAGAGCCAGAAAAACATAGGAAGGCCTTTTCCTGTTTAACCATCGTTTGTAAATGAGTAAGGCAGTTAGAGCTATCCAAAGTCTCATTAAGAAAAGCATCGAGAAGCTGCTCATCACGTTCAGCAAGCCACTCCATCACGTGAGTTGAAACATAGTCCGAACGGAGCGGTTCATCTACGAATAATACATCCTCAGAACAATCCTTTTGAAGCTGTGTCATAACGGCCTCAACATTTGCCCCTTCACGATCAATTTTGTTAATAAAGAAAAAGGTTGGGACGTGATATTGGCGTAAAAGTTGCCACACTGTTTCCGTATGACCTTGGAGTCCTTCAACCGCACTAACAATAATTATGGCATAATCCATAACCCGAATGGCACGTTCCATCTCTGGAGAGAAATCTACGTGTCCGGGTGTATCGATTAACGTATATGTATCATTCCCAATCGTCATGCGACCTTGCTCTGCAAAAATCGTAATGCCTCGCTGACGCTCCAGCTCATGATTATCTAGAAATGTATCCTGGTGATCCACTCGTCCACGTGCTTGAATACTGTTTGTATGAAAAAGTAACTGCTCAGAAAATGTTGTTTTTCCTGCATCCACGTGAGCGAGTACCCCGATTGTTACATGCATAAAAAAATCCTCGTTTCTATTAATTCGTATATCAATATTGTAACAGAATTGGGTAGAAAAATATTTCGAATAAAGTGTTTATGTACTAGGCTATCAATATTATTTGCAACAAAATTAAATACGACGTATGGGTGCAAATTCGATGCTGTGCAGCAACTGTAAATGGGGAGTCCATAAAGATGCCACTGAAACTATAATTTTCTGATTTTTCTGAAAAAGTAATGACAATAAATCTATGCCGTGATATGGTAATTAAGAAAACGTTTTCGTAAAACGTTTTCTTAAAGTGTGATCTTATAGTAATAGTAGGTGAAGGTTATGAAACGATGGACTATTAAAGATATTGCGAAACAAGCGGGTGTTTCCATTACCACTGTTTCGCGAGTGTTGAATGAAAAAGAGGAGGGAATGTCCCTAAAGACACGTGAAAAGGTACTTAAGGTAATGGAAGAGGTAGATTTCCAGCCAAACCAATTTGCTCGTGGTCTAGTTACGAAGCGATCGAAGATATTCGGATTAATCATTCCGAATATTTCTAATCCATATTTTCCTGAATTATGTCGGGGGGTGGAAGATGAAGCGAATGAAAGAGAATATAGCTTAATCATCTGTAATTCTGATGATCAATCTGATAAAGAAAAGCGATACTTACGATTATTAGAGGAACAGCAGGTAGATGGTATCATTTTTTCGGCAAAAGATTATTTGGAGCCATCGGATGAAGAGCAATTATCACGTGCAAAGATTCCTTTCGTTCTCGTTGATAGAGGAAAGAATGAAAAAAAACATTCCAGTGTCTATATAGATAATGATAAAGGTGGATATTTAGCAGGAATACATTTAGTAGAACTCGGTCATAGGAAGATAGCATGCATGATTGGACCAAGCTCTCTTTCTTTGTCTAATGAACGTTTAGCAGGTTTCAAAAGAGCGCTGTCTGAATCAGGCGTTGAACTTTTACCATCACATATTATTGAAGGGGATTTTCAGATGGAAAAGGCATACCAAAAGTCCAAAGATCTCCTGAGGAAAAAAGAAGTGACGGCTATATTTGCCTTTAATGATGTAATGGCATTCGGTATTTACCGAATGGCTCACGAGCTTGGAATTCATATACCAAAGGATTTATCCATCATAGGCTTTGACGACATTCCGTTAGTATCCGCATTAATGCCTAAGCTTACTACAATTCGTCAGGATACTTATCTTATGGGGAGGGAGGCAGTAAAGCTATTAATACAAAAACTTGAAAATAACGAAACGCAATCTGTTATGTTTAACCCGACTCTGGTAGTACGTGAAAGCACTACAGCACCATAAAACATCAAGAAATGTAGATGAACTAGAGGAGTGAAATTGATGAAAAAAATACCAGTGATTATTGATTGTGACCCAGGAATTGACGATGTTATGGCGTTATTATTAGCCTTTTCCCGAGAGGATCTGGATATAAAGTTAATTACAACGGAACCAGGAAATCAAACGCAAGATAAAACGGTCTACAATGCTAGAGCATTCACAAGCTACATGAAACAAAATATTGAAATCGCAAGGGGGTTGGATCATCCTTTCTTCCGTGAATTGGAGGTTGCTGATGATGTTCATGGGGAAAGTGGGTTAGGAGAAGTCATTTTACCGAAGCCGGATTTACTCGAAAGTGATAGAACAGCCATAAATGCTTTAATAGATGTTTTAACTGAAAGTGAGGAACCGATTGTTTTAATCGCAACTGGACCACTTACAAATATCGGAGCATTGCTGCTTGCTCATCCAGAAGTAAAAGAAAAAATCAGCTATATTTCGTATATGGGTGGTGCAGCTATAGCTGGCAATATGAGTCCTTTTGCAGAATTTAATGTATATGTTGATCCACATGCAGCCGATATCGTTTATCGTTCAGGAATTCCTATTATCATGAGCGGACTTGATGTTACTCATAAAGCGTATGTCAATATGGAAGAGTTACATCAAATTGAAAGTATGGGGACAGATTTATCACAAAAAATTGGCGCAATGCTTCGCTTCTATATACAAAATGCAAAAAATAATGATTTCCAAGAAACTGATTTCGAAAATGGGTTTCGTTTGCATGATCTATGTGCTGTGTCATATGTTGTCACGCCAGAACTTTTTGAAGGAGAAGATTGCTTTGTAGCGGTTGAGACAGAAGGGCGCCACACTGCTGGTGCGACCGTTGTAGATTATATGCACCGTTCCGGAAAATCTCATAATGTAAAAGTATTGCACTCGGTCAATCGTGAAGCCTTTGTTAATCAATTTATGGAAGCGGTTGCAAAAATGGGCCGTCAAATCAGTCAATAATTAAAAAAGGTGGGAAACCAAGATGAAACGTAGTTTTAAAGATGACTTTAATATGATGTCTATGCTTCTTATTCCTATTGGTGTAGCAGTGAATATTGTCGGTTTTCAAATTGCTAACGTTTTAAGGCTCCCTATTTTTCTTGATACGATTGGAACCATATTAATCGGGGTCGTTGCTGGTCCTTGGGTTGCATTACTTGCTGGATTAATTACAAACCTTATAAATGGTATTTTTAATCCTACGTATTTTCCATATGCCATTACATCTGTGGCGATTGGAATAGGGGTAGGATACTTGTCTAAAGGAGGAATGTTTAAAAATATTCCTAAAACGATTATTTCCGGTATTGTGATTACTTTTATTGCTGTTATTGTATCTGCTCCAATTACGGTGTTAGTTTTTGGAGGAGCTACTGGAGGTACAGGATCTATTCTTACAGCTACATTCCTTGCTTCAGGACAAAAAATTTGGAGTGCCGTATTCGCTTCATCCTTTATCTTTGAAATTGCGGACAAAGTTGTATCGGCTCTAATCGTTTACTTTATTGTAAGAAAAATGTCTGATCGTTATTTATCAAAAATGAATTATGGGACTCTGTATATGAAACGTGAAGGCCGATAATTGAACTCTTTCCGTTCTGCCTGAGCGGAAAGATCTACTTTTTCTGAGGAGGGTTCGTCGTGCAGAAAAATTTCATTCAGCGGTTGCATCCAATGACTAAATTCTTCTTTGCATTACTTGTATCAGCTGCCGTTCTTATTATTCCCGAGTTTATATTCTCATTTCTAGTTTTCCCAATTTTACTTCTTATAGCTGCCGCTGCAGGCATTGTGAAAGAATTTTTGGGTACTGTCATGAAGGCTTTGTTATTTTTACTAATCATCATTTTCTTCATGCAGCTCTTGTTCTATCCAGGTGATCATGTGATGGGACAATGGGGAATATTTAAGTGGACTGAGGAAGGCTTGGATTATGGATTAACGCTTACGTCTCGCATTCTGGCGATGGGTTCTGCCTTTATATTATTTTTCCGTTTGACAGATGTTCGTGACTTCGTAAAATCGCTAGAAGATGCAGGCCTCCCTCCAATGGGAGCTTATGTAGTTTTATCAACATTGCAAATTATTCCTGAAATGCGACGCCATGCGAACACAATTATGGATGCCCAAAAAACACGTGGGGTAGAAACGGAAGGATCATTGTTAACGAGAGCGAAAGCATTTATCCCAACCTTAACTCCTCTCATATTATCATCTATATCAAGTACTGAAGAACGAGCAATTACTTTAGAGTCGAGAGCTTTTTCTGCTCCAACAAAGAAGACTAGCTTGCATAAGCTAACAAAAAGTACAGCTGATCGAATTTTGCCATTCGTCTACATGATCATTTTAGTAGGTTTGGTGTTCTGGAGGGTCCTCACATGAATTCTATCATTGAAATGAAAAATGTCTCATATCGATATCCAGTTAGTGATGATTGGAACATAAAAAATGCGTCTTTTACAATTGAAAAGGGGAAATTTACAGCCATTATTGGCAATAATGGCTCCGGTAAAACGACCCTATGTAATATCATACGAGGATTCATTCCACACTTTTATAAAGGAGACCTTGAAGGGGACGTTATTGTCGATGATAAAAGAATAGTAGAATATCAATTAGGACAATTAGGAGGAAAAATTGGATATGTCTTTCAAAACCCTTTCATCCAAGTATCTGGTGTAAAAGATACTGTCTTTGACGAAGTAGCGTTTGGCCTCGAAAATTTAGGTGTAGAAGAAAATGAAATTATTGACAGAGTAAATGAAATATTAAAGCTTATTAAAATCGAACATTTACGAGAAAGACATCCAATGGGACTTTCAGGTGGTCAACGTCAACGTGTTGCACTTGCTTCGATCATCGTCATGAATCCCGATATTCTTGTCATTGACGAGCCAACATCTCAGTTAGATCCAATTGGAACAGAACATGTATTTGATATCATTCGTCTCATGAAAGAACAGGGAAAAACTATTATCCTAGTAGAACATAAAATGGACTTAATTGCTGAATATGCGGACAATCTAATTGTCCTCAATAATGGAGAAATAGTATTACAAGGTCCGACTCGAGGAGTTTTTGCGGACCCACGATATGGGGAATATAACATTCAATATCCTCATGTAACCGAGGTCGCTCTAAATTTACAAAAAGACGGAGTTCATTTAAAATATGTGCCAATTCGCGATGAGGAATTACCTGAAAGCATAAGTTGGGCAAGTGTAGGGGAGAGTGCTTATGACTGAACTTCAACTGAAAAACGTTAGTTTCGCTTATCCCGATGGAACAAAAGCATTAGAAAATTTGACACTTACGGTTCCGGCTGGTCAACGTCTAGCGATTATTGGACAAAATGGGGCCGGAAAAACAACCGCAGTAAAATTGATGAACGGCCTCTTAAAGCCAACTGATGGTGAGGTATATGTTGCGGATTGGAATACAAAAGATTATACGACAGCTCAAGTTTCTCGAAAGGTTGGTTATGTATTTCAAAACCCGGACGATCAAATTTTCCACAATAATGTGGAATTAGAAGTACAGTTCGGACCTAAAAATATGGGCTTTGATCCAGAACGTGTAGCAATGCTAACGGATTGGGCTATGGAATTATGCGGAATTAGTAATGTTTCGCAAGAAAATCCTTATAATCTCCCATATTCTGTACGTAAATTTGTTACAATTGCTTCGGTTTTGGCAATGGATTCCGATGTGAATATTTTAGATGAGCCGACAGCTGGACAGGATCGTGTTGGATTAGATTTATTAAGTGTGCTCTTAGACGAATTGGAGAGAAAGGGAAAGACTGTTATTGCGATTACACACGATATGGAATTTGTCACGAATTATTTCTCTCGAATTGTAGTAATGGCAAATCGTAGGATTATTGCAGATGATGTTTCGGAACATATTTTTTATAATCATGCGATATTAGAAGAAAGTATGCTAAAGCCACCTGCAGTTGCTAAAATGGCCAACATATTGGGTTTGGAGAAAGGAATCATGACAAAAGGTCAATTATTATCCGTATTAAAGAAAAAGAGATTTTAAGAAAGGATGATAGCTGGCATGGATATTTCATTAGTCGGAAGCATTAATATAGATCTTGTCTATCGTGTTCCCTACATTGTAAATAAAGGTGAAACACTTCACAGTGCGTCTCATAGTGTTCATTTCGGTGGAAAAGGTGCAAACCAAGCAGTAACAGCAAGCCAGCTAGGAGCAAATGTTCATTTTATTGGGAAAGTAGGAAAAGATGATTTCGGGGAACAAGCGATAAACAATTTAAAAGATAGAGGCGTTTATATTGATTCCGTTCAAAAGGAAGGAGCTACTGGGCAAGCGATGATCCAAGTGACAGATGCCGGTGGTAATGCGATTGTTTTGTTTCCTGGTGCAAACTTTTTAGTTACTCCTAAACAAATTGAACAGGAAGCTGCTATCATTTCTTCAAGTAAGGTACTCCTTCTTCAGCTTGAAATACCGCTTGATGCAGTTGAAAAGGCAGTGAAAATCGCATCTCAACATGGAAAAATCGTCATCCTTAATCCAGCACCATCTCAAAAATTACCAGATTCTTTATTGAAGAACATAACAATTTTAACACCGAATGAAACTGAACTTGCGCAGTTGACGGGTATTGAAACGACAACGGAAGAAGATATTCGCTCTGCATGTAAGTTATTGCTAGATAAAGGAGTCGGAACAGTAATCGTTACACTTGGATCTAAAGGTTCTTTTTATATAAACCATGTAGAAAGTGGCTGGGTTCAAGCGTTGAGCGTTGACACGATCGATACAACTGGTGCGGGAGATGCATTTAATGGAGCTTTAGCAGTAGGACTATGCAGGGGTGATTCGCTTCGAAGTTCGATCGATTTTGCCACGAAAGTTGCAGCATATGTCGTTACTCAAATGGGCGCACAGCCTCTTATCCTACAATCAGTCTTGAAATAAATTCTATCCGTAGCTCTTCGTAATTATTGCGAAGCAGCTACGTTTTTTTAGATGTATTCTTGCTATTGTAAAATCTTCGCTAGGTAAAAAAAACAAATTCTTCTTAAAAGGAGGAATAATACTTAGGGTGTCGAAATATTGTACTAAGGTAATGAAATTTCAACACAAAGGGGATTTAAATATGACTTTGAAAAAAGGGATTCAACCAGAAGATCTATATCAATTAAAATCAGTGGCAGATCCACAAGTATCACCTGACGGAACAGAAGTTGTGTTTGTAGAAACGCATATTGATGAGAAGAAAAAGGACTACGTATCTAATTTATTTTACATAAACTTGCATGAAAAAAAGCCACAACAATGGACATTTGGAGAAGATAAAACGAATTCACCTGTATGGTCTCCTGATGGCAGTAAAATCACATTTGTATCAACGAGACATGGCAAGCCACAAATTTTTATGCTTTCAAAAGCAGGTGGGGAAGCGAAACAACTTACTAATTGCAAAAATGGTGCGACATCACCTGTATGGTCTCCGTGCGGAAAGAACATCGCATTCTCAGTAAAGTTAGGTAAAAATGAAAGCATTTATGATAAAGCTGATAATGATAAGAAAGATGACAAAGAACTAAAACCACTTGAAATAGAAAACATGAAATATAAATCAGATTCAGCCGGTTTTATTGATATGGAACAATTTTCTCAAATTGCCATCGTCAATCTTGAATCTGGAGAATTAGAGCTAGTTACGGAAGGTAAACATAATTTACAACTTGGTACATGGTCTCCAAACGGAAAATATCTTTCTTACACAGCAGACTTATCAGAGGATCTAGATTTTTCATTCTTAAGTGATATTTACTTATTGGATTTAGAGACAAAACATGGTCGCAAGCTAACGGAAGGAACAGGGATGTTTTACCAAACTTCATGGTCTCCAAATAGCCGCTACGTAGCTTATGTTGGCAGCGAACGAGAATTTGAAAATGCGACACAAGCAAAATTATGGATTCATGATTTAGAAAATAACAATACGACATGTGTAACGAGTGAATTTGACGCGCCAGTTGGTGATTTTGTAGTCGGTGATTTCCTACAAGGTGTCGTTGCTCCACGTGTACAATGGTTGGAGGATAATAAAAGCTTTTACTTCCAAGTGACAGATCACGGAAATACTGCTATTTATTTTGGCAATCTATCTGGAGAATTATATCCAGCGATTAATGATGATCAATATGTATATGGTTTTTCACTTGATCAAAAAAATGATAAAGCGGTAGTCTCAATCAGCAATACTACAAATCCTGGCGATCTATTTTACGTGAATTTAAATACTGGTGAAAAGGAACAGCTTACTAACGTTAATGAAGACTTTTTAAAGTCGAGAGAATTATCTGTTCCAGAAGCAGTTGAATATGAAGGGGCAGATGGCTGGAAAGTAAACGGTTGGATGATGAAGCCTATTGGCTATGAAGAAGGGGAGAAATATCCACTTATTCTTGAAATCCATGGTGGACCACACGCTATGTATGCCAACTCATATTTTAACGAATTCCAAATCCTTGCCGCACAAGGTTATGCGGTTCTCTTTACGAATCCTCGCGGAAGCCATGGATATGGTCAAAAATTTGTTGATGCAGTCCGTGGTGATTATGGAGGCAATGATTATAATGATCTTATGGCTGCTGTTGATTATGCATTGGAGCATTATGATTTCATTGACAAAAACCGTCTCGGTGTTACAGGTGGGAGCTATGGGGGCTTCATGACAAACTGGATTGTCGGACATACAAATCGCTTTAAAGCAGCTGTTACGCAACGTTGTATTTCTAACTGGATTAGCTTTTACGGTGTAAGTGATATCGGCTATTACTTTAATGACTGGCAAATCCAAGCGGGACTAGACGATATAGAGAAGCTATGGAACCATTCGCCACTTAAATATGTGGACAATGTGGAGACGCCACTGTTAATTTTACACAGCGAAAAAGACTATCGCTGTCCGATTGAACAAGCAGAGCAATTATTTATTGCCTTGAAACATCGTAAAAAAGAAACTAAATTTGTTCGCTTCCCAGAATCCAATCACGAACTTTCTAGGAGCGGAAAACCAACGTTAAGAATCAATAGACTAGAATATATTAGGGATTGGTTTGGGGAATATCTATAAGAGAAATATCGGTGGCTGAAGAAGTGAAAATACTTCTTAGGTCACTTTTATTTTATAGTAATTTAGAGAGAGAAAATGCTTTGTAATAATCAACATAGATGTAAAGTGATAATAAAGTTATTTAATTTTGCAATAAAAAATAGGAGAACCTTGCTACATTTTATTGTAGTAAGGTTCTTTAAGGTTGTTTAATTCTTATGCAATTAACGCATCAGTTACTTTAAAAACTAATCTTATGCATAGCTCACTCGTAAAAGCAGAAAATATGGTGAGGTGATTAGAATATGTTAAAAACAAAGATTGGTTATATTATTTGTTTTTTGATTATTTCAAGCTTATTTGTTTACAGTAAGTCCATAAATGCAAAATCTTTGGAGTTATCCTTCTCGCAATCGAATAGTGACAAAAGTGAACATAAACGAATTCAGGAATTGGAACAACGTTTAGATAGACTCGAACCACCTGAACCTACCACTATTCTTGACTCACCTTTCCCTTTTGAAAAAGTTACAGAGGTGCAATTTCCTACCGATGTCATCCCCATTTCAGAAGTGGAAAAAGAAGGAACAAAAATTCCGTTCAAAGTAATAAAAAGCGAACCGAACTATATTAGACCACTATTTAAAGAACAATGGCATAGCACATATGCGGGTGGGAGATGGAGTTATATTCCTTCTCGAATACACTATGCTCTCCACCGTATATTCCCTTTTTATGCCATTGGGTTATCTGCTGAATT
Source organism: Lysinibacillus sp. NPDC056185 (assembly GCF_047737915.1). Classification (NCBI taxonomy): domain Bacteria; kingdom Bacillati; phylum Bacillota; class Bacilli; order Caryophanales; family Bacillaceae; genus Lysinibacillus; species Lysinibacillus sp. NPDC056185. The sequence continues at coordinate 75,066 of NZ_JBLLLQ010000019.1, forward strand.
TAATTTTCAACAGGAAGTAGGTATTATTTTTCCAACTGATGCAAATGAAACAGACCTTGACCTGTATATAGTTGTGTTTCAAACAAATATTACAGATGTTTATACAAAAGGAAATCAAGTTGTTGTTGTTGGAACACCTAAACGAACAGGAGTAGAGGTTATAAGTATTAAAACAGCAGATATACACCCGAGTAATAAGGAGAAGTTTTTGTTAATTCAGTTAGCAACGAATGGGGCTGAACTTGATTATTCTTTAATTAGTTATCAACCACCCGATTTTTGGTTAAAACAAAAACAAAAATTAAATGAACGTGAAAAATCTAAAAAAGAGTGAACCTTTGCCTTATTAAGTAAGTTGAAAAGCTGTTATTTTATATAATCATTCTTCTTCAACTAACCAGCACTGTCAGCACAAAAAGTGATTGCTCTAATTGAACAATAACCCCATTAGCTTGAAAACTCTTTTACGAACAAAGTACACATTAAAAAGGAGGTGCAAGTATGAGAAAAATTATTCTAGTTCCTTGTTTTTTACTGTTATTTCTATTTTCAACAACATTAACTTATGCTGAATCAGATTATTATCAGCCAGCTAAAGGGTCAAAAGAAGAAATAGTAATGGACTCGTTTTTTTCACTACTATTACCCAAAATCCAAGAAGCAGTTTCTAATTACTATTCGGATTATCTTACAGAGAGTCCTTTGGTGTATCCATATCAAATAAAAATTTTGGATTTGGAAAGAATAGGAACAAGTTTTATGTTTTCAGTAACCCTTGAAGTCACTCCAGTTTTGGGTGCACATAACCCAGTTGGAAGAGACCAGCTAACGTTTTCTATAACTCCAAATGAAGCCAAGCTTAAAGAATTTAAACACATGGAAACTTTTGAACTTCCACCGCATTTGCAAAATATCATAAAGAAAAAATTAATGATTGTAAAGTTTAAAATTTGAATTTGGTCCCTAATTTCGGAATTTTTTTATACTTAACCTTAAAATAATCTAGTCAATATCTTCGGCTTTTTTGGCAGCTAGTCCAATAAGAGTTACTTTATTGTCACTAAGGAACTACAAGGTCGAAAACACCTTTTGAGAAACTGGTCTAATCATTAATTATTCCATAATACACCAAATCCTCATATTTTCCATCTTTCATGATATGATCCTTTAAAATTCCTTCTTGTTTCATGCCAATCTTGTCCATTACTTTCCCTGAAGCAGGGTTCGTAAAAAAATATCGGGCAAACACTTTATGCAGTTTCTTTTCTTCAAAAGCAAATTGTACAATCGATTGTGCTGCCTCCGTTGCATAGCCTTTTCCCCAATATTCCTCGCCAATCCAATAGGCTATTTCACCTTGATTAAAATGTTTATTATTCGATAATGCAATGGCTCCAAATAATTCACCAGTTTCCTTATCTGTAACAGCAAACTCGTACGAAATATCCTCCATAAAATGATCGTAATGATGTTCCATCCATGATAATGCATCATTTAAACTATATGGATAAGGTAGGTACATGGTACTTTTATAAATATTATAGTTATTGCAAAGCTTTGCAACCGTTTCTGCATCGGATGTTTGAAATAATCTAAGAACGAGTCTTTCTGTAGTAATCATTAATTTTTCATGAACATATCCCATTCAATCATCTCCTCTATCGATATTTTATAAATTACGTGACATATCACCAAAGCGTGGGGTTGATTTCCGTTCCGACTGGGCGCTTTGTAGCTGCCGCTTTGCTTTCGCTACAGAAAACATTTGTAGCTGCCGCTACGCTTTCGCACAGGGAAAAGCTTCCTGGGGCGTCAGATGAGCGGCTGCGCTTCATTCAACTCATTTACATGGCAAAGGCAAACAATAAAAAATGTCATCCTAAATTTTGGAATGAGATGAATCTATTATATAGTAAACGGAAAATTCTAACAATATAAAAAGGGGGAATCTAAATATTTCTCCCAAACAAAAAGACAGAATCACTTGGAAGTGATTCTGTCTAGGTTCATTAGTTAAGTTTTTTAATAAAAACAACCTTTAAGTAATTAAATTCTGGATATTCACGTGAGGCACGGAAATCCTTTGGTAAGTTGTATTCTTCAACAATTTTATAGGCTGTTTTAGTTGTTTTAAATGCTTGGTCAATAAAGCTCTTGAACTTTTTCATCCCAAAGCTAGCATTGTTCGTGGAAGCAACAATAACACCGTTTTTCTCCGTAATGGCGATTGTATCTACGAGTAATTTAGGATAGTCCTTCGCAGTTGAGAACGTTCTTTCCTTCGTACGTGCAAAGCTAGGTGGATCTAAAACGACAAGGTCAAATTTTAAATTATGGCGCTGAGCATATTTAAAGTAGTTGAAGACGTCCATTACTTTAATATCTTGTGATTCGTAGTCGATGCTATTAACACTAAATTGCTCAATTGTTTTGGCTAAACTACGCTTCGCAACATCTACACTTGTTGTTTTTACTGCTCCTCCAAGTGCCGCTGCAACAGAAAATGCCCCTGTATAGGAGAACGTATTTAGCATATTTTTACCATCTGCATAACGTTCACGAATGGCAAGTCTTACTTCTCGTTGATCGAGGAAAATACCTGTCATGGCTCCATCGTTTAAATTGACAGCGTATTTCATACTATTTTCCGTTACGATAATCGGAAATTCGCCAGGTGTTCCCATGACGAAATCGTCCTGTTCCATATACTGTCCTTTAGTATCGAAACGTTTTTTCTCATAAATGGCTTTGTAATCTACTGTCTCTGCAAGTGCTTCATATACCATTTCTTTAAATGAATAAATGCCTGCGCTATACCAGCTCACCATATAATAAGATTCGAAAAAGTCGATTGTTAAACCGCCGATGCCATCACCTTCACCATTAAAGATTCGAAAGGCTGTTGTGTGAGGATTGTTGAAAAAGGCTTCTCGATTTTGAATGGCCTTTTTAAATTTTTTCATAAAAAAGGCTTTGTCTATTTTTTCGTTAGCATCGTTTGTTAATACCCAACCAATACCTTTGTTTTGTAAGCCATAGTATCCTGTGCCAATAAAACGGTTATGAATATCCGTTAGTCTTAGAAGTGCACCTTCTTCTTTAGGAAGGTGGCGTGCATCAACTGCATCTTTTGAAATGAGCGGATAGCCTTTTTTTAATTGATTAGAAAAGGGATTGTTAATTTGTAAAGCAATAGTTTGTGTCATGTTGTCATCCTTTAAAAAAACATTTTGCTCTATTATCGCACTAATGTATGCTGATAGACAAACTTATTTCACGAAATTAGCAATTTTTTCAGCTGTTTCAATCGTGGCTTGTTCAAAAAAATCCATTTTACTAAAGTAGCTATGGATTAAACCAGGCATGTTTACATGTCCAACAGTCACTCCGGCATCTGTAAGCTTTTGTGCGTATACAAGACCTTCATCGTAAAGGACATCCGCCTCTGCAGCTATAATGATCGTTTTCGGTAAAACACTTAAGTCGTCAATCTGAAGTGGGGATACAAGTGGATCCATATAGTTTTCTTTATCTGTATAATGACCTGCAAACCACTGCATTCCTTGTTTGTCTAAGCCAAAGTGTTCGCCGTAAGCATTGTAAGAAGCTGTTGTAAAATCTACATTAACTACAGGGTAAATAAGTGCTTGCGCTTTAATCGCCGGTCCATTTAATGTTGCAGCTAAGTAGGCGACAACTGTTGCTAAGTTTCCGCCTGCGCTATCACCAGCAACTGTAAGATTTACTCGATCTCCACCGAAACTTTCGATGTTTTCGTAAACCCAAATGAAACTGTCATAGGCATCGTAGAGCGGTGTAGGGAATGGATATTCTGGTGCTAGACGATAATCAACCGATACAACGATTGCTTGCGCTTTTGCTGCTAATAGCTGACAGCCTGCATCCGTAGAGTCACAATTTCCAAATACCCAACCTCCTCCATGATAATAAACAATGACTGGAAGTTTTTCGTCTAAAACAGGTCTATAAATGCGCACATTAATTTGTGCGCTATCTCGAACTGTTATTTTTCTATTTTCAATTTCCGCAAGCAGAGGGCTATTTGGTGACGTCCATTTTGGCACTATTCGAACGGCTCTCGCTTCTTGTGGTGTTAAATCATAGTATTGTTTAGAAGATTCACTTGCTTTTATATAACGGATCGCTTCATCTCTTAATTTTGTCATCATCATCAATCCTTTAAATTTCTTTTGTACACCTTATTATAAACTATTCATATAAAATTACTAGGATTTAATATCGAAAAAGAAAATAATTTACTTTCTAAGCAGAAATAATCTGATTGTAAAGTAAAATTATGTTTATAATATAATGGACGAAAGTATTTGGAGGTACGTGACAATATGATTTCTTTAATTGTGGCACATGATAATAATTATGTAATTGGTTATGAAAATGGCATGCCATGGCATTTGCCTGGTGATTTAAAATATTTTAAGGAGAAAACGATGGGGAAGCCAATGATTATGGGGCGTAAAACATTCGAATCCATCGGTAGACCGCTTCCTGGTCGACGTAATATTGTAATTACGCGTGATGAAAACTATCAAGCGGATGGGATTGAAGTGGTGACAAGCTTTGAGGATGCCCTCGCCCTTGCTGGGGATGTCCAAGAAATTATGATTATTGGCGGCGAGCAAATTTTCCGCTTATCCATGGATATCGCAGACCGCTTGTACATTACAAAAATCAATCATTCGTTTAATGGGGATACATACTTCCCGAATTATGAGCAGGATTTTGTACAAGTATCCTCAGTGGAGCCAGAAACAGCACCAGAGGGTTACACATTCCAATATGAGATTTTTGAACGTAAGAACTAAATAAAATAGCAACTAATAAGCACGGTGATGAATGACCGTGCTTATTTGGCGTTATTAAAAACATTGTTAAAGGTATTTGGGAATATTTGTAGAATTAATAAATGCTAGATCCATCATAATGCCTGATGAGCGCAGACATTATTAATTTTTTTGAAGGGAGTCATTAACAATGTGGAAACAATACTTGATCGAAACAAGCAGAGGACGATTTGAATACTTTGTACGTGGAGAAGGTGAACCATTAGCTATTACACATCTTTACATGGGCTTTGATGAACGAGGTCATTTATTTGCGAATCCTTTTACCGAACAATACAAAGTGTACTTAATCAATGTTAGAGGTGCTGGGAATTCAGCAGATATAGAGGTTGATGAGCAATTAAGCTTCACAGAAATTGTAAAAGATTTAGAGGCGATTCGAGAAGCATTAAAGCTTAAAGAATGGGCTTTTGCAGGTCATTCAACGGGTGGAATGCTTGCACTTCAATATGCAATAGATTCACCACACTCTTTAACAAAAATAGTAGCTGGATGTACAGCAGCAAGCAAAGAATACGGAAGTCACCCAAATAGTATCTATTGCGCTGAAAATAAACATTTCAATCGCATAATTGAAATAATGGATTTACTGAATAATCCGGATACAGTTCGAGAAGAGCGTCAGAAGTTAAGCTATGAATGGGCTTTAATGTCATACCATTCTGAGGAAAAATTAAAAGTAGCAATAACTCGTCCAAATAGTGGTCGCACAATAGGAAAAAATCTTGATTATTTTAGAAAAGTAGAAGTAAAAAGCTTTGATATTCGAGAACAATTGAAATCAATACATATACCAACCTATGTGTTTGCAGGTAGACATGACGCACAATGCCCTATTGAATTCGGTATTGAAATTGCCGATTTAATTCCTAATGCAATATTAACGATTTTTGAACAATCTAATCATAACCCGTTTATCGAGGAAGAGGAAGAATTTAAAGAATTTGTCCAATTAACCTTATAATGGGGGCTGTTAATTCGCAATATTAGAATCAAACAAAAGGGGAACATCTATGAGAAAAATAACCTTATCAAATGGAGAAACAGTAGAAGTTGAATGTTTGAGCTGTGCAATAACGAGTGGGCTCATTAAACCTGATGGAGGTGTGGTCATTGAAACAGACTATTTTCATGCCCATCAAGATGTTGCTTATCCGATAAAGGGACTAATCATCCTAGCTTCCAAGCGCCATATAAAAAGCTTTGATGAGCTAAACGATGAGGAAAAAATAGATTATATAAACCTCTTATCAAAAATCAGAAAGGCTCAAAGGGATGTATTAGGTATAGAGTACGTTTATTATTTTTATAATGAAGATACGACACATCATTTTCATATGTGGATGGTGCCTCGCTATGAATGGATGCACGAATTTGGACGTTCCGTAGAATCGATTAGACCGGTTCTACTTCATGCGAGAAATAAAATGAATAATGAAGAAAATAAACTAGAAGTGATGCGTGCAATAAAGGCATTAACGAGGCAATTAAAAGTTGGGACCCTATAAACAAAAAAATCGCTCCTTTGCATAAGAGAGCGATTTTTTGTATTTATAAGTAAAAATAAACACAAGCATACATCGAGGCACAACCAGCTAACACAAATAGATGCCAAATCGTATGGTTGTATGGAAGTGAACGCCAGGCGTAAAAGATAGCGCCAATCGTATAGAAAAGCCCACCTGCTAACAGTAAAGCAAAACCATGAAAACCTAAGAAAAGATAAATAGGCTTGATGGCAAAAATAATTAGCCAGCCCATAGCGATGTAAAAAATTAAAGAAAGCTTCTCAAATCGATTAATAAAAAAACATTTAAAAATAACGCCTAGTATGGCCAGTGACCAAATTATACATAATAAAGTAATACCTAGCGTGCCACCAATTGAAATTAAAAGGAAAGGTGTATACGTTCCTGCAATTAAAATATAAATAGAAGAATGGTCAAGAATAGCGAAAAAGTGTTTGTATTTTTCTGGCATACTATGTAACAGTGTTGACATTAAAAATAAAACAATCACAGAGACACCAAAAATAGCAAACGTTGTAATTTGGAGTGCACTACCGGTTTGTACAGCTGCTAAAATAAGAACAACTAGTGCTGGAATACTTGCGATAAATCCAATGCCATGTGTAATGGCATTCCACAATTCTTCCTTCCATGTTTTATAGTCAAAAGAATCAATCATTTCGAACACTCCTTTCGTGTATACATTTACTATACCCCGATAATTTTCATCCTGGTATTTACATTTGTCATGTTTTCGACATCAAAAGTGTCATATAAATGTTTCTGTGCTAGAGGGACTTTGTTAGACAAGGATGCAACAAAGCGCTATAGTATCCAAGGTATCGGTTTAAAAATGGACTGAAATGAATGAAACCTAATGACAAATGTCATGTTTACATAATGATTCATTAGTCTATATAATAAATTTTAATGAAGTAAAAGGATGTGTCGAAGTGGGACGAATTCATATAGTAACGGACTCAACTTGTGATTTAACAAAAGAAGAAATAGCGCAGCACGGTATACATATTGTGCCTTTAACGATTCAAATTGATGATAAAACTTATATAGATGGTATTGATTTAGAGCCACAACCTTTTTTAAGTTTAATGAAAAATGCTAAAAACTTACCGAAAAGCTCTCAGCCTGCGCCGGGAAAATTTAAAGAATTATACGATGAGCTTGGTAAAGACGGAGATCAAATTATTTCCATTCATATGACAGGTAGTATGAGCGGAACTGTGGAATCAGCTCGTCAGGCAGCGCAAATGTCAGACTCCGATGTAACTGTGATCGATTCACGTTTTATTACCACAGGTCTAGCTATTCAAATTCGAGAGGCTATTAAAATGCGCGATGCAGGTGCTACTGTCGAGGAAATTATTAAACGTCTTGAGAAAGTGCGCGAAAATACGTATTTATATGTTATTGTCGATACACTTGAAAATTTAATTAAAGGCGGACGAATTGGGAAAGGAACTGGTTTTATCGGTTCTTTGCTGAACATAAAAGTAATTGCTAACTTAGAAGGTGGCGCATACAATCCCGTATCCAAAGTACGTAGCCATAAACAGGTTGTGAACTACTTATTTAAACAATTCCAAGCTGACACTGCTGGTAAAACAGTAAAAACAGTTGGGATTTCTCACGCTGAGGGTATGACAACAATGGGTGGACCTTTAAAAGAATTAATCGAGGGAACAGGTTTTAATGAAGTAGAAATTAACTTTACTTCACCAATCATCTCGACACATACTGGCCCAGGTGCCATCGGTTTTATTTATTTTGCAGAATAATTTAAGAGGGCTACTACATAAATAATTGTAGTGGCTTTTTATTGTTGAAAAGTGTCATGCCATTTATACGAAAAACCGTTGTAAACACACATTTTTACTCAATACCTAGGTATAGTCACTTTTCATTGCAGCATGAACTATTCTATAATAGAAGTAAGCAAATGATGGAAGGTGGTCAAATGAGCATTTGGCGAATGATAGTTTTGTCATGTTTGACCGTCTTAGTACTAAGTGGTTGTGCAATATCAATAGATGAACCGAATCCGCAAGCAGAACCAGAAGGGGAGCACGCAGGGACGGAGCAAGATATGAAACAGGATGAGCAACAAACAGAAAATGAGGAAAAAACCTCAAAGAATGTATTGACGCAAATTTTTGAACATTTTTTTGAACCATCACCAGAGGATTTACGGAAAATTGATGATAAAAGCGCAAAGCAACTACAGTACCTAGCACTCGGCGATTCTTTAACGGCCGGTGTTGGTGATGAGTATAATAAAGACGGTTTTGTTGGAAGATTAGCAGATTCATTGGTAGCTTGGCCTTCGATTTCTGATGTTGAAGTCGATAATCGAGGAAAAAGAGGAAGACGTAGTGATCAGCTATTAAAATTAGTGGAAAAAGGGCATTATGATGAAGAGTTGCAAAAAGCACAGCTCATTTCAATTACAATGGGTGGAAATGATGTCATGAAGATTGTCAGGCAAGATCTGTTTAATTTGAAACGAGATGCTTTTGATAAGGAATTGAAGGCATATAAGAAACGTTATAGTAAAATTGTTGAAGGCATACGAGAAAAAAATCCAACTGTGCCTTTATTACTTATCGGTTCTTATAATCCATTCTCAATCGTCACAAATGAAGCGAATGAATTTGATACGATTATTACAGAGTGGAATAAAGTCATTGAAGACATAGCAAAGAAAGATACTAATGCGTGCTATATATCAGTGGAGGACTTGTTTGATTCAAATAAAGAGCTCGTGTATCATACGGATTTCTTCCACCCAAATGCAAAAGGCTATGACAAAATGACAGAGCGAATTAAAAAAGCAATGGAGAAATGTAACATGGAACAAAAGATTAACAAGGAAATAGGCTTCGAGGAGTGACGAAATGAATAAATGGAAATTCGCATTTTTTGCTTTAGCGGGCACAGTGCTTTTTGCAATCCTCCTCGTCGTTTTTTTAGCAACTAGACCAGTAGACGGAGTAAATTTAGCAGAGAGTTCAAAAGGTGAAAGTGAAGTAAAAGGAAATGTACTCGTTGTCCAAACAACAACGAAGGAATTAGAATCTATATCGAAGAAGTATTTAAAAGATGCGGGGTCACCATTACCGTTGGACTTTACGATTGGTGATGATATTCAATTAAAAAGTACATTAAAGGTGTTCTACACTGAAATTCCTATTTCAATGAACTTTGATCCGATAGTGGATGAGAAAGGGAATATCATTTTAAAACAGACAGGAATGAATGTGGGGCTGTTAAATATTCCACCTGAGACAACGATGAAAATGATGCGAGACACGGTGGAATTCCCTTCTTGGATTTCAATCGATCCTAATAAGGCAGAAATCTATATTGATTTATCGCGCATTAACATTGCTTCTGGATCTCGTATTAAAGCAAAGGAATTAGACTTACCAAAGGATAAGATTCTACTGGAAATTATTGTACCTGGTGAATAAGGAGTGAGATAAATGGCAAAGCAATTTGCAACGTTTGCAGGTGGTTGTTTTTGGTGTATGGTCAAGCCCTTTGACGAAACACCTGGCATTGAATCGGTAATTTCCGGCTATACGGGTGGACATGTTGTCAATCCAACATATGAACAAGTATGCTCTGAAACGACAGGGCATGTTGAAGCGGTTCAAATAACGTTTGACGATGAGTTATATTCTTACGAGCAATTACTCGCGACATTTTGGACACTAATTGATCCAACAGATGCTGGAGGACAATTTTATGATCGTGGGGAGTCCTATACAACGGCGATTTTTTACCACAATGATGAGCAGCGTGATTTAGCTGAACGTGCTAAGGCAGATTTACAGGCATCTGGTAAATTCGATAAGCCAATTGCAGTGAAAATTTTACCGGCAAGTTCGTTTTATCCAGCTGAAGACTATCATCAATATTATTATAAGAAAAATCCAATGCACTACGAGCGCTATGCTGTCGGGTCTGGTCGTAAAGCATTTCAGGAGACAAACTGGGGGCTGAAAAATGAATAAAGAACAACGTTTAAAAGAGTTAACGGACATGCAATATTATGTGACACAGGAAAATGGAACAGAGCCACCGTTCCGCAATGAATTTGATAAGCACTTTGAAGAGGGTATTTATGTAGATATCGTTTCAGGGAAGCCGTTATTTAGCTCATTAGATAAATTCGATTCAGGCTGTGGTTGGCCAGCATTTGCAAAGCCAATTGAAAAGGAAGAAGTAGCAGAGCATTTCGATACATCTCATGGGATGCGTCGCGTAGAGGTTCGTAGCAAAGAAGCTGATTCCCACTTAGGACATGTCTTCCCAGATGGACCAAGTGAACTTGGAGGCTTACGCTATTGTATTAACTCCGCAGCACTCCGCTTTGTACCAAAAGAAGATTTAGAAAAAGAAGGCTACGCAGAGTATCTTTCATTATTTAAATAACAGCAACTCCTAGCAGGATAGATCGTGCTAGGAGTTTTTTATGGTTTTAAAATGTTTTTGAATCGGTAGCGACGGAAAGAACCATCGAAGAGACAGAAAGAAACGTCGAAGAGACGGAAAGAGCCATCGAAACGACGGAAGAACAATCAAGCGACGGAAAGAGCCTTCGAGACGACGGAAAGAGCCATCGAAGTGACGGAAAGAAACGTCGAAACGACGGAAGGAGTCATCGGAACGACGGAAGAACAATCAAGCGACGGAAATAGCCATCGAAGTGACGGAAAGAAACGTCGAAGCGACGGAAGGAGTCATCGGAACGACGGAAAGAAACGTCGAAGCGACGGAAAGAGTCATCGGAACGACGGAAGAACAATCAAGCGACGGAAATAGCCATCGAAACGACGGAAAGAAACGTCGAAGCGACGGAAAGAGCCATCGAAACGACGGAAAGAAACGTCGAAGCGACGGAAATAGTCATCGGAACGACGGAAGAGCAATCAAGCGACGGAAAGAGCCATCGAAACGACGGAAAAAAACGTCGAAGCGACGGAAAGAGTCATCGGAACGACGGAAGAACAATCAAGCGACGGAAATAGCCATCGAAGTGACGGAAAGAAACGTCGAAGCGACGGAAAGAGTCATCGGAACGACGGAAGAGCAATCAAGCGACGGAAAGAGTCATCGGAACGACGGAAGAGCAATCAAGCGACGGAAAGAGCCATCGAAACGACGGAAGACCAATCAAGTGACGGAAAGCCCCTTCGAAGTGACGGAAAAAGCCATCGAATCGCCGTTAGAACCGACAAAGCGACGGAGAGCCCGTCGAATCGCCGGATAGAACGTCATAATTGTTTAGAGCTATTAAATGATGGAACGAGCAATTCTAAATCCGATATCATCAAAAAAGAAATCAGGCATACTCTTACGGCGACAGGTAGCTCCACAACCACGTTCTTCTTCAGCCCAACTACCGCCTCGGATTATTCTGTAATGGCCAAATGTCTCTTCAACGTATATGTTAATGGCTGTATCTCAACGTCCCAATTAACTTCCTTTAAATTTTTCCTTTTCCCCGGCATTCCAAATTTATAGTTTGAACTAATCCATTTTTGTTCGTTTCGAAAATCTCGTAGGCGAATTTCTCCTTCAGGAATATACACCATTAATTCTTTTAAGTAATGATTTAAATTCGTTAACATTGTCCTCTCCAAATTTTAACCTACTGTTTTTAGACACTACGATCTCCATTAATATTCGGCGCTAGATCATGTATCTGCTTCATTAAAAATGAACATCTTTCAAACGATTTTTTAAAACTATAATAATAGCGATTCTGAGATATTTTAAACTTTAAATTCACTAACAAGATTACGCAGACTATCTGCTTGTTGAGCAAGCTCTGTGGCAGAGGCATTGATTTCCTGCATGGAAGCAGATCCTTGAGTGGCTGCAGCGGCAGAAGTGACTGTGTTGGCAGCTGATTGTTCTGCATAGGCATTCACATGGACAAAATCATTCGCTACAGCATTGCTATAATCAAGTGTTAAGGCAATTTTCTCTACCATAGTCGCGATAATTGTCGTCGTTTCTTGAGTGTGCGTCAAAATATTGGCTAAAGATTGATTTGTTTCATTCGTTACTTCAACGCCGCGAATAACGGAAGATACACCCTCGTGGTTTTGAGAGATGATGGATGTTACTTCGTCTTGAATGGACGTTACAATGGATGTTACTTCTTTTGCGGCATTTTGTGATTGCACGGCTAGCTTTCGAACTTCATCAGCGACTACCGCAAAGCCTCGTCCGTGCTCACCGGCGCGAGCTGCCTCAATCGCTGCATTTAAGGCGAGTAAATTCGTTTGCTCAGAAATAGCAGTAATCGTCCCGATAATTGATGTTATGTCGGCGGATTTTCGACCGAGTGCTTCGACTGTGGTAGTCGTTGTGGCCATCGTTTCTTCTATAGCTTGCATGACTAATGAAGATTGTTGAACGGAGCGACTACCTTCATCAGCGGCTTGCTGCATAGCTAAGGATGCACGCTGAACAGCATTTGCTTGCTCATTTAAATGGTGCACAGAATGCTCAAGATCACTCATTTTTTGTTGTGCACTAGTCATACTAAAAATGGTATTCTCACTATCACTTGCGATATCAGCTGTAGCATCAGCAATATTCTGTATAGTGCGGGCATTTTCATCGGCTAAAGACATTAGCTCTTGGCTACTGCTTGAAACATGGTCCGCCAGATTACTGACACGTTTAATCAAATTAGATATCGATTCAATAAGAGTATTGGTTGAAGCAGCAATAGTTGAGAATTCGTCATGATTACGAACTTTAACACGCCTTGTTAAATCGCCACCAGCCTGTGCAATATCGAGAATGGAATGGTTAATGGCCTGTGTATTGTTTCTTAATGATTTAAATAACATATAACCAAAAATAATAATTGCAATAAATCCAAGTATTGAAATGAAGAAGAAAGAAGTAATAGATAGTGTAACTTGCTTATTAAGCTTATCTAATTTTGCTTTATTAGCATCATCCATAACCGCATTAATGGATTCGATATTTTTATCAATATAATTCTTCATCGTTTCTCCAGTACCGCCCATCATAAGTTTACGAGCTTGTTCGAGACCAAGTTCATCACGCATTGTCATGACCTTTTTAGAATATTCAAGGTAATTTTCATAATATTGATCGATCGCCTGTATATGACTTAACTCTAACTCTCTTGCTGTAAACTGCTCCTCTAAGGCTTTCATTTTTTTATCGATCGTATCAATTTTCATTTTATAAGATGTAGCAAAATTCCCGTCCCCGGTAATTAAATAGGCTTGTTCTAAGTTGGTGAGCCTCGAAATTTCATAAGCAAGTTGGTTGACAGTTAATTGTTCCTGGACGTTCTTCTCAGTAAAGTCCTTCATTTGTCTTTGCAGATTCTGAATATTAAAATACGATAATAAACCCATTGTGCCATTTATAACAATAAGGAGAGAAAAAATAATAAGGACTTTTCCTCGTATTAAATGGTAAAAACGTTGTCGTTTTTCTTTAGTAGGAGGGAGATTACGACTATCTTCTTCCAAATTACTTACTTTCTTTTTTAAAAAGCTAGTTTTAAAGAGAGACGGGCGTTTCTGTACGGAAATTCTGGATTTATGAGAGTTTTTCATCGCCATCACCTTCCTATTTTTGAATATTTGGTTTAAATTTTACCTTATTTTACTAGGTATTTCTATCCTTTTTTCTAAAAATTTTCATTTTTCAGATAAAAAACCATATTATTTTTCTGTGATGAAAGTCCAATATTTTGAGAGAATAGTACTGTTAGTGTGAATAGGAGAAAATGCTTAATAGATATTTTTGTGACGAAGAAGGTATTTTTTGATAAACTAGCGGAAAGCAGAAGAGTAAAGAGGGGATTTCTAGTATGAAAAAGAGCTTTTATTTATATGTACTGACATTTAGAGGTGGGGATTGGTCAGATCCGAAGGTGCGATTTGCAGAGGAAGTGTTCCATGAGCATAATTTTCCGAAGCAGAGCTCAGAATTTGATGAACTTTCTTCGTACATTGAATCCTACGCCACGGACAACTTAAAAACAGAAGTATTTGATGAGTTGTGGGCATTATACGTAGATCATGCATGATATAAGTTAAAATAATATAATTTAATTTAAGTTGCTAGACGTCTAGCGTTGCGAAAATACGAGAAACACAGTATTATTTATAGTGATAACTGACAGAAAAGAGGGATTGCAGTATGAGTATTCATATTAATGCAAAAAAAGGCGAAATCGCTGACACAATTTTACTTCCAGGAGATCCATTACGTGCAAAGTATATTGCTGAAACGTTTTTAGAAGATGTTACTTGTTATAACGAAGTTCGTAATATGTTTGGTTATACAGGTACGTATAAAGGTAAACGTATTTCTGTACAAGGTACTGGTATGGGTGTGCCTTCAATCTCGATTTACGCTACAGAATTAATGCAAGAATATGATGTACAAAAATTAATCCGCGTAGGTACTTGTGGTGCAATTCAAAAAGATGTAAAAGTTCGTGACGTAATTTTAGCGCAAGCAGCAACATCTGATACACGTATGAACCAAATCATTTGGAACGGAGCTATCGACTTCGCACCGATTTCAGACTTTGATTTACTATTAAAAGCATACAATGCAGGTAAAGAAGCTGGTTTAAACTTACAAGTGGGTAATATCTTTACAGCGGATATGTTCTATTCTGATGAAAATCAAAACGAAAAATTAGCTCAATATGGCGTCCTTGCTGTAGAAATGGAATCAGCAGCACTTTACACATTAGCTGCAAAACACGGCCGTAAAGCACTTTCTATCTTAACGGTAAGTGACCACATTTTAACTGGCGAAGTAACAACATCTGAAGAACGTCAAACTACATTCAACGATATGATCGTTGTAGCTTTAGAGGCAGCGATTCAAGAGTAGTCTGATCTAGGTTTTGAAGTTTAGAATAAATTTCAAAGGGACTAACATTTAAAGTTATAAATAAATTGCCTGTTAGGTGACTGAATAACTCAGAGCCTAATGGGCTTTTTAATTTTATAAAGAATCTTCTAAAAGTACACTTACTTGAATCTATTGGTCATCAGAGTGATGAAGGAGGGCTTAAAAGTGGTTGAGGAAGCATAACAAAAGGGCTTGTGTGTAATTTTATGCACAAGCACAGATTGATGGTTAGCTTTTTGTTTTGGATAACGAAATGTTGCCCGCCGTATCTAATCAGTTGAAATATAACCAACCTTTTCTAGTAATTTTAATGTTGTATAATTTAAATTTGGAAGCTTTTCTAAAGGGAAATATTTTAAATCTTTACTCTCCTCATTTTGCTTAATAATGCCTTTAACCGCAGTTGCTTTAAAAATTGCCGTCGCGTTATAAATTTCATCCCCATGTGGAAATTTGTAATATAACTCTTTCCCTGAAGCTAATCCAACCAATTTCAATTCTTGTGCAATTAATCCTGTTTCCTCATACAACTCCTTTTGTGCAGTTTCTTCAAAACTATCTCCTATTTCCATTCCGCCGCCTGGAAGCCCCCAATCATCTGTATCTGAACGTAATTGCAATAGTATTTCATTCTTTCCGTTTAAAACAATGATTGCTGATCCTGGTGCAATAATAGGACTTGTTCCAACATATTGGCGTAAAGATTTTATATAATTCATGTTTCCACCTACATTTAACCATATTTTTGTTCTTTTAAATGGAAAATTTTATCTGTAAAGTATCATAACATAGCAAAGTTATAGTTGGAAGAGAAATGGTAACATACATGTTCATCCAATGTTCATCCAACGTTCAGTAAATTGTTCAAAAGTTATTTTCTCTAAACTGACTATTCAAAATCACAATTGATATAAAAGATGGTGTACTAACAGTTACAAGCACATTAAGAGTTGTATTTGTATGGGCATATAGTAAAGCTGTAGAGCGTTTGAGTAATAAATCGAATAAATCATCATATATAGAAGAGAAGAAACAGTGAGTAGAGAACTACCAGTACCGTTTTATAACTGGCTTAATAAACGTGATGATCGTACACAAATAAATAGCAGACCAAACTTAGAAAATTGACTGGAATAGTAGAGAGGGGAATATAAGATATGGAAGAACAAAAACAAATGAATATGTATGATTTTATAAAACAACCAATTAAAACACCTTCCAAAGATGTTAATAAAACTGTTGATAAGAAGAACGCCGTAATAGTGCCTCGTGTAATAGGGTATATTGTCCGGAGATAAGAAAGGGGTTAATCCCTAAAACATTGTTTAATAATTTTTAGGATAACCCCGAATTTTTACTGGTTAATGTTGTGAAAGATAGTCTTGGCCGTTTATCGTTATTTTAGAAGCAGAGATAAGAATTTCTTCATTTGCTTTAATATATGGGGCTAAAATATTGTAAATAACTTCCCATGTTTCTTCGCTTTTTTCTTGTTCTAATTTTTTATCAAGTGCTTGGTATTCTTCATAAAGTTGTTTTAATTTCTGGCTATCTGCTTCACTAACTTTGAATTCAAAGTTAGCCATGTATTCTTCAAATGTTTGAGGCTTTTCGAACTGATTAAGGAGTTCATTGAATTCTTCGTGTAACTTATCATACAACTCATCATTTTTTTCTTCTAATGCTTTTTGTAAGTCCCCATGAAGAGTTTTTAGTTTGGCTAAAGTTTCAGCGGGGATATCAAAAAATTCCGTGACTTTCTTTAAGCTATCCATAAATTCTTCAAATGTTTCTGGTGCATTTAGCGCATCAAAATAAGGTTCAAGGATTTTATCAAACTCTTCATATTTTTTGTTAGCTTTTTCCTCATCACCACTTTTTTTAAGCTTTATCCATTCTTCATAAATAGCTTTAAGTTGTACGTTATCGTTTTCTTTAATAATAATATTTCTCCTATTAAATCCGTAATCTTCCATATATTCTTCAAATGACTGAGGTTGCCAATTAGCTAATATATACGGCTTTGTGATTTGATGCATTTCTTCGTGAATTTTTTGTAGTTCCTCACGTTTCTTTTCTATCTCTTCATCTGTTAGTTTTTCCACTCCTTTTTTTATTTCATTTTGTACGTGTTTCATTTCATTAAACAATTTTTCTAATTTTGTTAGATCTTCTTTTGTTATCTCTTCAGGCAAGCCTTTTTTAAATACTTCAAACGTGAAGAAGTCGGCATAACTCTCTGCAGTGTAACCTTCTATAGAGACCTCTTGTCCTTCTACTAATTTCATTTTTTCTATTTGTTCATCAGAAAATTTGTGGAAACTGATAAAGTAATTTTTACCATCTTTTGCTTTGAGTTTCATTCCATCATCGTAGATGTTTTTAATAGTTCCTGTAATTTTTTGTTCAAGTTGAACATTAATACTACTATTATCTGTTGTTTCTACAGATGCAGCTCCTGCTTGAAGTGGTGTCAGAACAGCCATTCCTATTGTAAGTGCTGAAGCAATCATCCAAGTTTTTTTAATCGTATTTTTCATTTGTATTTCTCCTTGTATTTTTAAAATTAGTTTTTACTAATAATTGGACGATTTACCATATAAAAAAGTTCGTTGTTTTAAAAAATAAAATGGGGAATGGATGAAAAGATCACTCCTTGACGGGTGTTTTTTGTTAGATAATATAGTGAACGTCCTGTGCCTTTCTATAATTGGTTAAACGAGCATGATGGCCTTCCGCAACCAATAAGTAGTTCTGAGCTAACAGAGGATACACGAGTGTAACTTAGTCTAATAGAAGGATACGTTCTAGCTGATGATAACAGAAGGTATTCAAAGGAAAGTGCTTTTACATCGCTAGGAACTGATCTATATGTAAAGAATGAATCGGATTCGAAAGTTAGCTATTTTACAGTAAATTTATTAAAGTCTGTTGGAGATAGGTGAAAGACTATGCATTATATAAAGCCCTCTTATTTATTTGATAAGGGGGCTTATTATACGGTTATTGACATGCGGATAGGTTTTGTCGATGTCTTGAGCTTATCTGAATAAACTATAAAAAACTACTTTGTGATGGGTGGTCTTAATTAATTAAAATATAGCGGAATTATATAAAATTCTGAAGATGCTTTTAAAAAATCTATAATGTGCTGTGCTTAAAGATAAAAATAATCTGAATTGAAGTGGTAGTCTAGGTAAACAATCCGAATGTACTAATGTAAACACCCGGCTGTTAGGCTTGCTTAAAAAGAGCTGACATCGGGATCAGCGGTATGATATTGTTTGGAGAATAGAAATCCTGTGGTGTATGGTGAAAATTGACCTTTTAATCGGAAAGCTTTTTCGATTTCGGTTGCAGCATGACGAGCGTCTTCTACGGACCGCTTTCCGGTAACGATGTCGTTCATTAAGTTTAAAGCCATAAAATTCGCTGCTTCTTGATCGCATTTTGCCGTAGCTTCACCAGCCGTTCTGTCCGGATATAAGCTGCCATCGAACCGTGCTAAATCATCAAAAAAATGAACAGGTACTTTATAATCTATTGTTTGTTCCAAATAATCGAGATGGGGAGTAGGAGTGTTATGAGGTACTGTATCAAGATGAACAATCGTACGTTTCCAAGGACCATTGTTATACCAGATGATTCTTCTAGAACTTGCTTCATTTGGTAAACCATATTTATTTATTAACAAATAAACAGTATTTTTTGGTTCTCCAGTCCAGCCCTCCAAAATTTGATATAAATTTGGATGATAACCGCTTAATCCATAATACATTAAAATACCTCCAAATAGTTTTTTTATTATATGCCTAGCATTTGTACATAGTTACAGGTGTAAATTGGAGGGTAACAAATAAAAAAGTATGTTTAAAGTTATTTAGAATTAGTAAAAAAGAACACTCTAAGATGGAGGGATCTTTATTGCTAAACAAACGACCAATTTAACTGGCTAAAAGTTTGTAGACAATTAAATACTGATATATCAAGCTTTTGTCTACCAGTGATTTTCTATGTTAGTTCGGATAATTCAACGATATGAGTCAGCAATTCAATAAGGGTATCAATGGTTTATGAACTTCCAAATGGGGGAGGGACCAAAAGAGACCAAAGTGTTTTTCACAGGTCATCGAAAAGGGGTCACTCGCCTTTTTTTTCACTCTATCTTGTGATTTGCAAGCTGTTTTCATCATTTCTTCAGTGAGCAAATACTGACATAAACAACTCATTTTAATCCTTTCTTGACTTTGGTTTTAACGGAGCATTTTGCATAATAGGATATGATAATAATAATGCTCCAACACTACATAAGCCTAATAAAGTAATCAATGTCATTCCCGAAACATCTAATCCTAAAAGCCATTCTATGCTATCGCTTAAATAACCACCATAGTATAAAACCATGAAAATAATTGACAACAACATAAGAGTAATGATGCTTTTTTGCATCCCTAAACGAAAATTAATACTATATAGTAGAAAAGGCACCCCTAACAAAAAGAGTCCAAACATAAGATCAATCCATAAATAAGCAAAGAAATGATAGCCATCTATTAAAAATAATCCAGGATGTAAAATGTTCGCTCCGATTTCCCAATGAAGATATAAAGTTTTTAAAATATATTGCAATACATTTAGCAATGTAATGCATATAACAACTGCTAAAACACCTACGCCATAATAGACTTTGAGTAATTGTACCCTCGTGCTTCCCATCCCAATCGCAACTGGATACATTGTTCTATAGCCATTTACTCCAAATAATGCAATAAAGCAATAAGCGGGACCTGAAATTGCGGCAACTACATCATCTCCAAGTCCAAATATATAGCCAATCAGGATCCACAACAAGGTCAACGGAATAGTAATGTAGAAAAACATTAATTTACCTAAATAAAATAAGGCTTCCTCTGAGACTAAACGAAATGTTCCATATAAAGAATTCATTTTTATTCTGCCTCCTCGGTCTTATTTAACAAATAATCTTGTAGTTTTACTTTTTCTATTGATAACCCATGTAAAGATGCGATTTCTTTCCATTCATCATTAAAAGCTACATCAACCATCACTTTTAACCTAGATCCTAATTCACTTGCTTCTAAAATATATTGTCCATCCGTCACTTTTTCTATCTTATTTTTGTCTCCTACCAACCAGATTCCACACTCTCTAATGTCATCTATTGGTTCATGTATGAATACTTCTTTTTCATAAATAACAAGAATTGAATCACATATCTGTTGGATTTCTTCAATATGATGAGTCGATATTAAAAATAATCTTGGTTGCTGCTCCTGACTTTCTCGTATAATTTTATACATTTTCTTACGCATATTTGCGTCTAATCCATTACTAGGTTCATCTAGAATCGTGATTTTCGCATTGCTAGAAATTCCGATGATAAACTGCAAAGCGGATTTCATCCCTTTTGATAACTTTGAAATCTTCTTCTTTTCATCCAGCCTAAAGATCTTTAAGAGTCGATTAGCTAGATCCATATCCCAATTGGAATAATAATACTGTCCAAATCGCAAAGAATCCTTAACAGTCCAGATGGAACTAAATGGATGATCCTCTTGCATATAACAAACATATTGAGCAGCTTCTGCACGATTATAGGGAGCCGTTCCCATGATCTCAACAATTCCTTTGTTTGGCTTGTCATGCCCAGCAAGCAGTTTCATCAGTGTCGTTTTTCCAGCCCCATTTCGTCCCCATACTGCGGTAATACCATTTTCATTTTCTTTGAAAGAAAAATTTTTAAGTATTGGTTCCTCACCGTATCCATAGGTAACATTCTCAACCTGAATCATTTTTTCTCCTCCTCTTTTATTAATTTCATTACTGTCTCAACACTCATTCCCAATCGCTTTGCTTCTTCTAGCAGTGGCACTATATATTCATTTCGATACTGTTTTTTCCTTTCGTCTAACAATTTTGTTTTCGCTCCTTCCATTACAAACATCCCAATTCCACGTTTTTTATAAATGATTTCTTCATCAACCAAAGTCTGTAGTCCTTTTCTTACAGTTGCTCTGTTGATGTTATAAAAATTTGATAGTTCATTTTCAGATGGAACTTGTTCGCCTTCTTTTAAGTGTCCTTCAACAATGTCGTTTATTACGATTTGTGCAATTTGCTGAAAGATGGGTAATGATTCATCTAATATAGGTTTCAACAAGAACACTCCTTTCTTTGCCTCAGTTTTGCTCATGTTGATTGTATGGTTGTATACTTGTGTAACCAACTGTACAATGATTGTTTAATTTTGTAAATAGGTTTTTGTTCAATACATGGTTTTTTTTAGAAATTTTCCTTAAAAATGTGATGTGTCGATTACGCAAAAAAACACTGCTCCATCCAATATTTTGAATGAAGTCAGTGTTTTACTTTCTGGTACCTTTTTGCAATCAACAAAGTAGGGAAAAGCTTTTCAAAACGGGAGAGGAAGAGAAATCAAAATAAGTAAAAGTATTGCTTTACAAAGTTTGATTTTAGGAAACATTCATCAACCTTGAAATATCAAGCATTCTCCATCCTAACAGTAAGTAGGGGCTATTGTAAGAAAACATGAGGCGGTGAATGGATAGTAAACATTGATCGACCTCACTTCGAAGTTAAATCAACTTTGAAGTTGCCAACGGGTTATTATAAAAGCAAAGCATTTAACAGTGCTGTGAAACTAAGAACTTACTACAGATCGTGTTCTAGGCTTAGTAGTGAATCACGATTGATTGCTTAAATAAAGACAAGTTAAATGGTATTATAATGAAAGATTGGTATATTGATAATAAGCTAAATATGAGATTGAGAAACGAGGTATTATAAATGGAAATTAGAAAGCCGAACAACTTAGAACTAGAAGAAATAATAGCTCTTTCACCACAAGCTTTATTTGATGGTACACTGGGCGGAGTAAGAGCAACAAATGAAAAAGTTTTAAACTTAATAGAACCTCTTCTTAAAAAAGGATGCTACTATTTGATAGCAACCGAGAATAATGAGTTAATGGGATGGATCTTAATTGGGGAAAATAAAGACCAATTTACGGAACAATTAAACGGGTTTATTTATGAGCTATTTGTAAAAGAGACATATAGAGGTAGAGGTATTTCCAAAGAATTAATGAATATTGCCATTGAACAATTGAGGAGGGAAGGATACTCTGAAGTTAGACTTAGTGCTTACGCAGGGAATAATGCTATTAAGCTATACGAAAAAATGGGATTTAGTTTAAGAACAATAAGTATGAAATTACAGTTATAAAAGTAGTTTGGCTTATTTAAAACTAAAAGACAATGACTAAGCGCTCATTAAAACGTGATATGCGCCCTGTTATTTACAAATTGAAAATTAACTAGTGCTTGTAGTGTATAGAAAAGAATTCTACCATTGCGCAAAAGAAACCCAGGTACTCATTAATTTTAAGCTTGGGCTTTTAGAGGAAGGTTATGGAAAAACCTTTTTACAAACTTGATAGGCGATGATACTATATATTAGGCGATGATTTCAAGAGGAGAGAATTCCTTCCTAGCCACAGGATATTCTCCTTAGATATTTCGTTAATTAAAGAACGACAGAAGGTATAGTAAATAAAGTGACAAATCTAATGTATGTATTTTGTTTAATAGTGTGGGGGCTTAATTTTATTGCAGTGAAAATTCAAGGAACGCCAGTAAGCTTAGAATTATCTTTGACTTATCGGCTAGTTATTACTGCATTTTTATTTATTGCCCTAGTATTGTTTCTTAAGCCGAAAGGGGTACCTACAAAGAAAGATATACCCTTTATCATTGTGTTTGGCATTTGTAATTTTGCTTTAAGTTATTTATGCCTATATTACGCAACAATATTAAGCTCAGCAGCAATTGTAACATTAATCTTTTCATTAAAAGTGATATTGACGCCGCTAGCTCTTCGTATTTTCTTAAAAGAGCAACTACATCCTCGTGTATTATTGGGAGGGCTACTAGGGGTGTTTGGTGTTTGTGTTCTCATTTATCCTTCTTTAAGTAATTTTTCTAGCTTATCTGTTTTAAAAGGCATAATGATTGCACTTTTAGGTACAGTGCTTACAGCAATTGGTGATGTAAGTTCTGCAAGGAATGCCAGAGTAAAGATTGATCCTATTTATTCGAATGCTATTGGTTTCGCTGTAGGAAGTATTTTAATGTCTATAATTGTATTGTCACAGGGACAAAAGATCATCATTCCTACATCAATAACATACATATCTGCTTTACTGTACTTAACATTGATCGCATCTTTCCTAGCATGGCTATTTTATTTAAAACTTGTTGAAAGAATTGGTGCTGCCAAAAGCGGGTACATGGTAGCTTTATTTCCGGTAATTGGAGGGATAGCTTCTGTTCTAATTGGTGAATCACCGCTTTCAATATATTTGATAATAGGATGTCTATCTAGCTGTATAGGTGCAGCTATAGCTTTAGGATTTAGAATTCCCCTTAAAATTAAACAAACGTAAATCAAGACATTGGGGAATGGTAATAGAAATATGATGACAGTAGACCGCTCAGAAATGGGTGGTTTTTTGTATTTGTTACTTCATTTTCTGTGGAGAAAAAAGCTAACAGGCACACGTCCAGATCCTTTTCATTAGCTCTATATGCCATGCGTCGAAAATAAACATAACACAGACATTTTTTTATTTGAATCCGGAAAAAATGCGGGATTTCAATAGTGGATGGAAACATTTGCTTGAAATGAGGTATTATTAATCAAAAGGACAAACGTAAGATTTAGGGGGAATATATGTTGAAAAAGGCATTTAGTTTGCTAGTTATAGTTCTGCTATGCTGCAGTTTGTTGTTTATGTGTAAAAGTGAAGTTAAAGCAACCTTTATAGGGGTGATTGAAGAGATGATAAACGATCGGAAAGCCGTAGTATATGTAACTGAATCAGAAAATAATGCGGTTTATGGAATTGTTTATGTATATCTTGCAAAGAATCCCGACGAAACATTTAAGGTTGGTGATAAAGTAAAAGTCGGTTATGACGGAAAAGTACAAGGTACAGCACCAATGGCCGTTACTACACTTACTGTTGAATTAGTTGAGTAATATAATAGTACAATGTAGCTAAAGAAAAAAGCGATCAAAGAATGATATATAAAGAAATTACATAAGGCTATGGAGGAGCTATCTGGGAGCAAGGGCTAGAATTTGACTAGCTTTTATGTTGTATAATTAATTGACCTATTAGGTGACTGAACAAATCAGAGCCTAGTAGTTTTTTTATTTATGTAAAATATCGTTACTTAAGTGTCGAAGCCAGCTTTAGATATTTATACTATCTTAGTGGCTATGGTTGTTTTATTTAAAATATAAAACCTCTTACACACATATTTTTACCACTTATTAGGTGGAAAGAGGATATTATGAAATTAAATGTTACAGTATAAACAGGAAAGAAAAAACTATAAAAAATAAAATATGCTCAAATCAAACAGCATAAAGTAGTGAGGAAATTCTTTTATGGAAGAAGAAGGGGAATTGAGAAAAAACTAAATAAAATTTTAGGAGGTAGAAAGATGCATAAAAAAACTTGGCTTATATTTATTTGTTTAGCTATTTTAATATCTTGTTATTCCGCTGTTCAATATCTCTTCATGGATGCGCATCAAGCAGGGTTTGTTAAACTGAAGCTTATGTTAAATTCTACATTGAGTTCATATTGGTACATAATGCTTTATTTGCATATCGTATTTGCTATAGTGGCTTTAGTCATTGGTCCCTTTACATTATTTTCAAGGTTTAGAGATAAAAATATTAAACGTCATCGTACGATGGGTAAAATTTATATGATAGGCATATTATTTGGCAGTGTTTCGGGGCTTTATTTAGCCTTTTATGCTACTGGGGGGTTAATGTCTCAGCTGGGGTTTGGTTTCTTAGCTATATTTTGGCTGATAACAGCATTTCAAGCTCTGGCTAAAATTAAACATAAAAAAGTTCTTAATCATCAAAAGTGGATGATCAGAAATTATTCTTTAACCTTTGCAGCTGTCACTTTAAGAATTTGGCTAGTCTTGTTTACTGTACTATTTGGATTTGAACATTTTAATCTTAGCTACTCTATAATCGCTTGGTTATGTTGGGTGCCCAATTTATTCGTTGCAGAATGGTTTATACGACGAAAACTCAATACGATGAAGCATCAGGGAAATGCGGATTTACAATTTTAAATAACAAATAAAAATGACTACTTTTGTGATGAGTAGTCATTTTTGTTTGTTATATGCTCTCACTATCATAAACTGAATTACAACAGTCGTTTTAATATTAAGGCCGTTTTCGTATAGATTGTTGCTATCTTGAAAATATTGAATTGAATATAATGCATTTTCAGGAGGCGTTCAATAATGTGGAGATATGTATATGAAGCAGTTGGAGAATTAGGGAAAGCAGACCAATTAGCCTTATTTAAGGCAATGAAACAAGATCTATATCCAAAAGAGGAAAATAAAATGGAAGAATTACTTCCTAAGATCAAGGAGTCTCGCTTTTCGTCTAGTTTAGGTTGTCTTCATTGTGGTGGTACTGCCGTAAAACGTAACGGTAAATATCGTTCTAGACAAAGATATTTATGTAAGGATTGTGGAAAAACATTTAATGATATGACAAATACGCCTTTTTCAGGTTCGCGTTATCCGGAAAAATGGATTAAATACATTAAAATGATGATAAACGGTGTTACATTACCGAAGATTTCAGACTCTTTAGAAATTCATATATCTACCGCATTTTATTGGAGACATAAGATTTTAAATGCTTTAGGAAGTCACAGCTTCAATCAATTATCTGGCATTATTGAAAGTGATGAGACTTTCTTTCGTGAATCTTTAAAAGGTCGTAGATTTACACATCGTAAACCAAAAAAAAGAGCAGAAAAGGATGAAAAACGAGGAATTTCAAATCAGAAAGTTGCTGTAGTTGTAGCCCAAGATCGAAATAACAATATTATTGCGAGGATGGCGGGTAGAGGTCGTGTGAAAGCAGAAGAAATTGATATGGTTGTC